>JBKQIP010000098.1:0-45861 GCA_052148295.1 Acidimicrobiales bacterium
CGCGCACCGAGGAGGCGCCGCCGGGTCCCGGCTCGCAGATCTTGCCGACCCCGGGCCAGTCGCCGGACGACGAGCTCGACGACAGCGCCCGGTTGGCCGACGTCGCCGCGCCAGCGGTCGTCGACGACAGTCCGACGAAGGTCATGGTGACCATGAAGGTCGCCAACACCAGCGGCAGCGCCGACTTTCGAAACTCGACTCGTCCTTGGCAGAACATCCTCACACCCCCCCGGGAGCAGTCTTGCTATCGGCCATTCAAGCAGCATCCCGACCGAAGTGGGGATCGGGCCGCGGCGACCGGGCAAAACCGTACCAAGATGCCGGGTCCGGGCGCTCGGTTGGCGTGCCTACCAGCGGCGACGGACCGGCTCGCCGCGTCTCTTCTCCGCGGTTTCCTCTCGCGGTCCGACCGCGTCCTGGTCGGCGGGCCTGGCCGCCACCCGTCGGGCCGGGAGGCGAACATCCCGGCCCCGCTCGACCGCCGCTCGATCGTTCGTCACGATGCCGAGCGACCGCAGGCGCTGCCGGTCGCCGCGGTGCCGGGGCCGAGGCCCCCCGTTGCCCCGGGCCTCCCGTGTACATGCGTGCGCATCGAGTCGGGCCCCCGGCTAGGGTTGACGGGACCATGGCGAGCTCTTCCGAACGGGCGATGATCGGTGACGTCGGTGCGATCCTCGACCGCTCGGCGGAGGTGTTCCCGGACGTCGCCCCATCGACGGTCGCGTTGTGGCTGCTGGCCACGCGGGCCGGGCGCTTGACCGAGGCCTTCACCCGCGAGGTGCTCGCGGAGCGGGGCATCGAAGGCACCGAGTTCTCCATCCTCGTGTTCCTGCTGCTCGGTGCGGGGCCTCGCCGCACCACCATGAGCGACCTGGCCCGTGCCGTCGTCCTCAGCCAGCCCGGCGCAACCCGGGCGTTGCAGCGGTCGGAGCGAAACGGCACCATCCGCAAGCTTCCCGATCCGGCCGACGGTCGCTCCGTGGTGATTGAGCTGACCAAAAAGGGGCGCAAGGTGGTGGAGACCGCCATGCGTGTCTTGTTCGAACGCCTCGAAGAGCGCCTGGAGACGGAGTTCTCCGCGGCACAGGCATTGACCGTCGCCGCCGCCAACGCGGGGTACGCCGTCGCTCTCGACGCCGACAGGGCCCTGGACGAGGGCCGACGTTGAGAAGCGGGGCGGATCAAGAGAACCGTCGCTGACGCGACGGCCGGCAACAAGGAGCTCGAGATGGGAACGACGTCGTGGAAGGGTGCCCTTCGTACCGTGGTCGACGGGCTGTGGTTCCCCGAGGGTCCACGCTGGCATGACGGAGCTCTGTGGTGCAGCGACATCCACGGCCATCGGGTGTTGCGCATGGAGGTCGGTGACGGGGGCGACGTGGTTGCGCAGACCGTGGCGGAGATCCCCGACGATGAGCCATCGGGCCTCGGGTGGTTGGCCGACGGGCGCCTGCTCGTGGTCGGCATGGTGCGCAGGGTGGTCTATCGCCTCGAGGCGGACGGCTCACTCGGTGTGCACGCCGATCTCTCCACGGTGGCACGCGGGGTCCTCAACGACATGATCGTCGGCGTTGACGGCAGGGCCTACGTCGGCGACATGGGCATGGACCCGAACGATCCCGGAGCCGGTGCACGTCCGGGGCAGCTCCTGTGCGTGGAGCCCGATGGGAGCTACTCGACCGTCGCCGACGATCTCGGGGCACCGAACGGTCCCGCCCTGACCGCTGACGGTGGCACCCTGCTTGTGGCGGAGAGCAGCGCGTTCCAGCTGTCAGCGTTCACCGTCGGATCGGACGGCACCTTGTCGGATCGCTCGGTCTTCGCCCCGGTGCCGCCTTCTGCGAGCGGTCCCGGCTTCGCTCCACCGGACGGGATCTGCCTCGATGCTGCCGGTGCGGCCTGGGTGGCCGACCCCATCGGGGCTCGTGTCGTCCGCCTCCGGCCCGGTGGGGAGTTGACCCACGCCGTGGACTTCCCCGGTGAGGTGCCGGTGGCGTGCGTCCTCGGAGGACCGGACCGGCGGACGCTGTACATCTGCGTGGCCACGGAGTACCAGCGTGAGGCGGTGCGGCGCGAGCCGCTGGGCCGGATCGACGCCACCGAGGTGGAGGTGGCCGGCGCCGGTCGCCCGTAGCCGCTGGATGTTACATGCGTACGCATGTTAGTGTGCGCCCTCAGTGGAGGCGCCCATGACCATCGATGCGCTCGACGGGTACACCGTCGTGGAGCTGACGGCCGGCGTGGCCGGCGCCTATGCGACGAAGCTCTTCGCCGATGCGGGAGCCGACGTCATCGTCGTCGAGCCAGACGAGGGGTCGGCGCTGCGCAGGGTCACGCGGTGGGGACAGCTGCCCGAGGGCGCCGCGGACGGGCCGCTCTTCCGGTGGCTGGCGGCCGGGAAGCGCGGCGCCGTCGGGGACCTCGGTGACCCAACGGTCCGCGAGCTGGTGCGCCGTGCCCACGTCGTCGTCGCCGGTCTCGGGCCGGGGCCACTCGAGGAAGCCGGGCTGCTGCCGCGCCCGGGCAACGTCGTCGTGACGATCTCGCCGTACGGCCGTGGGCCGCTGGAGGGCGCGCCGGGGAACGACTTCACCGCGCAGGCGATCAGCGGCTCGATCGCCGGCCGGGGACTGCCGGATCGGGAGCCGATCCATGCGGCTGGACGCCTCTCGGAACTGGCCGCGGGTACGTTCGCGGCTCCGGCCGCACTGGCCGCGGCGCGGCACCTTGTTCGCACCGGCAGGGGCGCGCACATCGATGTGTCCTGGGCGGAGGCGGTCCTGATCGCCACGAACTTGTTCTCCGACCTGATGTTCCAGATGATCGGCGGCGTTCCTCCCGGGCCGGGACGCATGATCATGTTCCCCGGCATCGAAGCGACCGCCGACGGGTGGATCGGGCTGAACACGAACTCCGCCCAGAAGCTGGAGGACCTGATCCTGCTCGTGGGTCGGGCGGACCTGCTGGGAGACACCGACGTCCGGTCGGACCCGGTGCGCAAGGCGGAGTTCGAGCGCAGCACCAGGTCATGGCTCCTGGAGCACACGACGGCCGAGGTGCTGGAGCTGGCGAGGGGGTTGCGCATCCCGGCGGCGCCCATCGGGAACGGGGAGTTGCTCCCCGGTCTCGACCACTTCGTCGAGCGCGGCGTCTTCGTCAACGATCCCTACGCGAACACCGCTCCTCGCCCGCCGTACGCCATCGACGGTCGTCGTCCCGGGGCACGGCATCGTGCTCCCACCCGGGCGGAGCGGACGCCGCTGGTCCTGCCGGCGGACACGGCCCACCGGAGAGGTGCAGACGACGCAGGCGAGGCCGGTGATCTCCCGCTGGCTGGCCTCAAGGTCCTCGACACCACTGCCTGGTGGGCCGGTCCGAGCTCGACGCAGCTGCTGGCCGCCCTCGGTGCTGACGTGGTGCACGTGGAATCGGTCCAGGTCATCGACGGCATGCGGCCGGCGGCCGCTCAGCCCTTCGCCTCCCTCGACGAGTGGTGGGAGCGGAGCTGCTTCTTCCTGAGCATCAACACCAACAAGCGCGACATCACCCTCGACCTCGGCTCCGAGCGGGGACGTGAGCTGTTCCTCGGGCTCGTCGCCTGGGCGGATGTGATGGTCGAGAACTACACCCCGCGGGTGATCGAGAACTGGGATCTGGGCTGGGAGCGCCTCGAGCGGGTCAACCCCCGCCTCGTCATGTGCCGCATGCCGGCGTTCGGGCTCGACGGGCCGTGGCGCGACCTCGTGGGGTTCGCCCAGACCGTGGAGCAGGTGTCGGGCCTGTCGTGGGCGACCGGTTACCGGGACGGGCCACCGGTCATGCCCACCGGTCCCTGCGATCCGCTCGGCGGGATGCACGCCGCCTTCGCCATCCTCACCGCGCTCCAGCAGCGTGATGCCACCGGCGTGGGGTGCCTGATCGAGGCACCACTGGTCGAGAGCGCGCTGAACCTGGCCGCCGAGGAGATCCTGGAGTTCAGCGCCTTCGGACGGGTCGGTGAGCGGCTCGGCAACCGGTCACGGGAGAGGGCCCCGCAGGGCGTCTACCGTTGTCAAGGCGAAGAGCACTGGATCGCGGTATCGGTCGAGGACGCGCAGTGGCCCGCACTGGTGGACCTGCTCGGGGCGCCCGCATGGGCGCAGGATCCCGCGCTGTCGACCGTCGCCGGACGCTTCGACGCCCATGATCGCCTGGACCAGCGCCTCGCCGATTGGTTCGGGGCCCGGGAGCGCGACGACGTCGTCGAGCAGTTGTGGGCGGCGGGCGTCGCCGCGGCACCGGTGGTCGACAACCGCGACGTGGTGACCCAGCCGGTCTTCGAGGCCCGCGGCTTCGCCGAGTGGTGCGACCACCCCGTGGCGGGTCGCATCCGTGTGACCACCCTGCCCTACCGTTGGTCGGGGATCGACCGGTGGATCCGCTGCCCGGCGCCGACGCTCGGACAGCACAACCACGAGGTGTTGTCGTCCATCCTCGGACTCGACGGGGCGGAGATCGAGCGGCTCGAGGCGAAGGGCGTGATCGGGACGCGCCCGGTCGGCCTGTAGCGGCGCCCACGAGACCCACCCATGCGAGGCCACGCTCGAGCTCGTCGAGCGGACCGAACCTCCCAACCCCCCAGCCAGCGAGGACCTCAGGGTTCAACGACGACGCGGAAGACTCCCTGCGACTTGTCCTGCGCCACGCGGAAGGCTTCGGGGGCGTCCTCGATGGGGAATCGGTGCGTGATCAGCATCCTGGTCAGCTCGGGCCGGGCGGCCAGCATGTCGGCCGCCTCGGCGAACTCCCGCCGGCCGTGGTGGCTGCCATAGCCCAACGACGGGCGAAGAGCGATCTCGCGCAGGAACGCCTCGTGGTGGGGCCAGGCCGCGCCTTGGTCGTAGGTGCCGAGGTAGACCACCGTGCCACCGGGCCGTGCCAGCTGGACCGCCCGGTGCAGCGCACTCTCGCTGCCCCCGGTCTCGATGACGACGTCGTAGCCGCCGGTCGGCGTCGACGCGCCGAGACCCTCGCGCGCCTGGTGCTGGTGCGGGTGGCGCGCCTCGACCGCGACCTCGGGCGCACCCATGGTCCGGGCCGAAGCGGCGGCCAGAACGCCGATGGCGCCCGCACCCACGACGGCCACACGGGTGTCGGGGCCCACGCCGCCGGTGTGGCAGCTGTGCCAGGCGACGGATGCGGGTTCCACGAGGGCCGCGTCAGCGAGGTCAAGCTCCCGGGGGAGCGGCACCAGCGCGTGCCGGGGGGCCAAGAACCACTCGCACATCCCACCCGGATCGAACATGCCCAGCGCGGTCGGGCCGCGTTCGCAGAGGTTGTAGCTGCCCATGTCACACTGCGGGCAGTTTCTGCAGCCGAAGATCGCCTCCACCGCCACCGGCGTCCCATCACTGAGCCGGCCGGCGAACTCGTGCCCTGCGATCTGGGTGCTGCCGAAGCGCAGGTAGATGAGGTCCGACGCACAGATGCCCGTCCCGACGACCCGCACGAGCTCGCCGTCGCCCTGCGGCTCGTCCATGTCGACGACCTCCACCCCGGGCGGTGCATTCCGTACTGCCTTCATGGCGTCCCCCCTGGCGCGGTTGCCCGATGCTACGCGCACTCATTCGTGCTTCCGATTCGAACCGCGAACCGATGCAGCACGGGCGGCCGTTCCTCCCAGAGCGAGTTCAACCTCTGACGGCGACCCCATCGTTCGGGCCGCCGGGCCAGTGGCCGCCGCGTGGGTCAGGCTGCCTCTTCGATGCCCATGAGGCGGCCGAGATTGCCGCCCATGACCTTCTTGACGGTGGCCTCGGGCAATCCCGAGAGTTCATCGACAAAGGAGATCGGGTCCGCCATCCCTTCGGGGTGTGGATAGTCCGAACCGAAGAGCACTCGATCGGCGCCCAGGACCTCGATGAGTCCCTTGGGGTCTTCCTCGTGGAACGGGTGCACGTAGACGTTCCGCTTGAAGGACTCCACCGGATGCTCGGTAAATGCGTTGGGGCTGTGCTTCCAGGCGTACTCCATGTCAGCGAGCAGCGGTCGAACCCAGTTGCTTCCGTTCTCGACCGGAGCGAATCGGATGGTCGGAAACCGTGAGCACAAACCGTGCCCCACCAACGAGGCGATCGTGTCGACGATCGGTCGACCCTGGTGGCCGACGATGGCCGTGAAGCCCGAGCCGCCCTTGAACGGGGTCATCTCCCCGTCGCGCACGCCCTCCCACTCGTTGGCGTAACGCTGGTACCCACTGTCGGACGCATGCAGGCCGACCACGATGTGCGCTTCGGCGATCCGCGTCCAGAAGGGATCGAACTCGGGAAGGGCCATCGACCGCGGACCCATGAACCCGGGGACCGGGGCCGGCCGAATGAGCACGATGCGCGCGCCGCGCTCGAGCACCCAATCGAGCTCCTCGAGGGCCTTGTCCACGATGCACAAGGTGATCACCGGAGTGGGGAAGATGCGATTCTCGTAGTTGAAGGACCAGTGCTCGTGCATCCACTGATTGAGCGCATGGACGACGGCGTGGGTGGCCGGCGGATTGTCAGCGAGCCGCTCCTCGAGCAGGCTGGCCAGCGTGGGCCACATCAAGGCCCGGTCCAGGCCGAGCTCGTCCATGAGGGCAAGCCGTGGTTCGGGACTCGAGAACCCGGGCAAGGCGTCCATGCCCCGCCCGATGAGCTCCTGGCGTGACTTGCCTTCGGGGTTGCCGGACTTGAAGAACTCCTCCTGGGCACCGGGATGGGCCACCCGCTTGAAGGTCGGATTCGGGATGTACTCGCTTATCCGGTTGTTGACCGCGATCTTCGTACGGCCGTTGACCTCCACATACTTGATCAATCCGGAGTATTCCGGTGGAAGGTATTTCGTGAACGCTTCCGGCGTCTCGTACATGTGATTGTCCGCGTCGAAGACGGGGAAATCCAATTCGCGAGATGGCATGAGGTGCTCCTTTGGTGTCGACTTCCCGTGCCGAAGAACGGGCGTCGAGTTCTCAATTTAGCGGATCGATCGACCACTTGTGAGAGCTCGTTACCCCGCTCGACGAACACTGCTCCCACGAAAGCGATCATGCCGTGCCCGTGATGTGATCGCTATCTGCCGTCAGCCGCCGAGAGAGGGTCCCCGACACGTCGGCTGACGTCCTCTGCGGCGCGGATGACTTCACCGGCCAGGTTCGCGTGGGTAGCTTCGTCGAATCGCTGGTTGGGCACGGCCACTCCGATGCTGCTGTTGACGGAACCAGCGGTCCGCACGGGGGCGGCGATGGCACTCGCCCCGACGTCGGCCTGATCGCGGCTCAGGGCAAAGCCCTCGGATCGAATCGACGCCATGATCCTCTCGACTTTTGGTGGTGTCTGCGACCGCCCGGAGAAGATGGGAAGTCCCTGCTGGTAGAGGTCCTTCCGCTCCTCCGCGGATCGATGGGCCAGGACGGCCATGGCGGATGCGGTGGCGTGCAGCGGGAGCCACGTGAACAGCCGGGGAACGAACTGCACACTCCGGCGGCTCGGTGACGCGGCAACGTACATGCGCTGGTGACGCCGGGGATCGTAGACGGCGAGAAAGGCGGTCTCTGCGGTGAGGTCGCGCAACGCATCGAGCAGTTCAGCCACCGCCAGGAACGGTTGCTTCCGTTGGGCCAGGGAAGCGATGCGGTACAGCTCCCATCCGAGTTCCCACTGCCCCGATGCCGACGCGCGGACCAGGCTCACCGCCGCTCCGGACTCGAGCGTCCGGTGCACGGAGCTCGGGGGGGCACCGAGCGAGCGAGCCAGTTCCCTCACGCCGAAGGATGAGGCTTCCGACTCGACCATCGCGTCGAGCACGCGGACGATCGAGGCGATCGGGTTCCGCTCCCGTCCGTGCGATCGTGAGGCGTCAGGCGTGGCCATTCTTGGATCCTCGGACGCCGCGACAGCCTGGTCGCGCTCGCCTTTCGGGACGTGCTCGGCGGCTAGCACGAGACCACTCGTTCCCGAACGAGCGTGTCAATCTCCCCCGGTGGGACTCCCAGTTCCTCCAATATGGCGGTGGTCTGTTCTCCGAGCCGGGGGGGAGGCAGTCGGTGGGTGGCCCGTTCCCCGTTGAGCGTGAGCGGGATGTCGACGACACGCAGGTCGGGAATGTCGGGGTGCGGCATCCCCACCAGCATCCCGAGGGCGTCGAGCTGTGGGTCATCGACCAGGTCTGCCACGGAGCGAACCCGGCTGCAGGGGATCGTTTCGGCGCCGAGAATGACTTCCCACTCCGCTGCGGCCTTGTCTCTGAAACGATTCTCCAAGTGCTCATGGAGGGAGACGCGATGGGCCACCCGATCCGCATTGTGGGCGTAGGCCGGATCCTCCGCGAGGCCGGGCAGATCGAGCACCCGGCACAACGAGACGAACAGGCGATCGTTCCCGGCGGTGACCATGAGGTCCCCGTCGGCCGTGGCGAAGACCTCGTAGGGGGCGACGAAGGGAGTCGCGTTCCCCTGCCGTCGGGGGCTTTCGCCCGAGGCGAGGTATCCCTCGACATGGTACGAGAGCCACCACGCGGCCGTCTCATAGAGGCTCACCTCTACGAGCGCGCCCACGCCGCTCTCGGTGCGGTTCCGAAGCGCGGCCTGGATCCCCACGGCAGCCCACATACCCGTCCCCAGGTCGATCACCCCGACGCCCACCCGCGACGGAGGACCGTCGGGATGGCCGGTCATGGACATCATCCCGGTCTCGGCCTGGACGACCGGGTCGTACCCGGGCGCATCCTTCTTGGGCCCCTTCGGCCCGTACGCCGTGATGGAGCAGTACACCAGTCCCCCGTTGAATTGCCGGAGCGAGTCGTAGTCCAGTCCACGCTTGGCCAGAGACCCCGGTCGAAAGCTCGAGACCACCACGTCAGCACGTGAGGCGAGGCGCCGCACCAGCCGTTGCCCGGCTTCTGTGTCCAGGTCGATCGTGATGCTCCGCTTGTTCCGGTTACAAGCAAGGAACGTGGCGCTCTGTCCGTTCCACTCGGGGGGGCGCCAATGGCGCGTGTCGTCGCCGGACCCAGGGGACTCGACCTTGATCACGTCTGCGCCCAAGTCGCCCAGCAGCATCGTGGCGTAGGGACCGGCCAGGTTGCGCGACAGATCGAGCACGGTGACGCCGCGGAGCGCCTCGGACAGCAGCGATGTGGGCACCGGGCCTCCTCGGGATTGTGCTACTCAAGAGAACAATATTACTCTTATAGCGTACAGATCGGCCGGGCGTGGATCTCGCTTGTTAGGTTGACCGACATGACCGAGGGACGGCTCAGCGGAAGGGTCGCCGTGGTCACCGGCGGGGCCTCCGGCATCGGCCTGGCCACCGTCCGGCGCTTCGTCGCCGAGGGTGCACGGGTGATGATCGGCGACATCGAGGGCGACGGCGCCGCCGCGGTGGCGCACCAGCTGGGCGAAGCGGTGGCCAGTCGACAGTGCGACGTGCGCGCCGAGCCCGAGGTGGAGGCCCTGTGCGAGGAGGCGCGCGCCCGTTTCGGCGGGCTGCACGTCGCCTTCGCCAACGCGGGTATCGGCTCGTTCGCGCCGATCGTCGACGCCGACGTGACCGAGTGGCTGCGGGTGCTCGAGGTCGACCTGGTGGGACCCCTCCTGACCGTCAAGCACGCGGCGCGCCGCATGGACCAGGGCGGGTCGATCGTCCTCACGGCCAGCCTCAACGCGGTGCAGCCCGCCGCCGGCATGAGCGCCTACTGCTGCGCCAAAGCCGGGTTGGCCATGCTGGCCCAGGTCGGCGCACTCGAGCTCGGTCCCCAGGGGATCCGCGTCAACGCCATCGGCCCCGGTCTGGTCCGGACCGGCCTCACCGATGGGATGTGGCTGATGCCCCGCATCGTCGAGGAGTTCGACGAGAACGCGCCGCTCGACGCCACCACCTCGGCCGACGACGTGGCCAACCTGGTGACCTTCCTGGCTTCGGACGACGCCGCGTCCATATCGGGGACCCTGCAGCTGATCGACCGGGCGGCCCACACGATGCGGTACCCGGATCTCCCGGGCCGTCTCGCCGAGGCGGCGGCGACGACCGGTGAGGCGCCCTGAAGGGTTCCACTCATCGTCGACCGACAGAGTCGGGAACGAACCCAGGCTGAACGGAGAGGGCAATGGCGATTGGCGACATCGGTCGGCTGCTGGGCGCCGACGAGGGCTTGAACCACCAGATCGTCGACACGTTCTCGACGGTCAGCGAGTCCGACTATGCCTGGACCGAGAAGATCTGGGTTTCCGTCGCCAGCGTCGACGGATCGGTGCAGGCCGACTTCGGGCTCGGCAAGTACCACAACCGGGGCGTCATGGACGGTTTCGGGGGCATCTCGCGGGGTCGGGAGCAGTGGACCGTGCGGGGGAGCCGAGAGCTCCGATCCGCGCCCGAGGAGACGGCGATCGGACCCATCGCCTACGAGGTCGTGGAGCCCCTGCGCCAGATCCGGGTCAGGCTCGAGCCGAACGACGTGCAGCCCGTGTCTTTCGACCTGGTGCTCTCCGCCGTGACGCCTCCGTTCTTCGAGGAGCGCAATCTCGTACGTAACCGGCGCTCCAACCGTGTTGACGTGAACGTGATCCGGTACCACCAAGGGGGTTGGGCATCGGGAACGATCACGGTCGACGGCGAAACCCACGAATTCGGTGAGGAACAAGCCTTCGGATTTCGCGACCATTCATGGGGTGTGCGTCAGGGCGTGGGCGTCGCCCCGGGCGACCTGATCGGCGCGACCGTCACCCACAACCGAAAGCAGCCCACACCACGGGGCATCATGAAATGGACGCCGTCGTTCTTTCGACGGCCTGACGGTTCGTATTACGAAGCGGCCATCTTCACCACGGGTGGAGCCTGGAACCACACCTCCGCCTACGTCAACGAGCCCGAGGGCGCGCAGGCACAGGTGCGCTCGGCCGAGCCTCACATGCGCTACGACTCTCACACGCGTTTCGTACAGGGCGGCGAGCTGCACCTGGTCATGGACACCGGCGAGGAGCGGATCATCGAGGTCGAGGCGCTCGGGAATTCAGGGTTCTTCCTGAAGACTGCCGGCTACGGCACTTGGAAGGGTCACATCCACGGTTCATGGATGGGTCCGCTCCACCTCGACGGCGAGCACATCACCGACTGCTGGGACGAGGAGCACTTGGCCCTGCTCGGCCAGTTGAGAGACACACCGATTCGTGTCCGTGAAGGTGACGCCGTCGGCTACGGGATCATGGAGAGCATGATCAGCGGTGTATGGCCCGAGCTCGGCCTGACCGCCGAGTCGGACCGCCCGGTGTCGCACCTGTGACGATCGGCGAGCCGATGGACCCGGCGTCGAGCCTGGCGGGCTGGATCGCACGCCAGCTTCCCCGTGCCCGCGACGTGCGCCTGCACGGAGTCGATCGGGTCGAATTCGGACATTCGGCCGAGACGTTGCTGGCCACGGTCAGCTGGCGAGACGACGATGGCGAGCACCGGCGAGACGTGGCGGCGCGGATTCCGCCCCCGGCCCCCGGGCTTCTCGAGCCCTATGACCTGCAGCGCCAATTCGACGTGCTGCGGGGCATCGTCCCCACCCCCGTCCGCGCGCCGCGGCCACTGTGGTTCGAACCTTCGGGCGAGGTGATCGGTCGCGAGTTCCGCGCTAGCGCGTGCCCCGGGCATCTCCGGGCGGCTCATCGGGGTCCAGACGCAGCGCATTGGCCCACAGGAGGCTCAGCTGATCGACGACCTCGTCGAGGTCGTAGTCGCGGCAGCCCTGCGTCAGCCACAGCTCGGCGAAGCGCGCGATCATCGCCCCCAACGCGTCGGCCGCGATGGCCGGGTTGACCCGGGGGTCGGCTCGGCCCTCGCCCTGCCACCGCTTGATCGATCGTTCCGAGCGCTGTGCGAAATTCCGCTGGCTCGCCATGCGTTCGGCGTTGACGTGCGGGTCGTAACGGGAAGCCTGCTCGATGACACGCATGAGGCGAGTCTCGGCGCGGTACCGCTCGAGGTAACGGCGATTGGCCCGGCGGATGCTGTCCTCGGGTGAGTGGCCGGAGTGTGGCTGCGTTGCTTCGTCCGGCGGAGCGCTCAGTCGCCTCTCCTGGGCCGCCGCCACCTCCCGAAAGAGCTGCTCCTTCGTGTCGAAGTAGTGGTAGAAGGCGCCATACGACACGTTGGCGCGCTTGGCGATGTCGGAGATCCGGGCATCGAACAGGCCGTCGCGTTCAAAGATCTCCTTGGCCGCCTTAACGAGACGCGCCCGGGTCTGCTCGCCCTTGGCCGAGCGCGGGTGATAGTTGGGTGCCCCCTGGTCGTTCACCCGGGCTCTGGGCACGGAGACGGTCCTTTCTCTCGGATCCCCGTTGGGGCACGGGCCCTCACCCCAACGGGGTCAACCCGTGCGGCGGGCCACCGACTCTCGGGGTCCCGTCGGCCGCAGATCGTTGACACCGACATCAACCTCGATTTACAGGCTAGCATCGAGCCGGGCGATCCATGGACATGACCAGGGGAGATCGCCCCGTCAAGACCGGACCTGGACCTGAACCAATGCCATTGCCGCCGTGTCCGCCCGTCGAGGGCGTTGTGGACACCATGATCGGTTTTCCGACGGACGCGGAGTCCTCCGGGCGAACGCCGCGGGCGTCCTGAGGCCGGAGGGGTGCGCGCATGAAGACCACGCGGCGCGGGCCCTTGGAGTTCGAGGTGGTGGCCACGGACCTCGGATTCCCCGAGGGTCCGGTCGTCCTCGACGACCGCACCTTCCTCGCCGTCGACATCGAGGGTGGTCGGGTCGTCCGGGTGGAGGATGGACAGGTGTCCGTCGTGGCCACTCCGGGCGGTGGGCCGAACGGCCTGGCCCTGGCGGATCCCCACACCGCCGTCGTCGCCAACAACGGCGGGTTCCTCTGGACCACGGTCAACGGTGTCAGCATCCCGATCGACTATGCCACGCACACCAACGAGCCTCCGGGGTTCACGGGTGGCTGGATGGAGCGCGTGGACCTGCGGTCGGGGGAGATCTCCCGACTCTGTGACAGCTACGAGCGCCGACCCCTGCGGGGTCCCAACGACCTGGTGTTCGATGCCGTCGGCGGAGTCTGGTTCACCGACCACGGCAAGGGCCGGTACGACAGCGTCGATCGGGGTGCCCTCTACTACGACCCACCCGGCCACGGACCGCTCCAGCAGGTGGCGTTTCCGCTGCTCGGTCCCAACGGGGTGGGACTGTCGCCCGACGGCTCCACCGTGTACGTGGCCGAGACCCATACGGGCCGGCTGTGGGCGTGGGACCTGGCGGGTCCCGGCGAGGTCAGGGCGTCGGGGGGCTCCCTGGCGGTGCGCCACGGTGGGCGATGCGTCGTGGCCACGCCGTTCTCCTTCGATTCACTCGCCGTCGAGGAGGACGGCCGCATCGCCATCGCTGCCATCGGTGACGGCATCGTCGTGGTCACGCCCGATGGCGAGGAGGTCGACGTCCATCCGATTCCCGGCGACGTGACGACGAACATCGCCTTCGGCGGTGCCGACCGGACGACGGCCGCGATCACGCTCTCGCGCTCGGGCCGGTTGGTGCGGTGCCGGTGGCCCCGCCCCGGCCTCACGCTGAACATGGATGACCATGGCACCCACCGAGGCTGAGCGGGCGGCGTTCCGGGCCGAGGTCGAGGCCTGGTTCGCGGACAGTGCCCCGCAGAAGGGCTCGCCGGACGACTTCTCTGCTGTCCACGTCGTCTCGGGCCACTCCGCCTCGGCATACGGGGAGGCCGAGCGGCATGCGCTCGACGTCAGCCGGGCGTGGCAGAAACGGCTGCACGCGGCGGGTCTGAGCGGCCGTTCCTGGCCGGCCGATTACGGCGGCCAGGGAGCGCCGGCATGGCAGGAGGAGGAGATCGCCCAGGTGCAGTCCGGCTACGGCGTGTCGACCAAGGTGCTCGCCGTCGGGCTCGAGATGCTGCCTCCCGTGCTCTTCGCGCACGGCACCCACGAGCAGCGCCTCCGGTACCTGCCGGCCGCCGTGCGGGGAGAGGAGACGTGGTGCCAACTGTTGTCCGAGCCCGATGCCGGTTCGGACCTGGGCCGCGCCACGTGCTATGCCGCCCCGGTCTCGGGCGGGTGGTCCGTGTCCGGACAGAAGGTGTGGACGTCGGGTGCGGGAACCAGTGACTTCGCCCTCCTCATCGCTCGGACCGACCGGGAGACCCCGGGCATGGCGGGTCTGTCGTGTTTCTTGTTGGACATGGCGCAGTCCGGAGTGGACGTACGACCCTTGCGGCAGATGTCGGGCGCCTACCACTTCAACGAGGTGTTCCTGCAGGACGCCTTCGTTCCCGGGGAGTCCCTGGTGGGGCCACTCGGAGGGGCGCGTGCCATCCTCCGGACCATGCTCGCCAGCGAGCGGGCCGCCATCGCGGGAGGGACCAGTGCCCGGGCCGCCCACCAGCTGAGGCAACTCGCCGTACGCCTCGGGCGTCACGCGGAGCCGATGGTGCGCCAGGAGCTGTCCGCCGCCTACGCCCGGGAGCGGGTCCTCGATCTCACCCAGCAGCGGATGGCGGCGGGCGCCGACCTGCCCGCGGGGGGATCGGTGGTCAAGTTGATGTACAGCGAGCACGCGCGGCTCTGCGCCGACGCCGGAGCGTGGTTGCTCGGGCCGGCGGCCACGGCCGAGGTCTCACCGCAGGACCGGGCATGGCGGGAGAGGCTGCTGTTCGCCCCCGGGCTCCGCATCGGGGGCGGCACCGACGAGATCCAGCGGAACACGATCGCCGAACGGGGCCTGTCGCTCCCCAGGTCGTAACCGGGAGACGACCCGAGGGCGTCTTCCCGTGTGCCGCGGTAGAATTTATACCGATATCGATATCGGTCCAGGTGCGTCCCGTGCGGTGACGCCCTGCCCTCGGGAGGGACGGCCGTGGGCGACCATTACACGATCATTTCCGCCGACACCCATGCCGGAGGCAGCCACGCGCAGTACCGGGCGTATCTCGAGTCGCGGTACGTGGACGACTTCGACGCCTGGCGGGCCCGCTACAAGAACCCGTTCAAGGACCTGAGGGACGACCGTCGGCTGCGCAACTGGGACAACGACATGCGGAGCCGTCAGCAGCTCGAGGACGGGGTCGTCGGAGAGGTGATCTTCCCCAACACGGTGCCGCCGTTCTTCCCCAGCTTCGTGCTGGCCGCTCCTCCGCCCCGGCCGGAGGAATACGAGCACCGCCTGGCCGGCATCCGGGCGCACAACCGTTGGCTGGTGGATTTCTGTGCCACCTTCCCCTCCCAGCGGGCGGGGATCGGGCAGATCTTCGTCAACAATCTCGAGGACGCTCTGGCGGACGCCCGGTGGATTTCCGAGCACGGGCTGCGCGGCGGGTTGCTCCTGCCGAACATCCCCCCCGACGCCACGTGGATCGAACACCAGATCTTCGACCCGTACTGGGAGCCGCTCTGGCGCTTCTGCGAGGAAGCGGACCTTCCGGTGAACATCCACGGCGGCACCGGCGTGCCCGACTTCGGCAACGTTCCGTCCGCCCCCCTTCTCTACATCGGCGAGTACGCCTTCTATCAGCAGCGCCCGTTCCTCCATGTGCTCCTCTCCGGAGTCTTCGAACGGCATCCGCGGATCAGGTTCGTCATGGCCGAGATGGGCGCGGCCTGGCTGCCGCCCCTGTTGGCCCGTCTCGACCAGTCCATTGTCCGCATCAGGGAGACGGGTGCGACCGGCGAGCTCAAGTACGGCGACGAGTCGATCCTTCCCTTCACGGCGACGGAGTACTTCGCTCGCAACTGCTGGGTGGCCGTGTCCCAGCCCAAGGCACCCGACGTGGAGGCCGTGCTGCAACTGGGGCTGGACCGTTTCATGTGGGGGTCGGACTACCCCCATGACGAGGGCACGGCGCCCTTCACCCGCGAGCACCTGCGACAGCTCTTCCACACCTGGCCGGAGGGGGACCTCCGGGGCTTCCTGGGAGGTACCGCAGCCAATGTCTACGACTTCGACCTGAAGGCGATCGAGCCGCTGGCCGCACAGTGGGGACCGACGGTGACCGAGATCCGGCAACCCCTGCTCGAGCTGCCGGCCAACCCCAACGAGGCGCTGGTCCGTGGCCCCGTTGGCTGAGCCCGGCCGGCACGGATCGTGACGACGGCCGCTGACCTGCTGCGAGGGCGAGCAGACGACGATCGGCCCGCCCTGTGCTTCGAGGATCGCAGGTGGTCCTTTCGCCAGCTGATCGTCGAGGCGACGCGACGCGGCAGGTTTCTGGTGGACCAGCTGGACCCGGCGCGCCCGCCCCACGTCGGCGTGCTGCTGGACAACGTGCCCGAGTACATCTTCTGGCTGGCCGGCGCGGCGCTGTCGGGGAGTGCCGTCGTCGGGATCAACTCCACCTACCGGGGCGATCAGCTGGCCCAGTTGGTGGCGTTCACCGACTGCCAGCTGGTGGTCACGTCGAGTGACCAGCGGCCGCTGCTCGAAGGGCTGGACCTGGGGCTCGGGGAGGACCGGATCGTCGAGGTGGACGCTCCCGGCTTCGCCGGCACGCTGCCGGCCGAAGCCCCCGATGTGTCTGCCCAGGTTGGGGAGGAGGACCTGTTCCTCCTGATCTTCACGTCGGGCTCGACGGGCATGCCCAAGGCCGTGCGGTGCACGCACGGTCGCTTCGCCCGGACGGGCGCGCACGTCGCCCAGGTCACCGAGCTGGGCCCCGGGGACGTCGTGTACGCGCCGCTCCCGTTCTTCCATTCGAGCTCGCTGTTCACCGGATGGGCCTCGTCATTGGTCGCCGGCGTGCCCATTGCCATCCGCACCCGCTTCTCGGCCTCGGGGACGGTGGCGGATATCCGGCGCTACGGCGCCACGGTCATGACCTACACCGGCAAGGTGCTCAACTACATCTTGGCGGTTCCCGAGCGCGCCGACGACACGAGCACGACGCTCCGGCTGGCCATCGGGAACGAGGCCTCCTCCCGTGACATCGCCGAGTTCGCCCGTCGCTTCCGCTGTGACGTCCGGGACAGTTACGGGTCGACCGAAGGGATCATCATCATCCGCCGCGACCCGTCGATGCCCCCGGCGGCACTGGGCCGGTCGGCGGACACGGTGAAGGTGATGGACCCCGGGACGGGCCTCGAGTGCCCGCCGGCGGACTTCGACGCCGGCGGGAGGGTGATGAACTGGGAGTCCGCGGTCGGGGAGATCGTCGAGACCGCGCCCTCGAGCAGCTTCGAGGGGTACTACCGGAACGAGGAGGCCACCCAGGCTCGTTTCCGGAAGGGCGCCTACTGGTCGGGCGACCTGGCCTACCGGGACCGGGACGGCTGGTTCTACTTCGCCGGCCGGAGCAACGAGTGGCTCAGGGTGGACGGGGAGAACTTCGCCGCCGCACCGGTCGAGGCCATCCTCGGCCGGTTCCCCGGGGTGCGGTCCGTTGCGGTCTATGCCGTTCCGGACGACCCGGTCGGTGATCGTGTGATGGCCGCGGTGGAGCTGACGGGCCCTCGCCCGGCCAAGCCGGACGAGTTCGACCGGTTTCTCGCCGCCCAACCCGATCTCGGCACGAAGTGGAAGCCACACTTCGTCCGGTTCGTGCCGGAACTGCCCAAGCTGGCCAGCATGAAGATCGACAAGCAGCGGCTCCGCCGCGAGGCGTGGCGCAGCGAAGAGGTGTGGTGGCGACCCCAGAAGAACGGCCCCCTGGTGCCGATGACCGACCTCGACCGCCGGCGTCTCGAGCACCTCTTCACCTGAAGCGCTGGCGGCCGCGGGACGACCCGAACGGACCGTCCCGGCTGGGCCGGGGGTCACCCGGCGCCCGGCCACAGGCGGGACCGCTCCACCCGCATGCGATCGGCGGTCGCCCCCCGGGCGGCGCGCCGCATCTGGCGAAACGCCTCGGCCGGGACCCCACCGAGCGTGTCTGCCGCGGCCTGTACGGCCTCGGGGCTCCGCTCAGTGGGCGCGGGGGCGGGGCGTCACACCACCCACGGCAGCCAGGCAAAAGAACCAGACGTCGTCGTCGAGTGTCGCCATGGCGGGATCGTTGGGTTGGAACGCGTAGTGATGGTACGCGCCGATGAGGGTCTTGGTCATCAGCCACGCATCCCGCTCGGGGTTCCGGGGCGCCAGCGTGCCGGCCGACGATCCGGCCTCGAGCTCGGCCCGGAGGAGATCACTCATCGGCTGTGTGGCCGCCCACACCTCCGCCGGGCACGTCTGGTGCAGGCGCCAGTGCTCGGCGGTGATGAACTGGGCCGCAGTGATTCGATCAGGGTCGCGTAGTGGCGTCAGCGTGGTCCGGACGTACATCTCGAGTCGCGCCAACGGGTCGGTCAGCCTCCGGGCACTCTCGACCAGCAGGGCGCAGTGCTCGCTGATGAGGTCGCCGATGAGGGCGAGGAGCAGTTGGTCCTTGCTGCCGAAGTACCGGTAGAAGGTCTGGAGGGCGACGCCGGCTTCCCCGATGACGTCCTGGGTCGTGAAGTCGGCGGCCTTCGTGACGATGAGGCGACGGCCGGCCGCGAGGATCCTGGCCCGGGGATCGGCTCCGGGGTCGGGACGCGTCGCGGTTCCGCTCTGGTCGAGATCCGGCGCGGTCGCTCCCACGGCGCTGAGCCTACCCATCGGTCAGAACGGGCTCGTGCTGTAGACGACGGCGCCGCCGAGGTGAGGCGAGGCATGGCACGCGAGTCCGATGGAGACCCCATGACGCTGCCGCTCGCCGGCGCGGTTCGAGAGTTGGAGGTAGCACTCGAGCATCTGTGGGATGCCGTGCATGCGCCCGTTGCCCAGGGCGCCGCCCCCCGAGAGCACCGGCAGGCCGGACGGAGCGTCGCTGTCGATGCCACCGCCCTGGACGAAGCGATGAGCCTCACCGACCGGACAGAAACCGAGGACCTCGAGCCAGAGGTACACCAACGGCGAGAAGCCGTCGTAGAGCTGGGGCAGGTCGACCTCGCCGGGGCCGACCCCTGCGGCCTCCCACAGGCGCCGCCCGGTCTCGCTGCCGGCATCGTAGAGATCGTCGAGGGGCCAGTGGAGCGCCAGCCGGTTCCGGGTGGGGCTGCCGCCGGCGTACCCCGAGACGTAGACGGGCCGGTGTGGGAGATCCTGTGCCCGCTCGGCCGAGGTGAGGACGAAGGCCGCGGCCCCGTCCACCGGGATGTCGCAGTCCAAACGGCGGATCGGATCGGCCAGCATGGGGGACTCGAGGTACTGCCGGGGCGCGAGCGGGCGATCGTGCCAGTACGACCACGGGATCCGGGCACCGTTCTTGCGCGCCTCGACCAGCACGGCCGCCATGGCATCGGGTGAGGCACCGAAGCGCTGGAGGTACTCGTTGTAGGTCAGGCCGATCATGGCGAGGGGTCCGAAGAACCCCTGCGGTACGGTCCACTGCAGCGGGCCGGCGGCGTGCCGCATCGGATTGCCGTGGTAGCTCCCCGCCGGATTATGGAGGGCGCGGTGCACCAGGACGTAGTCGGCGGCGCCACTGACGATGGCGTTGACGGCGAGAGCCACCGAACCCGGCATCTGGCCGTACCCCTGGAATCCCGATGCATAGCGGGGGTTGACCCCGAGGCGTTGGGCCAGCCAGGCGGAGGACACCGTGCTGATGCCGTCCTCAACGGCGTGATTCCCCGCGGTGGGGAACAGGGCGCTCGAGGTGAACCCGTCGACCTGGTCGGTCGTCAGTCCGGCGTCGGCGATCGCCCGCGTGGCCGTGTCGAGGGCGACGGCGCCGAGCGGTCGGTCCGCATGCTTGACGATGTGGCTCTGCGCGTACCCGACGATGGCCACCCGGTTGCGCGCCGGGAACGGCGAGCTCACGGCTGCTCCAGAGTGAAGGCCGGTATCGCGGTGCCCGGAGCCAGGTCCTCGAAGGCCACGCGGACGCGTTGGCCGATCGTCAGCGAGGCCCCGGGCCCGTCGAGCAGGCGGCCGATGAGGCGAATGCCGGGCTCCTCGTCGAGGGCCACGTCCACCAGCACGAGTGGGAGCTGGTCCTCGAAGCCAGGGAGGAACGACTGACGGAGGACCACCCACGAACGGATGGTGCCGCCGCCGCTCACCGGCTCGAAGGTGAACGCCGGATCGGGGTGTCGGCACAGGGGGCAGACGACGTCGGGGGGGTGCGTCCGTCGTCCGCAGCGGGAGCAGCGGGCCAGGGCGAGCACATGGTCGGCCGCGGCGGTCCAGTACGGCGCCGAGCGATCGTCCGGCACCGGGGTCGGGCGTTGGCTGGTCACGGGATGACGGCGGTGTCCTTCAGGCGGGTGATGTCGTCCCAGTCGTACCCCAGCTCCAACAGGACGGCCTCGGTGTGCTCGCCGTGCTCGGGTGCCGGTCGCAAGTCCGGTGGCCGCTCGTCGAATTGCACCGGTACGCTCGGCAACCGGTAGGTCGGCCCGCCCTCCACCGCCACCTGGCCGATGTAGTCGTTGGCCAGCACCTGCGGGTCGGTGAGCAGCTCCTCGACCGCCTGCACGGGTGCCCAGGGGGCGTCGAGCTGCCCCAGCAGCTCCTTCCATTCGTCGTACGTCCGGGTGGCGAACACCGCGTCGAGCGCAGCGACACACTCATCGCCATGGGCGTCCCGGGCGTGGTGATCGACGAAGCGCGGGTCGTCACGGAGATCGACGCGGTCGACCAGATCACACAGCGGGCCCCAGTATCGATCGGATTCGAGGAACACGAGCTGGAGGTGGCGGCCGTCGGCCGTGCGATAGGTGCCGACCAGCGGATTGAAGACCGGCCCACGCCCGCCCGCCGCCCGGGGCGCCGCACCCTGCAGCGCCGCCAGCAGATCGGATGACAAGGTCCACATGGCCGTGGCGAGGAGCGACACGTCGACGACCGAGCCCACACCCGTGCGGCCCCGCTTCAGGAGGGCGCCGGCGATGCCGAAGGCGAGCGCCATCCCGCCGTTGCGGTCGCCCATGGCGCCACGTTGCGTGATCGGGTAGGCACGATCAGCCGGCGTCAGGACGTGTGCCATCCCGCCCCGTGCCCAGAATGCCGATGCGTCGTAGCCGGCCAGGCCGGCGTCGGGGCCGCGCACCCCGTAACCGCTCCCCCGCGCGTAGACGAGGGAGGGGTAGCGCCGGCGAAGCGCTTCGGCATCGAGGCCCAGGCGACGGAGGGCATCAGGTCGGAAGCTGGTCAAGAAGACGTCGGCGTTCTGCAGGAGCTGGTGCAGCACGCGCTGACCCTCCTCGGTCTGCAGATTCAGCACAACCGAGCGTTTCCCCCGGTTGGCGAGCGCGACGGACAGGTTCACCCCTCCGCTCTCGGAGCCGATGCCCTGGGTCACGAGGCCCCGGTAGGGGTCGCCATCGGGGCGGTCGACGCGGATGACCTCGGCGCCCCAGTCGGCCAGCAGGGCGCCGGCCACCGGGACGAACACCCACTGGGCGAGCTCGACGACCCGGATGCCGTCGAACGCGCCCTCAGCCATTGAGGGGGGTTGCCCTGAGGACGACAACCGGGATGTCGCGATCGGTGCGTGACTGGTACACGTTGTAATTGGGCCACGCGTCGGCCACGATCGACCACAGACGAGGCTTTTCGTCCGGAGAAGCGGTCCGGGCGACGACCGGGTGACGCTCCGCCTTGACCTGGACCTCCGCGCCGGGGTGCGCCAGCAGGTTGCGGTACCACTGCGGATGCTGGGGGGCGCCGCCCATGGAGGCAACGACGAGGTAGTCGTCCCCGTCCCGGGCGAAGATGAGCGGCGTGGTCCGGGCCTGGCCGCTGACGCGGCCCGTCGTCGTCAGCAGGAGCGTCGTCACACCGTTCCAGAGGTACCCGACGTCTCCTCCCGTTTCCCGGTAGGCGCGCACATGGTCCTCCCCGAGGAGCGTGAGATCCGGTGCCGTGTAGTCCTGGCTGCTCATGCGTCGAACACCACCGGAATCTCCATGACTCCCCTTTCGTACAACCCGACCGGGCGGGGTGGCTCGGCGTCGGGGTCGAGCCGCAGGTTGGGCAGCTGGTCGAGGAGTGCTCCGATGCCGACGGACATCTCCGCCCGGGCCACGTGCATGCCGAGACAGACGTGCGGACCGCCGCCGAAGCCCAGGGCCGGCTTCAACGGGCGGCCCGGGTCGTACTCGTCGGGGCGTTCCCACCGCTCGGGATCCCGGTTGGCCGCGCCGAGGCACAAGTGCAGGACCGATCCCTTCGGCAGGCGGACACCACAGAAGTCGATCTCCTCGGCCACCCAGCGGGAGAACATGGGATCGGTCGGCATCCACCGGACCGACTCCTCGATCGCACCCTTCAGCAGCGTCCGGTCCCGGCGGACGGCGTCGAGCAGAGCGGGGCGTTGCAGCAGGGCGGCGAGGGTGATCCCCATCTGCTTCCAGGTCGTGCCCGACCCGGCCATCAACAGCAGCACGGCGAAGGAGTAGATCTCGGGGTCCGAGAGACGGTGCCGGCTGCCGTCCTCCTCGGTGATCTCGGCCTCGACGAGCACGCTGATCAGGTCGTCCTGGGGTTCCTCCCGGCGGGCGGCCACGATCGGTGCGAGGCGTTCGACGATGGCCAGCGGGTTCGGGAGCGAGGCCCGGACCTCCAGCGCCTCCTCCACCGGGATCCCGAAGCTCCCGGTGATGGTCAGCACCGGGATGGCGGCGCAGAAGTCGACGTTGAGCTCCGCCTGCCCCTCCGGGGCGATGGTGTCGACCAGGGCTGCGACGGTCTCTCGGATCCAGTTGGTGATCCACCACTGCGCCCGTGACGGCACGAACGAGGGCTGCACCAGGGAGCGGTAGCGGCGGTGCTTGCCGCCACCCATCATGAGCAGGCTCTGTTCGAACCCCACGTCGTCGGGCGACCCGTCGGCGACCCCGGGCGACGAGGCGAACACGCCATGGTTGCGGTAGGCGGTGTCGCAGGCGGCGTAGCTGAAGGTCGAGAAGTGCAGACGATCGGGGAAGGGGAGGCCGTGGAACATCGGCTCGCCCGGGCAACCCGTCAGCTCGTGGACGGTGCCGGGATGCACCTGCGCCCGGGCGCGCAGCTCGTGCCACACGGGATAGGGGTCGTCGGTGTAGTGACCCCCGGCGTTCAGGTTGAGGTTGTTCCGGAGGTCGAACAGCTCACGGATGCGCTCGCGGTCGAGTGAGGGGATACCGATGTCGGTCATCGGGCCACGTAGCCCCCGTCGACCGGCAGCAGCACGCCGGTGATGTTGGCCGCTTCGTCGCTGCACAGGAAGACCGCGGCCCCGGCGCAGTCCTCGGCGGTGATGGGCCGTCCCAGCGGGTGGCTGGCGCCCACCTGCTCGCCGATCTGCTGCATCGCCTCGGGGGGGAGGTCCATGCCGCCGGCCGCCATGAACCCGGTGTACGGCATGCCGGCGGGGCAGATGGCGTTCACCCGGATGCCGAATGGTGCCGCCTCGATGGCCACGGCCTTGGTCAAGAGATGCACGCCCCCCTTGGTGGCTCCGTAGACGGCGCCGCCCCACCCGACGAGTCCGGCCACCGAGCCGGTGTTCAGGATCACCCCGCCCGAATCCTGGCCCTTGAACCGCAACACCGCGTGCTTGCAGCCCAGGAAGACGCCGCCGAGGTTCACCGCAGTGAGGCGCTGGAAGTCCTCCCACGAGTGTTCCTCGAGGACCATGCCGAGTCGAGGCGTCGGGATGCCGACGTTGTTGTAGAGGATGTGCAGCGGACCGAACCGCTCCACCGCGGTGTCGAGCATGGTGACGACATCGCCTTCCCGCCCCACGTCGACAGCGACGGGGATAGCGGTGCCGCCGGCCTCCTCGACCAGCGTCACCGTCTCCTTGGCGCGGGCGGCGTCGATGTCGGCGCACACCACCCGGGCCCCCTCTCGGGCGAAGCGCAGTGCCGAGGCCCGGCCGACGCCCGACCCCGCACCCGTGATGACGGCGTGCCTTCCCTCGAGCCTCATCGGATGGTCTCCCTTTCGTGGAGGGTCGACGCGATCCGGAGGACCGCCCTCGTGGCGTGGCTGCTGCCGTCAGGCATGACGGGGGACGGGAGGATCGGCCGGGGTGAAGCGATAGAGCCGCTCGGCGTTGCCTCGCAGGAGCTTGTACTGCGTCTCCGGCGGCAGGTGTCCGATCACCTTCTTGACGGCCGTGATGCAATTGGGCCACGTGGAGTCCGAATGCGGGTAGTCGGTCTCGCACATGATGTTGTCCTCACCGATCTCACCGATGCTGGCGATCCCATGGTGATCCTCGATGAAGCAGCCGAAGACATGCTCACGGAAGAGCTCGCGGACGTTGAGCGTGTCCAGATCGACATCCGTCGTGGCATGGTCCATGAACTTCTGGCCCCGCATGACCCAATAGCGCTGCTTGTCGAGGACTTGCTCCGCCCGCTCGAGGAAATACGGCATCCACCCGATCTCACCCTCGGACAGCGCGATCTTGATGTGGGGGAACCGTGCGAACATCCCGCTGAAGAGCCAGGACAGCATCGCCCCCGACGTGCGGACGGCGCCCCAGGTCAGGTTGGCCATGAACGGCGAGTCGGGAGCGATCTGGGGAACTTGGGAAGACGAGCCCACGTGCATGGAGACCACCATGCCCACCTCATCGGCCGTCGACATCACCGGATCCCAGTAGCGATCCTTGTCATGGATCGTCGGCAGGCCGATGGGGGCCGGGTTCTCCGAGAAGGCGAAGGCCGTGACTCCCTTGGCCGCCATCCGCTCCATCTCCCTGGCCGCCAACGGCGGATCCCACATCGGGATCAGCATGAGGGGGATGTAACGACCCGGAGCGGCACCGCACCAGTCCTCGACGATCCAGTCGTTGTAGTGCTGGAGCAACTCGAACCCGAAGCCGCGGTCACTCGCCTCCATGAAGAGTTGACCGCAGAACCGCGGGAGCGTGGGGAAGCACAACGATGCCAGGATCCCTGCTCGGTCCATGTCCTCGAGACGGGCCGAGGCGTCGTAGCAGCCCGGGCGCATGTCGGAGTAGGACAGCGGTTCGGGGCTGAACTCCTCCTTCGACTTCCCGGCCACCGCGCTCAGTCCGGAGCTCGGAAATCGATTGCCGTCATAGATCCAGTAGTCCATACCGTCGATGGTCTCCATGTGCGGCGCTCGATCACGATCCTTCGCGGCCACGCGGTCAACCCAGAGATTCGGCGGCTCGAGAATGTGGTCGTCGACGGATATGAGCCAGTCGAGGTCGAGGTCGTTGTTCATCGCAGCTCTCCGATCGCCATGTGCTTCACCTCTTGGAACTCGCGGATGCCCTGGGGGCCTCGCTCGCGGCCCAGCCCGCTCTGCTTGTAGCCCCCGCCGGCGGCGTAGGCGCTGAACACGCTGGTGTTCACGTTCACCGCTCCCGCCCGGATGCGTCGGGCCACCGAGGTGGCGGTGGCGACATCGGCGCCGTAGACCTGTCCCGACAACCCGTACGGGCTGTCGTTGGCGATGCGCACCGCGTCGTCGAGGTCCTCGTAGCCCAGGATCCCGATGACCGGGCCGAAGATCTCGTCCCGGGCCGCCGGGTTGGCGTTGTCGGGCAGGTCGAGCACGGTGGGCTCGACGTAGTACCCCCGGTCGAGACCGGCGGGACGACCGCCGCCGTGCGCCACCTTGGCGCCGTGCTCCTCGGCGAGGGCGATGTAGCGCTCGCAGCGGTCCCGCTGGCCGGCGCTGATGAGCGGACCCATGAGGTTGGCGGGATCGGTGGGATCGCCGACGCGGATCATGCCGTAGGTGGCGCTCACCGACTCGACGACCTCGGCCTTGCGCTCATTCGGGACCAGCATGCGGGTGGCGGCGACACACGCCTGCCCGGACGTGATGGCCACCACGGCCATGGCGCCCAGGCCCACGCGCTCGATGGCGTCGTCGAGATAGATCTGCGCCGACTTCCCGCCCAGTTCGAGGGACACCCGCTTCGCCGTCGGCGCGGCCTGAGCCAGGATCTGCCTCCCCACCCCGGTGGAGCCGGTGAAGGACACCATGTCGACCGCCGGATCGGAGGTGAGCAGCTCTGCGCCGTGGGCGCCGTCCTCGAGGACGACGCTCAGGACGCCGGCCGGCAGGCCGGCTTCATCGGCGGCAGCCCCGAAGACGAGGGACGACAGGGGAGTCAGGGGACTGGGCCGGAGGATCACCGAGTTCCCCGCCATCAGCGCCGGGATCAGCTTCTGAAAGGCCATGATGATGGCGCCGTTGTACGGGGTGATGGCGCTGACCACGCCGACCGGTTCATGGCGGCAGATGCTGAGCGCCACCCTGCCGCGCACGAGATCGTCCACCGGGACCGGATTGGCCTCTTCGTGGGTCATGGCCTGGTACAAGTCGATCGTCTGCCGGGCGAGCCCGAGCCCCATGGTGACCTGCGCGCCCTCGGCCATGAGCCGCGGCTGGCCCGCCTCGCCCATGATGGTGTCGATCAGCGGCTCCGGCGCCGCCTCGATGTGGTCGAGGAAGGCGTGGAGGACCTTGGCCCGCGCCGAGGCGGGGAGACCCGCCCAGACGCCTTCGTCAAAGGACCGCCGGGCCTCCGAAATGGCTCGCTGCACATCGGGCAGCGGCGTCACCCCCGCCTGGGCGAAGCACGACTCGTCCGCCGGGTTCTCGACCTCGAACGACCGCTCGCCCTCGACCCAGCGCCCCGCCACATACGACCGTCGCCCGTCGAATATCGTCATGTGCGGCCCCCAATAGAACGACGTTCTACCTCAGAGTAGAGCGTCCGGCGGGAACAAAGTCAAGTGGTGCGGCCGGGCCCCTGCCGAGCCCGGCGGGTGCCCGCCCGACGGCTTCAGTCGCCGGTCACCTCATGGTCGAGCCGGCCCGTCCGGAGCTGCTCCCGCAGCCGGAACTTCTGCACCTTGCCCGACGCCGTGCGGGGGAAGTCGTTCACGGCTCGGATCGACTCGGGCCACTTCTGCTTGGCCAGGTGGCGCGAGGCGAGGTGCTCACGCACCTGCGGCAAGGCAGGCGGTGGAGCGCCCTCTCGCATGCGCACGACGGCGACGGCGCGCTCGCCCAGGCGGGCGTCGGGTTGGGCCACCACGGCCACCTCGGCGACGGCGTCGAGCCCGAGGAGTATCTCCTCCACCTCTTGGGCAGAGATGTTCTCGCCGCCTCGGATGATGACGTCGGAGATGCGATCGGTGATGGTGAGGTATCCATCGCGGTCGAGCACGCCTACATCACCCGTGTGGAACCAACCCTCGGCGTCGAACACCTGCGACGTCAGGTCCGGATCCGTGTAGCCCAGGAAGAGGTCAGGGCCACGGCTGAGGATCTGCCCGTCGGCGTCGAGCTCGATCTCGACGCCGGGCAGCGGGTGGCCGTCGGTGGTCAGCCGTTTCGGCTCGGGTTCGTCGATGTACGAACCGGTGATGGAGGGCTGCTCGGTGCTCCCGTAGGAACGGAAGACCCTGATCCCGAGCCTCGACGCGCGCTCGGTGAAGGCCACCGGGACCGGCGAGCCGCCCATGCCGGCATAGGGCATGTACGCCAGGTGCGCCTCGGTGAAATCCGGGTGATCGAGCAGGCTGGTGATGAAGTACGTCGCGCCACCCGAGACCCCGAGCGCCTCCTCGCGCATGAGGCGCAGGACCTCTGCGGGGTTCCAGACGTCGAGCAGGTTGATCGGTTCGTGCCGGATCAGCGAGCACAAGAAGGCATTCAGCATCCCGATGAAGTGACCCACGGGTGCACCGGTAATGGGCGGGGGACCGCCGACCGGGGTGAGCTCGCTGAGCTGGCGGGCCTCGAACCCGATGGTGCGGTGTGAGTGGACGACACCCTTGGGGTCGCGGGTCGTGCCCGAGGTGAAGGCCACCAGGGCGGGCGCATCGGGGTCGACCAGGACGGGGTCGTTCATGGGCGCGGCCTGAAGGAGGCGTGGGAAGGGCGTGGCGTGGGCCGGGAGGTCCTCCGGGGCCGTCGTGCCGACCACGGCCCACGGTTTCCCCAGATCGCCCAGGAGCTCGGCGTAGGCGGAGAGGTACTCGGCTTGACCGAACCGGTCCGCGGTGAGGACCAGCTCGGGCCGGGTGGCGCCGACGATGTACTCCAGCTCCTTCGCGCCATAGAAATGGACGACGGGCACCACGATGGCGCCGGCGTAGGCGGCACCCCAGAACGCGATGGCGGCCTCGACCCAGTTCGGGAGCTGGAAGAGGACGATGTCGCCCGGCCCGATGTCGTGGTCGCCGAGCCAACCGGCGAAGTCTCTGGCCGCCCGGTGCACCTCGGCGACCGTGCCGCGCCAGGGTCGGACCTCCGAATGGACGGCGAAGGTGGCTTCGGGCATCGCTCCGAGCCCCTGGGCCACCAGGTGGCCGAGGCTCTGGTCGGTCCACCAACCCTCGGCGAGGTAGCGGCGCGCCAGCGCCTCGGGAACGTCCCGTCGTTGCCACCGGTCCACCGAGCCACTGCCTCGCGTGCCCACGGCCGGCACTGTACTGCTCCGTCTGCAACACCCGACTCCGTGGTCGACTTCACGCGCGGTCCGGTGCGCGGGGAGCCGTGGGGTCAGCGAGGGCCATGCGGGCGCGTCGAGTCCGAACGTCCGAATCGAAAGGATCCCAAACGCCGCCTTGATCCGGAAGCTGATCAACGGTGTGATTTTTAACGTTACGGCTGTTAACGTTACGCCGGACGGCCGCGGACCGTGGCGGTCGTCGTTGACATTGATGGCCAAGGAAGCATGTCTGACGCCTCAGATCGCTGGTGTCTGCACTGGAAAGGGCTCCCGGGGGACTGGATTGTGAGCACGAGCGCGCTAGCCAGGCTTGGCCTCTCCGTCTATGCTACGGCGGTCGGTCGTCGTGCCGCCGAGGTGTCGATGACCGCGGAAGCGCCGTGACCGCGGGGACCCTCGTTCTCGGTGTCCTCAACGGGCTGATCATCAGCCTGCTGGCCGTCGGATTCGTGCTGGTCTACAAGGCGAACCACTTCCTCAACCTGGCCGGAGCCCAGCTCGGGGTGCTCTCCGCTGTGCTGCTGCTCAAGGTCGTGAACGACTGGGGCTGGAACTGGTGGCTCTCCTTCGTGGCGTGCGTGGTCGTCGGGATTGCCACGGGCCTGGGGGTCGAGCGCTTCATCGTCGGGCCGATGCGTCGTCGGACCACGTCGCCGGTCCGCCTGCTGATCCTGACGATCGGCGTCAGCCAGGTGTTGCTGGCCCTGACCTACGTCCCGGGTCTCACTCCGGTGTCGCAGGCACCGTTCCCACAACCGTTCAGTTCGAATCTTCAGGTGGGCGGTGTGGTGTTGAGCGGGATGTCGGTGCTGACGCTGATCGGGGTGCCCGTCCTCCTGGTGCTGCTGACCGTCTTCTTGGAGCTCACGTCGGTCGGCAAGCAGATCCGCGCCGCGGCCGGGAACCCCGATGCGGCGCGGCTGTGTGGGATCTCGGTGTCTCGTGTCAGCCTGATCACCTGGGGTATCGCCGGCGGCCTGTCGGCGCTGGCGGCGATCCTCAACGGGCCGACCACCACGTCGTTCAACGCGGAGGCCATCGGACCCTTCTTGCTGATGCTGACCATGGGGGCGGCCGCTCTGGGCGCCTTCGTCTCGCTGCCCATCGCCGTGGGCGGCGGCCTGGGCCTGGGCCTCGTCTACCAGGTGGTGCTGGCCCAGACGAGCAACGCGGGAACGGCCGAGCTGGCCGTCTTCGGCGTGATGCTGTTGGCGATCCTCGTGCGGGGCAAGGCGATCGCCCGCGCCTTCGCCGCCGAGGGGGCGGCCGTGCCCGAGCGCCCCGGCCTGCGGGTACCCGAGGCCCTGCGTGGCTCACCCCTCCTGCGCAACGGCATGCGGTGGCTGATCGGTCTGTCGCTGCTCGTGGCGGTGGTGTTCCCGCTCCTGCCGTACTTCAAGGCGAACCAGTTCCTCCTGGTGCTGGTGCTGATCTACGCCCTGGTGGGGGTGTCGCTGACGATGCTGGTCGGCTGGGCCGGGCAGGTCAGCCTGGGCCAGTTCGCCCTGGTGGGCATCGGCGCCTATGTGACCGCCCGATGGGTTGGAGAGTCCGGATGGAGCATGGTCGAGCTCCTGCTCGTGTCCGGCGTGGTCGGGGCGGTGGTCATGGTCGTGATCGGGCTACCGGCGCTGCGGGTGCGGGGCTTGACCCTCGCCGCCACCACGCTCGGCCTGGCGGTCATTGCACCGGATTGGCTCTACCAGCAGGGATGGCTGGGCGGCAGCACGCCGTTCAACGAGCCGGTGCAGGCCATGACCGTCCTGCCCGGGTTCGGTTCCATCGGCTCAGCGCTCTCCCTCTACTACGTCGTGCTGGTCGTGCTCGTGCTGGTCATCGCCGCCGCGGCGACACTGCGTCGTTCGGCGGTGGGCCGGATCATCATCGCGGTCCGCGACAACGAGCGAGTCGTCGCGTCCTTCGGGATCAAACCGGCGACGGTCAAGCTGCGCATCCTTGCCGTGTCGGGGTTCATCGCCGCCATGGCCGGCGTGTTCTTCGCGGCCGACTGGCAGAGCGTCACGCCCACCTACTTCACCGCCGACGTGTCGATCGCCATCCTCGCCATCCCGGTCATCGGCGGTCTGGGATCACTGGGCGGCGCGGTCGCCGCTGCGGTGTTGCTCTACCTGGCCACCTTCTTCGTGGGCCCGCACGTGGAGGGCCTACTGGGCTCGGTGGGCCAGAATCTCGGCTTCCTCCTCTTCATCAGTGGTGCCAGCGTGATCGGCGCCATGATGCAGTTCCCCAACGGCATCGCCGGCAAGGTCCAAGCGTCGTGGCAGGCCCATCTCAACAAGAAGGCAGCACGCCTGAGCGCGGCGGGAGGCGCGGCCCCGGTGCCTGAGCTGGTCGAGCCCGTTGGGCCAGAAGGGGACGCGGGAGCCGCCTCGGGCACCGCCATCGAGCGGGCCGCGGCCGCCGTCAGCTTCGCCACCGTGGAGGGGAACGAGGGGGGCGCCCGAAGGGACAGGCACAAGGGGGCCGAGGTCACGGGCGCGCCGCCTCTGCTGGTCGACGACGTGGCCGTCCACTTCGGTGGCATCGCGGCCCTGAGCGGCGCGGCGATCACGGTCGGGCCCGGGGAGATCGTCGGCCTCATCGGTCCGAACGGCGCGGGCAAGACGACGTTGATGAACGCCATCAGCGGGTCGCTGCGTCCTGATCGGGGTTCGGTGCAGCTCTTCGGCCACGAGGTCGCAGGCCGACCAGCGAACGTCCGCGCCCGCTTCGGGCTGGCCCGGAGCTTCCAGGATGCCGCCCTCTTCGCGGGACTGACCGTCATTGAGACCGTCCAGGTCGCGGCGGCACAACGGGTGAAGACCCACCTCATCCCCGCCATGATGGGCGCGCCCTGGGTGCGCGCCGCGGAGCGGACCAGCCGCCGGCGGGCGCTCGAGATCGTCGAGGCGTTCGGTCTCGGCCCGTGGGAGGACGCGTTGACCTCGGAGCTGTCGACGGGGATGCGGCGCATCTGCGATCTGGCCGCGCAGGTGGCCATGGAGCCTCGGTTGCTCCTGCTGGACGAGCCGACCGCCGGTGTGGCGCAGCGCGAAGCGGAGGCGTTCGGTCCCCTCGTGCGCCGCATCCGCGACGATTTGCACTGCTCGATTTTGGTCATCGAGCACGACATGCCGATCCTCATGGGCCTGTGCGACCGGATCTACGCCATGGACGCGGGTTCGGTCATCGCCGAGGGGACTCCGACCGAGGTCCGAGAAGACCCAGCGGTCATCGCCAGTTACCTCGGCACCAACGCCGCCGCCTTTCATCGTTCCGGCCAAACCGTCGGTACCTGATCCAGCCCTCTGGCCCACCGCAATCGGACGAGGAGAAGAGCAAGATGAGTGAGTCGAGACACAGCCCGAACCCAGCGTGAGAGCCGACCATCACACGATGGACGGGGAGGCTCGCGCCCTCGCGCTGAGCGTCTCGCAACTCGATTTCTCCTATGGGCAGCTCCAGGTGCTGTTCGGGATCTCACTCGAGGTGCACCAGGGCGAGGCGTTGGCCCTGCTCGGCACCAATGGCGCCGGCAAGTCGACCCTCCTCAAGGTGATCGCGGGCTTGGAGAAGCCGACGCTCGGGACGGTCAGCTACTTCGGTGAAGACATCACCCGGGTGGCGGCCGAGAGGCTTCCGGCCAGAGGCTTGCTGCTGGTGGTCGGTGGACGGGCTGTGTTCAGCGATATGACCGTCGAAGAGAACCTGCAGATGCAGGCACTGACATCCCGTTTGGTCAGGTCGCACCTGAAGGAGCGGCGCGACTCTGTCTTCGAGACCTTCCCGTCGCTGGCGGCGCGCCGCCGACAGAAGGCGGGCAACCTCTCGGGCGGTGAGCAGCAACAGCTGGCGGTGGCCAAGGCGCTCTTGCTCGATCCGAGGGTGCTGTGCATCGATGAGATGTCCCTCGGCTTGGCGCCCGTCGTCGTGGCCGAGCTGATCGAGGTGGTCCGGCGTATCCACGCCTCGGGCGTCACCATGGTCGTGGTCGAGCAGAGCCTGAATATTGCCGCCGAGATCTGCGAGCGCTCCGTCTTCCTCGAAAAGGGAGAGATCCGCTTCGAGGGTGCCACCCGAGATCTCATCGCGCGCGACGACATCGCTCGAGCCGTCTTCCTGGGGACCCAACCGGGGGTGGATACCGAGTCCGCACAACATTGATGGAGGAGATGGCCCGGAGGAAAAGTGGGATCGGACGGTCCTCGCCCATGCTTTGACATTGATGTCAATGTTGCGTACCCTGGCGCACGGGTCAGGGGGTGACCTCGTCCCCGGAGTTCCGTGCGGGCGCCGATGCCGCCGGAGGGGCCACTCTGCTGACACCGGTCGAGACCGAGGAGGAACACGTGGAACGCCGATTGGGCTATCCGGTCTTCGATGCCGACAACCACATGTACGAGCAGCCGGACGCCTTCACGCGCTACCTCCCGGACGAGTACAAGAACGTGATCAAGTACGTGCAGGTCGATGGCCGCGACAAGCTCGCCATCAAGAACGTGATCTCGGAGTACATCCCGAACCCGACGTTCACGGTGGTGGCCCGCCCCGGCGCCCAGGAGGAGTTCTTCAAGCACGGCAACCCCGAGGGCAAGTCCCGTCGCGAGATCCTGGGCAAGCCGATCCGCACCCCCGAAGCCTTCTTCAAGCCGGAGCCTCGCCTCCAGCTCATGGACGAGCAGGGGGTCGACCGGGCCATCATGTGGCCCACCCTGGCGAGCGTGCTCGAGGAACGTCTTCACGGCGACCCTGAGGCCAGCCACGTCATCGTCCACTCCCTGAATCAGTGGATGCACGAGGAGTGGACCTTCAACTACAAGGACCGCATCTTCCCCACCCCGGTCATCACCCTGCCGATCGTGGACGAGGCCCTCCGCGAGCTCGACTGGGTCGTCGAGCGCGGCGCCAAGATCATCTTGGTCCGCCCCGCTCCCGTGCCGAGCCTCAAGGGCTTCCGTTCCTTCGCCCTGCCCGAGTTCGACCCGTTCTGGGCCAAGGTGCAGGAGTACGACGTCACCGTCGGCATGCATGCGTCCGACGACGGCCTGACCCGCTATTTCAACCAGTGGGAGGGCCACCACGACGAGCATTTGCCGTTTGCCAACATCACGGCCTTCGGCAACGTGCAACACCTCATGAGCCGCGGCATCTTCGACGCCATCGCATCGGCGGTCTGCCATGGGATGCTGTCGCGATTCCCCGACCTGCGCGTGCTCCCGGTCGAGAATGGCTCGGGTTGGGTGCTCCCACTCATCGGTGCCCTGGGGCACTCGTACGCGCAGCAGCCGCGCCTCTACGACGAGGACCCGGTGGCGGTCCTCCACCGCAACGTGTGGATCCACCCCTTCTTCGAGGAGGACCCGGTCGGCCTCATCAAGTCCATCGGCACCGAGCGCGTGGTCTTCGGCTCCGACTTCCCGCACCCCGAGGGAATGGCGGATCCGGTCTCGTATGCCAAGGTGCTCGAGAGCCTGCCCTCGGAGGACATCGAGAAGATCATGGGTGGCAATCTGGCCGAAGCCCTCAAGATCGCCGTCTGATTCCCTCCGAGCCCTCACCTTCGGCCGGGCCGTGCGGGTGTGGCACGAAGCCGCTCTCTTCATCCAATGGCGGCACGGAGGGCGTCGAGCTTGGACTGGTTGAAGCGCGCCATGCTCGGCGCCTTGGCCACACCGGGGAACCCGTCGGCGCCGTGGTACATGCCGGGGATGACGAGGAGCTCGACCGCGACGCCGGCGTCCAGGAGCCGCTCGGCGTACGCCACGTCCTCCGCGTGGAACAGGTCGATGCTGCCGACGCCGATCCAGGTCTTGGGCAACCCGGCCAGGTTCCCGCGCCGGGCGGGCGCCGCGTAGGCGGGGGCCTCGTCCGCCACCGGCGCCCGACCCAGGTAGCAGGTCCAACCGAGCCGGTTCGAGCGAGCATCCCAGACGAAGTCGCCGGCGCCTCCATGGTCGGCCCGCAGCACCGAGCGGTCGTCGAGCATCGGGTACACGAGGAGCTGGAAGCACACCGGGACCTCGCCCCGGTCCTGAGCGAGCTGCGCCAACGAGGCGGCTAGGCCGCCACCGGCACTCTCCCCGCCTACGGCGATGCGCACAGGATCGACACTCAGCTCCTCCATGTGGTCGTGGAGCCACCGGAGGCCGGTATAGGTGTCCTCGAGCGGCGCGGGGAAAGGGTGCTCCGGAGCCAGGCGGTAGTCGACGGAGATCACGAGTGCTCCGAGCTCGCGGGCGACACGGCTGCAGAACTGGTGACCCATGGCGGGGGTCCCCATGACGAAGCCACCGCCGTGGATCCAGTAGAGGGCGCCGCTCGGGCGCTCACGTCCGACCGGCTCGTAGACGTGCACGGTCACCGGCTCTCGTCCCGGGACCGTCGCCGTGCGGATCTCGTGGTGGACCCCTGCCGGCACGGTGGCCGGGATGGGCAGCAACCTGACAAAACGGAGCGTGCGACGGCTGGCGTGGGGGAGAGGCACGGCGAGCATCGGCGAGCGCAGCTCGGGAGCCACGACCTGTCGGATACGTTGCCAACGTGGCCGCTGGCTCGACGCCATGGCCGCCAGGGTTCCGACGACACCGACGCCGAGCCCGAACATCGTCCTTTTCTTCATCCCGCCCCCCGTTCCTCATGCGGGTCCTCGGTCCGGTTCACGAGGGGTCTGCTTCAAGCGACACTCGGGGAACCCTGTCGGTAGCCGTCGAACAGTCCGCTCAGTCCGGTCGGACGGTGCGGGCCGATGGCGATCTGCTCGACCACCCCGATCCCGCGCCGGTCACCCATGGTGGCCACCACGATGTTCTGCACATGAAGCGACGAGAAATCCACTGGGTCGATGTCCTCGAGGTTGATGGATTCGCGGCCCGTTTCCAGTTGGCCGTGATTGGTGCCGTGCCCCCATTGGGGATGCCAGTAACCGATGCCCCGCATCCGGAAGGTGAAGACCTTCTCCACCTCGATGTGGACCCCGCCGTCCACCGGATCCTCGAACCACAGGTCGGCCCGCCGGATCTCCCGCCGTCCGGGTTCCCACTCGAGGTCGTAGCGGATCCCACTGCACTCCCGCACGCCCGACGCGCTCCATGGCTCGGCCCCGGCCGGGATCGGGGAGAGGACCATCGCCGTCTCGAGCCACCGGCGCCCGTCCTCGAACTCGTGGAGGGCAAGGTGGGTGAAGCGATCACCGAAATGCAGGGGAGCCCAGAGCCAGAAGATCTGGAGCGGCATCGGCTGGCGCAGGTGCTGCAGCTGCTCGCCGACGGGACGGACGCCCCACGAGCGGTCCCGAGTTCCCGGGACTTCCGAACTGTCGATGCGCAGCTGCTCGCCATCCACGGTGACGCTCCCCTCCCACGTGCCCCACTGGGTGAGGCGGGTGTGGTCCGTGAGGAGGATTCCCTCGGGGGTCCGGCGCTGCTGCCGGGGCTCTTCGATGGCCACGGTCGTTGCCCGAAAGGTCAGGTCGCAGCTGATGTCGTGCTCGTTCGGTCCGACCACATAGCGGACCGTGCGCATCGGTTCGATCACCTCAATGCGGATCGGTCCGACCCGGGTGGACCGGTCCGAGGGCATGGCACCAGAGGCGAAGATCGAGTGCTCGACACCATCCGTGACGATGCTGAACGCGGCGTCGATGACCCCGCGCACGGGATAGTGCCCCATGGCGGCGGCGAAGTAGAAATGGCCGTCCTTCTGGTGGCCGTTGAACCAGTAGCGGTCGTAGTGGTTCGGGTCGCCCGTCGCCGGCGTGGCGATCGGTTCGGCCGAGGGGTGGATGGGGAAGTCGTCGAACGGGCTGAGCATCGGGGCCTCCTGGGGTCAGGGCTTGCTCACGCCGATGCCGTTCACTCCCAGTTCGGCGGCGGCGAGATTCCCCTCAACCGAGGGGCGGATGTCAGACATGGAACGCACCGAGCATCCCACGGTCAGGCGTCGAGCACGGCGGAGGCGCGAGGGCGGCGATCGGTCAGCCTCCTGTCCATCACGCTCGTGCAGTCCGGTACGAGCGGCCCGCCAGCTCGGCGAAGGCACTTTGAATCAGGTCGTGCCTCTCCTGGTAACGAACCTCGGCTGCCTTGCCGTGGGTGATGACGTAACGGTGGCCGGCCAACGCGGCTTCAACAACCGGCTGGGCCGCATCCTCGCCCAAGGCGAGGTCCGTCGGATCTTGCACCATCTCCCGGGCGATCGCCATCTCGATGTTGACCGGGTCCTCGGCGCCGGCTGGTACATCAAGCCCTGACATGGCGAGACCGAGATCGATCAAGTCGGGCGGCAACATCCCGCTCGGAATGGCGATCGTCGTGCCTATGCCTTCCTCTGCCAGTTCGAGGGCCAACGTCTCTCCGATGGACATCACCGCGGCTTTCGCAGCTCGGTACGGACCCTGGTAGCGGCCCGGCGCAAGCGCGGCCACCGATGACGTGAGAACAATTCTGCGCAAACCTCGAGTCTGCTGCATGAGGGGGAGGAAGGCCTGGATCGTCGCCACGGTACCGGTGACCATCAGCTGCATTGCCTGTTGCCAAGCCTCGATAGGCAAGTCCAGAAACCGCCCTTGCCCTCCGCCGCCCACATGGGCGCAGAGAATATTGCACGATCCGAATGCGTCGGCTACGTGTTCCGCCGCGGCCCGGAGGCTCTCAGGAGACATCACATCGGCCTCGAGGGCAAGACCCTCCCGACCCTCACTCCTGAGTTCGTCCACCAATCGGGCGGCCGCACCCGCGTCGATATCGACGACGGCCACCTTGATCCCGGCCGCGGCCAGGCGCTTCACGAGTCCTCGACCCAGTCCGGCACTTTGACCGGCGCCACCCGTGACGACAGCCGTTCCCCCCTCGAGGACCAGGCCCGTTTCAGCGTGTGGCTCGGTGGGGCGTCTGTTCACCTCGCCTTCCTCATAGCAGTCGATACTCGTAGCCTTGAATGATTCTCGGTGGCCATCGATCGAAAGCCTCTTCGCCTCTCACCCGTGCATAGGGCTCTGCACCCAGTTCGGGCAGAAAGCCCCCCAACTGTAGCTGCGTATAGCCGTGAAAGAGCCAGGCAGTAGCGGTGATCGGCTCGACGACTCGGTTCTGTCGGTACAGCCGGTCCGGAGCCTCTGCTTCTTCGCGGCGGCGCTCTGCACGCGAGGCCGCGCTTGCCGCGGCGCGACCGTCAGGATGCCCAGCGTGGATGTACCAGTTGCGATCGAAGTGCCTCGCTGTGGTGCCATCAAGCCGTTCGATGAACACCAGGATCGAGGGCGACCTCGACGGCTCCCCCAGTGCCCTGGGCTGAGTGGAGTCGTAGATGAGGGTTGGCTTCACTCTCCACCCTTGTACGTGAAGCCAATTCCTCCGCAGGAATTCGTGGAAGTCGTCGAGTGGCGGGCACTGATCGGTGGTCTCCACCTCGATGACCACATCGACAGCTCGTAACCCGTCGCTACAGTCAACAAGAGATCGGGAGAACTGCTCGGGCTGTTGGATCGTGACGTGCGCCTTGAGCACCGACGGCACCAACTTGGCGACAACGGACGGTAATTCCTGGAGGAGCTGTGCAGACGACCCGAGCCCACCTCGAGTCGAGTCCCCGATCAATGTCCACATGCATTTGCTCATGAGTCTCGGGACGCGATGGTGCGCTGTCCCATCCCCCTTTTCAATGGCGCTCGGCGAGAAGTCGGTTGGATCGGATGTCCCCGGCTGAGTGCCAGGCGGGCCACCGTCCCAGCTGCCCAATTGCTTGGACCGACGTACACCTTCATGTCATGACTTGCCGATACATCTCCACACGAATATAGTTTTCGAGCAGAACATAATTCGGGCGGCACGGCGCGTCAAGATGTGGAAACGCAGGCCTATGGCGACGCTCACGTGCGGGAAAGAAGCTCAGGGGGAAGGACGCAGTGAGCGGCGAAGCAAGCGATGCCTCTGCACCCTCCGGCTGTCGCAAGAACAGACATAGGTCCCAGAGGGCCATGCATCCGGGTCGTTCGATCTGGCCGAGCGGTCGCCCGCGTGCTGCTTCGATCGCCAACATCTGACACCATGGCGGCCACTCTCGAACCGACCGGTCAGATCGCGCGCAACCGTAGGCGTGTCCGAAGCCTTGTCCGAAACCGGAGGATCAGCATGAACCAGTCAGCAATGGCCAAGACCGGGATCGGGCATTCAGGGACATCGCCTGCGCTCATGCTGGTCGCCGTCATCATGCTCCTCACCGGCAGCTCCTTCGCGCTGGGTCGCTCTGCGGGCGCGGCCGTTGCGGGCGGCACCATCGCCGGAGAAAGTGCCGGAACCAACGGGACGACCAGCTGTCCCAAGGGGGCGGCGCCAGGGGTCAGTTCCCATCAGATTGTCATCGCCGCCACTGTCATCGACCTTTCGGAAGGCTCACTGACGAACAGTACCTTTGGGGTCCCTCCGGTGGCGACTCAGGATGCTGATTGGAACACGGTGGCCAACAGCATCAACAAATCCGGGGGAGTCGGTTGCCGCCAAATTGTGATGCACTACTACGACATCAATCCGGCCGACCCCGACGCGGCAGAACAGGCATGTCTGAACATCGCGGCCACTCACCCCTTCATGGTCCTGGACACCGGTGCCCTGACCGAGATCGGCGCCAGTGATTGCCTCCCGGCGCACCAGGTTCCTCTGGCGTCCGGATATCTGACGGATGAACAGCTGGATCAATACCACCCCTATTACCTTCAAATTGGCGATGTCCCCGAGGACATCGTCCACAACGGAGTCTTGGGTCTGAAGCAGCTCGAGTTCTTCGACGCCGCGAAGGGCTTCAGAAAGATCGGTGTGCTGTACCACACGTGCAGCACGCAGCTCGTCAATGCCGAGAGCTCGGCCCTCAAGGCAGCCGGCGTCAAGACCAGCCAAATCGTGGACTACAGCCTGGGCTGCCCCGCCGGAGGCACCGACACGCCGGCCGCCATGGAGCAGGCCGTTCTGAATTTCAAGAATGCCGGGGTCACCGATGTGATGATGCTCGAGATCCTCGATGGTGGCCTGTTCACCCAGGTCGCCCAGCAGCAGCACTTCCGACCCCAGTATCTCTACGCCGAGAACGACGCCGCAACCAATGTCACCACGGGTGCAAACGCCCCGAACCCGGCCAACTTCAACGGGGCCGTGGATGTACTGGGAAGCGCGTACGGGGAGCAGTCGACGCCTGGCTATGTGCCATCCGGTGGCACCAAGAAGTGCAATGCGATCTACGCGGCCGCCCGTAAGCCTTCGGTCTACTCGCAAACGACGGGTTATCCCGGTGTGCAATGCGACTATCTGTGGTTCGTGCAGGCCTTGCTCGCTCATGCCTCGTCATTCAAGGCAAGTGCCTTCCCACAAGACATGAAGTCGATGGGCACCGTCGAGTTCTCCTATCCCTTCGCGCCGACCGACTTTGCAGCCGCCCCAGCTGGAGCCACCTACGGTGTCGCCTTCTGGAGGGCTGCCTACTATCACGAATCGTGCAAGTGCTGGCAGGTCCCGGTGGCCACCTTCCACGCGCCGTTCAAGTAACTCGCTCAGACTCGAGAAGTTCCGTGCGTGGCCTGGTGACCTCAGCTCGGGGGCCCAAGCGTGCCCCCGCTAAGGACGGCAGGACCTGACAACCACGTCGATGACATCACGCACGGCCTTCGATTCAGTTTGACCCCGGACCCCGGCAACGTAGAAGGCTGATCCGGTGATCGTGTTGAAGAGGGTGTCGGGATCTGGCTTCTTCGCCACTCTCCCTTGCTTCACGGCATTGGCGTGCACCTTGCTGAAGACTCGTCGCGCCGGCACTTCGATCCGCTCAGTGAGAGCTTCATAGCGACTGGGGTCTCCGTTGTACGCGGCGAGGAGGCCGGGAACAGCGCGTCGGGCGGCGGGGTGCCCGAAGAGCTGGAAGGCACCCTCTACCACTTCGCGTACCACATGGATGAAATCCCCTTCATCAGGTGGCACCTCGAGCTCCCCGGAAAGAACGTCATCGAAGAGAGCTTCCACGAGTTCGATCTGAGTGGGCCAACGACGATAGATGGTCGGCGCGCCGATTCCGGCTCGTCTCGCCACCGCGGGAATGGTGGTTGCCTCGAAGCCGTCCTCGATCAAGGACTCACGGACCGCGGCGCGTACGACGGCATCGACAGAAGGATCGCGGGGACGCCCGCGTCCTCGACGGGGTGACGTGTCGTAATCGTCAGTGCTCAGTGTCGCGTGTGACACGGGAAATGGTCCTTGCGGGGTCGTTTGGAGAAACCGACCAAGACTACCGAATCAAGCCCACCCTGGTAGACGATGCAGGTCCCGCCCCCGTCGAACATCGCAACGGACAAGACGCTGTCGAGGGGTTCAACGAGACGAGTTCTCTTCGTTACCGGGCGCATGATGTCGATGACCGGCGTCCGACCACGACCGCGGGGTTCTGAGCATCGACGAGGCCGCGCCGCGAACACGTGCAGCGCGTTCCCGGCAGAGGACAGACCGATCCGACCATCGAATCCACCGGTGCCCAAGAGATTTCCGCTGGCGGCCGCGCTGAGCATGGTCGCTGGCGGGTGCGGCTGGCGTTGACCCGGTGTCAACGGGGGGTCTAATGTGAGGTTATCCTCACTTTTAGGAGGCTACCCCGTGAGACGAATCGATCTTCCGCCGTATCCGACCGGCTGGTTCGCCGTTGCGGTCAGCGACGAAGTGGCACCTGGGGACATCCTGGCGCGTACCTACTTCGGCGAGGACCTGGCCATCTTCAGGGACGAGGGAGGCACGATCGCCGTGCTCGATGCCTACTGCGCCCATCTGGGAGCGCACCTCGGCCACGGTGGCACCGTCGGGAACGGATGCATTCGGTGCCCCTTCCACGGATGGGAGTACGCTCTCGACGGCACCTGCGTGGGGATGCCGTACGGGGGCCGAATTCCACCGGCCGCCAAGGTTCGCTCGTGGCCGGTCGCCGAACAGGACGGCGTGGTCCTCGTGTGGCACGACCCGAATGGCGCCGACCCGACATGGTCGATGCCGTCGTTCGGAGATCGGAGCTGGAGCAGGCCTCGCACCATGGCTCGGACCATCAGGAGTCATCCGCAGGAGATCCTCGAGAACACGGTGGACTGCGCCCATTTCCGATTCGTGCACGAAACGCACATCGTCCGACCGGTCTCCGATGTCAAGGTGGAGGGTGCGACCCTGGAAGTCGCGGTGGTGTCGGATCCGGCCGCAGTGGAGGCTGCGTTCCAATTGGATGGATCGGTCGAGCTCGCCGGATCCACTTTCTGTCATGGACCAGGTCTCGCGGCCGCGACAATCGGCGTCCCCGGTGTCGGCATGCCGACGCTCCAGCGCCTCTATGCCACCCCGATCGATGGTGAGTGCATCGAGCTACGCGGTCTGGTCAACGTCGAGGTCGAAGGCGATGTGGAGGCGGCGGAGCAGTGGGCCGACCTGATCGCACCCTCTGTCGTGGAGAACTGGGACAAGGACATCCCGGTCTGGGAGCACAAGCGCTACAGGGAACGGCCTGCGCTCAACAGCAGCGAGCGGATGATCCCGGTCTTCCGACGTTGGTACGCTCAATTCTACGTCAGCACCGCAACGCTGCCGAGAGAGGCCACGGCGAACGCCTGAGGGACTTGCGCTGACCATCGCCGGCTCAGTCGGACCCGGGTCAACCCCGGGGCGCCCCGGGTACCGCTCTCAGAGCACCTCGAGCTCACCAGGTGGAATGGAGGACCGACGCCTCTCGCCGCTAATGGCGCCTGGCCTTGCCGGGACCGCCTTTGGTGGCTGCTTCGACGGCGAGCTGATGGGTGTAGCCGAGCAGGACGGACCGGGTCTCGTTGAGTTGTGGTTCGATTCGTTGGCCGGCGCCGGCTGCTCTGGTCATGAGTGCGTTGGTGACGCTCTGGTAGGTGGACGCGGCCAGGCGCCGTCGCGCCGGTGGCAGTCCGGGGGCGTAGCGCTGGATGAACCGCTCGAGATGGGACGTCCACACCACGACGTCCCGCGCCGTCGGCTGGGTAACGACGGCCGAGAGTAGTCCTCTGGCACCGGGTAGTTGGTCGAGCGCTCGACGGAAACCGATGAGAAAGTCGGTGATCACGGCGGCCGCTTCCCGCTGCAGGCTCTCGTCGCTGAACTGGGGAAGCGCCACCTCATGAATGAGCTCGCGCCAGCGTGTCACGAGAGTCGTGACGATCGCATCGCGGTTCTCAAAAAATCGGTAGACCGCGCCGATCGACACTCCCGCGTGCCTGGCGATTGCATCCATCGTCGTGGCTTCGATCCCAGACTCATCGAAGAGCGCACCGGCGGCCGCGAGGATGGCGTCGAACGTGGCCTGGCTACGTCGCTGTTGCGCTTTTGACCGAACGGTGGGATCCCCTGTCATAGCTGTGCCGTCCCCTTGTGCGCCGCCGAATGTGAGTATATCCTCATGTTTGTGGGCGACATGGGACGTGGCACTTGGCCACGAACCGCCTGGTCCGGGCACGGTCGTGCGTGGCATGGCAGGGCGCGGAGGGGGAGAGCACATGGACTCCGGTCGTCTCCCGAGCATTCCCTTCACCCCTAGCGGGTGGAAAGGCACGCTCGGCGTGGCACGGCACCATCGGCATTGTGCCGCCATCCCAAATGCGCGACCCTGTCCACATGACCGATACGCAACCAGCGACGATCTATGAGTTCGGTGGCTTGAGATTCGACACCTCCACCAGGACTCCTGGTGCGACGTTGCGGGTCTTCGGAGAAGTGGACGGGGCTTGGACCGAAATCCTTCGCTTCGACGACTTCGTTGAGGGGCCCCATTTCCATGTGCCCTCGTCGGGTCCTCCCAGAGCGTTCGACCGATCGCTGGGCGAGCCGCTGGCCTGGTACATCGCCCAAGTACGGGATCATCTGGCGGAATGGGTCGCGGAGGCGGGCTTTGAGACCGTCCTTGCGACCGTCGATCTCGACGAGGTGTCGAGACGTTCGGAGCTGTTGTACGACGCTATGCAGAAGTGCATTCCGAGCGGATGTGTCCGCGTTCCGGGTGTCGGCCTGCAGCGCATCGTGGATTCGGAGTAGTCGGTCCACGTACGGGTACGTGTGGCTCGTCGAGAGACGCCACACCGGGCAGAGGGTCATCGCGGCGATCAGCGGCCGAGAGCGAGAGGGTGTGGTGATCCTCCACGTGCGATGAGGCAACGGAGCCCGTCACCTCCCATGGGCGCACCGAGTCATCGACGGAAAGGAGGAGGAGGCGTGTAGTAGCCTCGAGGCGGGGATGGGGGTTCCGCCATGAGGCGTGCTTTGCGCGGTCTCTGTGCACTGGCCTTGGCCTTTGCATCAGCGACGTTGGCGTCGTGCGCCGCCGGCGCTTCCCCTTCGACACCCGCTGCGTGTCCCAGCGGCCAGCCCGGATTCAGCTACACCTTCTGGAACCCCTACGACGACTGGTCGTTGGCTCAAGTCGACCAGGATCTCGGTTGGCAGAGCCAAGTCGACGACGACGGGATCATCGTCGACTGGTCGGTGGACCAAGAGGCGGACGCGGCGTGGTACCCGGATCAAGTCGGGTATGGGTACTTCGAGAGCACGATCCCGACGCTGGTCGCCGCCACAGCGGCTGCGGGTCAGCCGCTGTGGATGGGACTCATCGTCTCGCCGACCCTGTTCCAACAGGATGCCAACAGTTGGAGTTTCCTCGAGGCCGAGGTCCCGAGATTCGAGGCCGTCGCCGACGATCTCTATCGCCAATACGGATCGACCATCACCGGTTGGTACATCCCGACCGAGCCCAACCAGACGAACGTGGCAACCCCCGCGCTCTCCCTCCAGTACGGAACCTGGCTGTCCCAGATCGACGCCTACCTGCACACGTATGATGGTGACAAGCAGGTCATGATCGCCGCCGAGATGCCATCGGCCGCTCTGACGGGCCTGACGCCTCACCAGTTCGTCCAAGAGATGCAGCCGATGATGTCCGTCGCCCACATCAACGTGTGGGACTTCGAGGACGGCTTCGGCATGACGGGTTGGACGCCTCAGCAAGAGGCCCGAGGTTTCTCGCTGGCGATCCACTACGGCGACCAGGACGGCGACGCCGTGTGGGCCGACGTCTACACGCCGGCCTCCTCGACGCCACTGCAATGGGAGGCCTATCTTCACGCCATTGCCGGAGCCGGAACATCGGTCTTCTCCCAATGGACCTTCAACGACTACATGGACCCGAGCAACATCACCTCCAACGTTGTCTCGGCGGTGGACTTCATCGACTATTTCATCTACTGCGTGCTCTCATGAAAGCGTCAGGCATCGCGTTGCATGAAGGTGATCAGGTAGCCGAAGCACTGATCGATTCGAGAATGATCTGGCTCACCCCAGCTCCCTGGTACGCAAACGAGATCCGGTAGCCCTTGGCCAGGACGTCGTCTCGTACCTGGTCGATGCGCTCCCACTCCGCTGCCACACCGGTCGGGCTGAACATACGGTACCTACAATGGCCGGTTCTCGGTGCTAGCTTCCCGAGCGGGCCGCCATGGAGGGACGGCGGTGTCGTTGCGGAGCCTTGAGCCACGGCTGAGCAGGCGGCCGGGGGTTGCGAGCGGAGAGGTGGACATGCGGGAGCGCACACACGACGTGGAGGTGGAGCGGGACGTCAAGGTCACCATGTCCGATGGGACGGAACTGCTCACCGACGTCTACCACGCCGTGGGTGCCGGTGACGCCCCCACCATTCTGGAGCGCACCCCGTACGGGAGATCGAATTTCGCCTCCGCCATGGCACCCGAGTTGGCCGCCCGGGGCTACCGGTACGTCCTGCAGGCGTGCCGGGGCACGGATGGGTCGGGCGGGACGCACAGCTACTTCGCCGAGTCCAGGGATGGGCGGGACACCGCCGACTGGGTGGCTTCCCAGTCGTGGTTCAACGGGAGCCTGGGTACCTTCGGCGCCAGCTACATGGGGTTCACGCAGTGGGCGTTGGCCGCGACCAGGCCGCCGTACCTCAAGGCGATGGCCGTGAGCCTGTCGACGTCGGTGCGCGCGTACTCGTGGTACCCGGGAGGCTCGCTGGCTCTCGAGGTGATCATCCCCTGGGACGTGGGCGCCACCCAATTCAACAAGCAGTCCACAGCCGCCCCGACCATCGACGTCTCCCCGGAGGGCATCGAGCGGCGCATGACCGAGTTGAAGGCGGGCTTTGGCCACCTGCCCCTCGGTGAGGTGATCCACAAGCTCACCGGCGAGGACCTGCCGCTCTACCGGGACCAACTCGCACACGGCGACGTGGGGGATCCCTTCTGGGACCCGGTGAACTTCCGGCCGCTGCTGGCCGACTGGACGGTGCCGACCCTGCTCGTCGACGGCTGGCACGACTACCCGCTGCCCGGTGTGATGGAGGACTACGTCGTCCTGCGCGCCTCGCCCGCCCCGGTGCATCTGCGCATCGGCGCCGGCGGGCACCTGGGC
>JBKQIP010000099.1:0-12581 GCA_052148295.1 Acidimicrobiales bacterium
TCGCCCTCGTCGGGCACCGGCACCGTCGACGTGGGCACCAACGAGAGGTCGGCGGAGTCCGGCGTCATCCCGGCGTCGTCCAGGGCGACCCGCACCGTCTCGAGGTCGCCGGGCGCGCAGGTGACGATCCAGTGGTCGCCGTTGTCGGAGAGGTCCTCGGCGCCCGCCTCCATGGCCACCTCCATCACCTTCTCCTCGTCGTGGGCCCGGGCCAGGGTCAACACACCCTTGCGCTCGAACTGCCAGCTCACGGCGCCGGGCTCCGCCATGGAGCCTCCGTTGCGGCTGAACACGTTGCGGATCTCGGCGCCCGTGCGGTTGCGATTGTCGCTCAGGGTCTCCACCATGATGGCCACCCCGGCGGGCCCGTAGCCCTCGTAGCTGATCGCCTCGTAGCGGACGCCCTCGAGCTCGCCGGTCCCCCGCTTGATCGCCTTCTCGATGGTGTCGAGGGGGACCGAGGCACTGCGGGCCTTCTGGTACGCCGTCCGCAGCGTGGCGTTGGCATCCATGTCCCCCCCGCCCTCGCGGGCGGCCACCTCGACCAGGCGGATGCACTTGGCGAACACCTTGGCCCGGGCCTTGTCCTGGGCTCCCTTACGGTATTTGGTCGTCGCCCACTTCGAGTGACCCGACATGTTCCTCCCTCGGTGACTGGGGAATCGATTGTATCGGGAGGGTCGTCGGAAGGTCCCCTCCGCACCGGGGACGACCGGTCGCGGGCCCGGTGGGCCGGCTCACCCGCTTGGAGGGCCCGATTCCGTCCGCCCGGGCATGGATACCGTACCGGACACCGTGCGGAGGGCACCATCCGTGCCACCACCGGCTGTGGTCATCCACGACGCACCCGACGACGTTGCCGTCGACCCGGTGCCCCACCGCAGCGCGGCACGCCGAGCGGCGGCGCCCAACGGGCGGCGCTCGACCCCGAGAGGTGCGTGGGCTCGCCGATCGCCGATCAGATGCCGCGCTCGGCGCGGACGAGATCCAGCTCCTTGGCCTCGGCCGGAAAGATCTCCTCGAACGAGTGCCCGCATGCGCCGTCGGCACTGAACTGCGGCCGCTCGAAGACGAAGTTCTTGTACCGGGCGAACAGCTCGGGGTCGCGGAGGTTGTCGATGAACTCCGAGTAGCGGTTGGCCTGCTCGAAGAAGTCCCCGGCCAGCAGGTAGTGCTGCAGAGCCATGGCGTTCTGGTAGTGGTCGTAGTCGTTGAAGGCCGGTTCCGCCGAACCGAGTTGGGCGAAGTTGAGCACACCCGGCGTGTAGAACAACCGGATCAGCTTGTCGACCAGGTTGTAGGCGTTGACCACCTGCACATAGGTCTCCTCCAGCGCCCCGAGGCCCGGCTCCACGCCGTCGCGCAGCGCCGTGTCCACCGCACGGGAGACGAGTCGTCCACTGTTCATCGACAAATAGACCCCGCTCGAGAAGATGGGGTCGATGAAGGCCGAGGCATCACCGACCAGAGCGAAGTTCTCACCGAACTTCTGGTGGCAGAAGTAGGAGTAGTCGCCGTTGTAGATGACCGGACGGAGTTGGCGCGCCCCGGCCAGGATCTTCCGGCAGAAGGCCGCCGACTCGAGCTCCTTGGTGTAGAGCGCCTGTTGCCAGTCCTCGATCCCCTGGGCCTTGAGCTCGCGGCGCTGATCCCGGAAGTACCCCGTGTTCATCACGACGCCGATGCTCACGCGGTCGGTGCTCAGGGGGATGGCCCAGATCCATCCCTGCTTGTCCCCGCCCACATAGACGATCTGGATCATCCCCTCCTGGAGACCGCCGTCGTACTGCACTCCCTCCCAGTGGCTGCTGCTGAGGGCGGTGCGCTCGAGCTCGTCGTGCGCCGTCTTGGATCCCATCCGGTTGGCCAGAAAGGTGTCGCGCCCGCTGGCGTCGACGACGAACCGGCACTCGATGGTCCCGGTCTCGTCCGCCGGTCCGGTCGTCTCCACCACCACTCGACGTGGTTCGAGAAATTGGACGTTCGTCGCACGTGTCTCCTGCCGCACTTCGCAGCCCAGCTTGCTGGAGTGCTCGAGCAGCAGCTCGTCGAACTCGGATCGCAGGACCTCGAAGGACATGTAGCTCTCGTCCTTGATGGTGTGCCGGAAGCACCACGTGGTCGAGGTCGTCCCGTCGGTGTCGACGAACCTCACTCCGGGCTTGCGGACGAAGTGCCGCTTCATGGTCTCGAGAAGGCCGAGCTCCTCGAAGATCTTGTAGCAGAAAGGGAGCAGCGACTCACCGACGTGCTCCCTGGGGAATCGGTCACGCTCGAGGACGACCACGTCGTACCCGGCCCGGGCCAGGTACGAAGCCGCGGTCGAGCCCGCTGGCCCGCCTCCTACTACCACTACGTCACAGGTACGTGCACTGCTCACCGTGGACCAGCCTCGCTCTCTCTTTGACCCGCTCCCGGGCCAGATTGTAGACCACGCGTCTCGCCCCGCATTTCTGAGAGAGGGGTGGGAGAAGGCCTCGGGCGATCCGCCGACCCGCCCGCCCGGCTCGCCGGGGTCCGGGAGGGTACCGCGGGTGTGGCGCCTCACCGCCCCCGCCCGCCGGCCGGCCGGGGTACCACCCCTCAGGTGGGGCTCACGCCCTCCTCCGGCCGCTCCGACCCGACCGATAGACGAGGAAGATGATCAACAGGGCGATCAGCAGAACCACCAGGAGGGCCACCAGGAACTCGGTCTTGACGTGGCTGGAAGGCTGCGCCACCGCCGGGGCTCCGTGCACGCCCGTGGTCGTCGTCGGAGCCGTCGTGGTGGTGACCGCCGTGGGCGGGGTCGTCCCGACGGGGTTGGCCGCGACGTATTTGGTCAGGAAGGCCATGGTCGGGGCGAGCTCGACGGAGGCATAGGCGGATGCATGGCGGTTGCCGGGAATGACGTCCAGTTCCTGGGGGACACCGGCCGCCATCAGCGCGTTGTCCATGTCCTGCGCCTGGGTCAGCGGAATGATCTCGTTGGTGGAGTTGGCGATCAGCATCGGAGAGGTACTCGACGTCACGTGATCCAAGGGAGACGCCGCGGCGTAGGTGGCATCGCATGCGGAGGGCAGGCAGCCTCCGACGTACTGGACCGGGTGGACGTACGTGTAGGAGCCGACCCGGCTCCCGTCCACCAGGGCCCCGAGGTCCATCGGCCCGGACCAGGTGGCCACCGCGCTGACGGCGGCCCCCTGAGCTGCACCTTCGGTGGCGATCATGCCCGCCAAGGTTCCCCCGGCCGACGAGCCGAGCACTCCGATGCGGCTGGGGTCGACCCCGTACGCCGCGGCATTGGCCCGCACCCACTTGACGGCGGCGAAGGCGTCATCGGTCTCGGCGGGGTACCCGTTGAAGCCGTAGTCGATGTTGAAGGCCACCCAACCCGCCTGGGCGAAGGCGATGGACTCCGGCTCGAGTTCGCCGTTGGCGCCTGACGTGTACCCACCACCGTGGATGAGGATGATCGCGTTGCGATCCTGCCCACTGGCGGCGGGTTGGACGATGTTGAGCACGTCGAGCGGCGAGGCCTGGGAATACGAGACGTCGCGCGTCGTCTTCACGCCGCCCACCGCCTGGGCGGACGCGCGCACCATGCCGGCCATGCTCACGGAGGCGGCGGCGAGGCACGACAGCAGGACCGTGACGGCCAGGAGGACGGGGGTTCTCGGCGCTCGTAACCAGCTGGGCATTCTCGGCAGATCCTTCTGTGATCAGGCTGCGCAGCGCCGTGCCTTTTCACCGACACAGACGCAGTCAACGGTGGACGACTCTAATTGAGCACGCTCGCTCGCCGGCGTCGCCCGGTCGCTCCAGTGGCCTGACGAGGGTGACGAGGGCCCCGGCCGCCCTGGCTCACCCGGGGCCCGGGGCGCTCCGACCACGACGCCCGGGGGGTCAGAAGGCCGGTGCGAACGCGTTGGCGGTGAGGTCTCCGAGGTACTTGTGCAGCATGTGGCGCGGGTTGCGCTCCACCTCGGTCACGATCTCGCGCATCTTCTGCAGGACGGCCGGCTCGTCCTCGTCATAGACATCACCCTGGAGGAGCTTCAGCACGTCGAGGCGGTAGCGGGGATTGCCGACGAACGCGGTGAAGAGCACGTTCAGCCGGTAGTACATGGAGATGAACTCGTACCAGTTCTTGGTGCCGCGGCGGATCGTCGCCTCGTAGGTGGCGAAGCTCTCGCGCCCGAGGTGCCCGCTCTCGAGGGCGGCCAGGACGTCCCGACTGGCGAAGCGTGCGCTGTTGAGCGCAATGCTCACCCCGGTGGAGAAGATGGGGTCGACGAAGCGGGCGGCATCACCGATGAGGGCGACCCGGTCACCCACGATGTTGCGCATGGAGTAGCTGTAGTCGCCCTCCGTCTTGAAGGGCCGGATCTGCTCGGCGGAACGCAAGGCCTGGGCCAATTCTGGACGCGTCTCGAGGCACTGCCAGAAGAACGACTCGTGCTCCGTCTTCCGCCGGGCGAAGTTGCTCTTCTGGGTGACGACGCCGACACTCGTGATGTCGGAGGTGATGGGAATCTGCCACACCCAGGAATTCGACATCGGGAGGAAGTGAATGTAGATGTAGCCCTCTTTGTCCGGGCCGTCGGCGAGGGCGCTGCGGTCGTAACCCGAAAACCACGTGTGCAGCGCGTACTGGTCGAAGACGGGGTCCTTCACCTTCCAGCCGAGCTGATTGCCGAGGAGGGTCCGCCGACCGCTGGCGTCCACGACGATCCGCGATGAAACCTCGCACTGCTTCCGGCCCATCGCGAATTTCACCGACACCTGGCCCGGGTCCGAGAAGTCCGCACCCTGCACGTTGACGCCCTCGTAGACCTCGGCGCCCAGCGTGTTGGCGTGTTGCAACAGGAGCAGGTCGAATTGTCCCCGGTCGACGTGCCATGTGTAGTTCATGCCGACGCCGGGCTGTTCCCGCTCCGAGAAGCGGACGTCGACGTAATCCTCCGGGGAGATGCCATCGGGGCCACCCGGCGCGTCACCCGCACCGTTCGCGTCCGCGGCCGGGAGATCCTCGGACTCCGGCTCCCAATCGTGATCCCACTGCTGCGCGACGGGTGAGCTGGTGGCGGCGGTCCAGGCCGCTCCATACTTCCGCGGGAACCTCCCGGACTCCATCTGGTCCAGGAAGTCGATTTCCCGGAACACCCGGGTCGAGGACGGGACCAACGACTCACCCACATGCGGGCGTGGGAAGAGCTCACGCTCCAGGACGACCGCGGAGACTCCGGCCTTGGCCAGATAGGACGCCATGCCGGCGCCGCCCGGGCCACCGCCGATGATCGCGACATCGAAATCGGGCGCGGAGTGCGCCGCCTTGCTCATATCACCCCGTCATCCTCGCTCGGACACCAATGGCGTCGGCCGGTCGCACCGGTCCAACGATCACGAGAATAGCCCATTCGCCCGTACGGGTATTCTGTCGAACGCCGGTCGAGGCCCCACGGATGGCCGACCGTCGGGCGCATTCAGGGCTCTCTAAGGTTCCGCATCCGAGGCAGTTCGACGTCAGCGAGGTGACATGGATTTTTCGTGGTCCGACGAGCAGCTCGAGTACCGGGCGACCGTCGAACGGTTCGCCCGGGAGCAACTCGGCGACGACGTGATCGGGCGTGACCACGAGGAGATCTTTCCGACGGTGGCGTGGCAGAAGTGCGCCGATTTCGGCCTGATCGGCCTGCCGGTGCCCGAGGAGCTCGGCGGGTCCGGTGCCGACACCCTCACCATCGCACTGGCGCTCGAGGCCCTCGGATACGGGTGTCGGGACAACGGGTTCCTGTTCTCGCTCAATGCGCACATGTGGGCCTGCGTCGTGCCGATCATGATCTTTGGCACCGAGGGTCAGCGGCAACGCTGGTTGCCGGGGCTCTGCAACGGGACCTTGATCGGGGGCCAAGCGATGTCCGAGCCCGACTCCGGTTCCGATGCGTTCCACATGAGCACCGTCGCCGAACGTGAGGGCGACGGCTACGTCCTCCATGGCAACAAGACCTTCGTCACCAATGGACCGATCGGAAACGTGCTCGTGGTCTTCGCCATCACCGATCGGGCGCGCTCGTTTGCCGGCCTGTCGGCCTTCGTCGTCGAACGCGAGACGCCGGGTATGACCATCGGGTCGACCTTCCACAAGATGGGACTCCGGACATCACCGATGACCGAGATCACCTTTTCGAACTGCGCCGTACCCGCGGAGAACCTCCTGGGGAGACCCGGTGACGGCATGACGGTCTTCAACACCGCCATGGAGTGGGAGCGCAGCTTCATCTTGGCCTGCGCCGTGGGCATCATGCGACGGCAGGTCGAGGAGTGCGTCGCATTCACCCGGGAGCGGAAGCAGTTCGGCCAGCCCATCTCGAAATTCCAGTCGATCGCCCACCGCATCGTCGAGATGCGGCTCCGCCAGAAGACGGCGCAGCTGCTCTTGTACGAGCTGGCCTGGCTCCGTCGCAAGGGACGCTCGACGACCGCCGAGTCCTCGTTGGTCAAGCTCCACCTGAGCCGCTGCTGGGTCGAGACGAGCCTCGATGCCCTCTACATCCACGGCGCGCTGGGCTACATGGTGGAATCCGGTCTCGAACGAAACGTCAGGGACGCCATCGCCAGCCAACTGTATTCGGGCACCTCGGACATCCAGATGAACATCGTGGCCTCTCGGATGGGACTGTGACGCATCAACTGCTCACCGAGCTCCTCGGCGCGGCGGCACGTGATCATCCTGATCACACGGCCGTCGTCGATCGGGAGCGGTCGGTCACCTACCGCGAGCTCGATCGGCGAACCAACCAGGTGGCCCGCCTCCTGACGGAGGCGGATGTCCGGGCCGGGGACCGGGTCGGCGTGCTGCTCGAGAAGTCTCTCGAGTCCATTTTGGCGGTGTACGGGGTGCTCAAGGCCGGAGCGGCCTATGTGCCGCTCGACGTGCACGCACCACCCGCCCGACTGGCCCACATCATGCGGGACTGCGGGCTGCGGGTCCTCGTGACCGGCGAGCGCACCGCGCCGAAGTGGGCGGAATACGCGGCGCACGGTGCCGCCGTGCACCAGTTCGTCGTGCTCAACGCACCCGCCACGTCAGTGGAGGGGTACCTCCCCGCCCCGGCGGGAGTGGCCGGGGTGGAATCGCTCGACCGCGCTGACGACGCCGGCCTGCCGGTGACGCGGTCCGATGCCGATCTTGCCTACATCCTCTACACCTCGGGATCCACCGGGATACCCAAGGGCGTGATGCTGTCCCACCGCAATGCCCTCGCCTTCGTGGAGTGGGCGGCGGCGGAGTTCGCGCTCGGACCCCACGACCGGGTGTCGAGTCATGCACCCATTCACTTCGACCTCTCCATCTTCGACATCTATGCCACCGCCAGCGCGGGAGCTTCCCTCGTGCTCGTCCCCGACAAGGTCGGCAAGTTCCCGGTCGAGGTCGTCCGCTTCATCGAGCGCGCCCGGATCACCGTGTGGTATTCGGTCCCCTCCATCTTGAGCATGATGGTCCAACGGGGGAACCTGGCCGGCCACGACCTGACCAGCCTGCGCGCCGTGATCTTCGCCGGCGAGGTGTTCCACACCGGGCACCTGCGCCAGCTCATGGAGGAGGTGCCACAGGCGCGCTTCACCAACCTGTACGGCCCCACGGAGACCAACGTGTGCACGTACTTTCACGTACCGGTGCTCCCGCCGGACATGACCGAGCCCATCCCGATCGGCCAGGCGATCACCGGCGTCAGGGTGGTCGCCATCACCGAGGACGGAGTGGTGGCCGACCCCGGTCAGGAGGGGGAGCTCTACGTCGAGGGCCCCACCGTCACCAGCGGCTACTGGGGCGCCCCCGAGCTGTCGGCCAGATCCCTGGTTCCGCTGCCGGGCCCGGGCGATGGAGGCGTCGCCTATCGGACCGGTGACCTGGCTCGCCAGGACGCCGACGGCAATTACGTCTTCCTGGGGCGGCGCGATCTCCAGGTCAAGACGCGCGGTCATCGGGTCGAGCTGGGCGACATCGAGACGGCGCTGTACGCCAATTCGGCGGTCGTCGAATGTGCGGTCGTCGCCGTTCCCGACGAGTCGATCTCCAATCGCATCATCGCCTTTGCCGTCGTCAACGGTGACGTCGACGAGCGCGCAATCCTCGGGGATTGCAACCGCCGTGTCCCCCAATATATGGTGCCGGAGACGCTGCGACTTCGTAGTACGCTCCCCAAGACTTCGACAGGCAAAATTGATCGCCAAGCCCTCACCCGAGAGGCGCTGGCACCCGATCCCGACGAGCCGGCACACCTTGATTCCGGAATGGAGGCTTCCCCGTGAGCGACGTCCCGAACACCATCCGAGAACACGTCCGCGACGAGTTCCTCCAAGGCACCCCCGATGTGGATCTGGCGGATGACCTGAATCTGATCGATGCCGAAATCGTCGACTCGCTGGGCATCATGCTCCTGGTCGACTACCTCCAAGATCGTTTCGACGTCGTGATCGGACCCGAAGAAGTGACGATCGACAACTTCGAGACCATCGCTGCCATCACCACCCTGGTCGAGGGCAAACTGGCCGGGTCATAGGTGCCCGGGGAGTCCGTGAGCCCACGAACCGGCGGGCACCCGACCATCAGAGTCCTGCTCAAAGCGGGCGTGGACGTCCGTCACGCCTTCCTCTCCTCCGAGGACCCGCCGGCTCCCTCGGCCGAGTTGGACGCGGCCGTGCGGGAAGCGAGCAATGGTGCGACCGAGCTGGTGATCCGAACCGAGGACGCGGGACCGATCGCCGCCATCCTCGGCGAGCTGCAGTCGGCGGAGGGTGAGGGCCGGTCCGCGGAGAGCCCGGCTCCCTCGCTCCTCCTCGAGTGGCAACCCGACGTGGTCGTGCTCTCGCTGGCGGCGGACGCGGCAGACGGGGCAGACGCCGATGCCTGGCTGGAGCACGGCCGCCATCTGGTCACATTGATCAAGGAACGAGTCGGTGCTCACGTGCTCCTCTTCAACTGCTCCTCGGTCGATCCTCGGGGCTTCACGTCCAACTACGCCCGCCAGGAGGCCGATATCACGCTCCGCGTCCATCAGCTCAATCGGGCCGCCATCGAGCTGTCGGCACGCGAAGGGATCTCCCTCGTCGATGCCGACCACCTCGCCGCCCAGGCCGGCGCGCGGACGGCCGTTCTCGGCGCGCTGCACTACTCGGACGGATTCGAGGCGGCCCTCGGGACCGAGGTGGTGCGGATCCTGGCCGACTACGGATTCTTCGAGCAGCGACCCCTGGTGGCGCAGATGGGGCGGCCACCGACCCGAAAGGTCGGGTCCACCGCATGATCCTCCGCTTCGAAATGCCCACGCTCGACGCCAACGCAATGACCACGCGCATGTACCGCTGGCACAAGGTGGAGGGCGACGAGATCTCCTACGGCGACGACATCTGTGAGGTCGTGGTGGAGGAGACCAAGCGCCTGGTGCGGAACCTGCACGCCTCCGACGTGCTGGACGAGACGGCCAAGAAGAAGTCGCGCAAACCCACCGGGAGCGGCCCCACCAAGAGGACCGCCAACTACGTGGTCCGTATCGTCTCGTCCGACCTTGGCTCTCTGCGGCGCATCACGGCTCCGGAAGGTGAGATCTTGTCGGCCGGCGACACCCTGGCCCTGATCACCAGCGAGGCGGGCGAAGGTCTCCCCCACCAGGTGGACGGGTCCTGGCCGACCTTCCGGGTCGTGTGGGACCACGAGATGGACGATCCGTATGAGTAACGGCGGCCATTCCCGGGTCGGCGGGGTGACCAGGTACGCCGGTCAGACCCTCCGCAAGATCGTCGGGCCCGAGAGCGAGATCGAGGGCCGGCTCCAGCGTTACTTCGCCCCTCACTTGATGAAGAAGGAGACCGGTGACGGCTACGTGCAGTACACCAGCTCCAAATGGGCGTACGTCAAGGCCACCAAGGGGGACGAGTCGCGCCTCGGTGTCTTCATGAAGGGCAGCTGCGACCTGCCGGCCATGTTCCTCACCATCCCCCAGTTTCGCCAGGAGCTCAAGGGGCAGTTCGCCATGTACCTCCAGGGTGGGGCACTGGGCATCTCGGGGTCTCGGCCCGACATCCTTCTGCAGACCCGGCAGAACATCCCCGAACAGGTCATCAACGACACCTTTGCCGATCACATGCGGTTCGCCGAGGACCAGTTGGGCCTGGACTACTTCCAGCCCGTGGTCTTCAGTCCGACCTTCGAGCTCCCCATGATGCGCAGGGCCGGGAGCTTCCCCAAGAGCATCGTGGTCCTGTCGATCGCCTCCTCGGTGGTGAGAACGGCATACCGACATCGAAAGACCGGGATACTGGTGGACCCGGGGGGATTCTGGCTGAGCCAGTCCATGGAGTCGGCCCTCAAGGATCTCGAGGTGGCAACCTGGTTCAAGGAGAACTTCCAGAGCGTCGGCAAGCTGTCCATCGACGACTTCCTCGTCCAGTTCGCGCAGGTCATTCGCGACGTCAGGGCGGACACCGAGGCACCGGTCATGGTGTTCAACACGCTCGTGGTCGACACCGGCAACCCGATCCACAACTACCAATTTGCCCGCAACCCCCAGAACGTCCGACGTCGGGACTTCGACCTCGCCCTGCGGGAATTGTCCCGCCAGATGGACTTCCACATTCTGGACATCGACCGCATCCTCAAGACGGCGGGGATCGAGCGACAGGTCGATTTCGCCCATCCCACCAATGAGGCCATGCAGCCCATCGCCGATGAGGCCTGGCGGATCATGCGCGAGCTCGAAGTCTGCTGAGTCACGCCTCGAGCCCTTCGGCCTGGCGTGCCGCGGCGCCGCCTCCACTGACGCGGGGTCAGGGGCCTTTGGGCGCCACACCGTTCGCGGTGCCCACGATGGCGGCAGCGGCCGCCAGCGCTCGCGCCGTCTCGACGTGGTATCTGGCGTATCCCTGGTAGGAGGGATCGAAGGCCAGGAGCCAGTCCTGGGCGTACAGCTCGAAGATCTGTGTGTGCAGGGCGAGCCCGGTCCCCAGCAGCGGGGGCAAGGGACCTGTTCTGTTGTAGCCACCGGCGACACCCGGTCCGGGGTACGACTCGTGGAGGGTCTGCAGATAGAGCGGTATCTGGCCCGCGTATTGTCGAAAGACGGCGCACCAGTTCGCGGTGCACGGCTCACCCGCGGCCACCGCGGCAACGTCGTTGGCCTGCAGACCGTTGAAGCCAATACCGATCTCCCCCGATGCGGCCGGCGCGGCAATTTGCGCGGACGTGGGGAAATCGGCGTACCCGTTGATCGACGCGGTCAGCTGGACCGAGGCGTGCAGCGAGGTCACGAAGGCAATCATCTGGCTCACGAAACTGGGCCATTCGCTTTGATACCCGGCGGCGTCCCATTTGGCCAGGCACGATGGGTCGTCCTTGACCCCCAAGACCAGGGTCTGCTCGCCCGTCGCGATGCCGACGTGGATGTACGCCACATGTGGGTTCGCTTCGTAGTGGTGGATGAACGCGGCCACAAAGGACTGGTACCTCGACGCGTACGCGCTCTGCCAGTACACGGGGGCGGCGGCATTGCTGCAGCTGACCACGTTGAGCGTGGGCAGCAACCAGGACGGCACCCCTTCGACCTGCCCGTCATCGGAATAGCCTTCGGCGCCCCCGAGCAGGAGGGCGACGGTCTTGTGGGCCCGGGCCCAGGGGGCGATGAGCTGGTTGACGTAGCTCCAGTCGTACGGGGATCGGGCGCTCGGCCCGTCGGCGACCTGGTTCCAGAAGACAAAGACCGCGCCGCCGCAGACGTCGGGGTTGTGCACCAGATACCTCTGGATCTGCCGCCCATACATCGCTTGGCTCAGCGGCTTCGACCCCGAGAGGACGTAGAGCCCGTGTGGAGCAGTGGGGTCGGCTACCGGCGCGTCGGTGGCCGGGTGTCCCGGTGGTGAGCACGCCGGATTCGATGGCCTCGACGTGGTGGCAGCCGTCTTGGTAGGGGCGGTGGGAGCCTTCGTGCGGTGCGCGTACGAGACGACCGCAACGGCAGCCACCACGACGGCGAGCACCACGAAGACGATCCTCCGGCTTCTCCTGTGAGCTCGGGGCATTCAGATGGATGCCGTTTCCGACTGCTCAGTCGGTATGCGTCCCGAGTAGGCGTCGGCCGGCGAACGTCTCCCGCGCGCGCATTTCACGCCGTCACCCTATCGGTGTGATCCTGGCCGTTGTGGGCGGTCCCGGTGGCCGTCACGCCAGCTCGACCCGCTGCGCCATTCGACGTGGCGGCGGACCACGGCCCGTCGGCACGCCACCGGCGCAAGCCGGCGCCTCCTAGTCCGCCGCGGTGACGGTCACCGTCGACGGCGACGACGGCACGGGCGTGGTGGTGCCCGAGGGGATGCCCGAGGCGGTGGCCGTGTCGACGATGTCGCCGGCCGTGAGGTCCGCCTGGGTCACGCTGTAGGTGGCGGTGCAGGTCTCGCTGGCCGCCACCGCCAGGGTGCTCGAGGGGCACGAGAGCCCGCTCAGGCCCGGGTGGGTGTCGGTGATGCCGACGGCGCTGAGGGTCACCCCGCTGGTGTTGGTGATCAGGTAGCTGTAGTCGATGGTCTGGCCCAGGGCCGAGTAGCTG
>JBKQIP010000100.1:0-30732 GCA_052148295.1 Acidimicrobiales bacterium
GAATGCGATCCTTCCATGAGCACTTCAGGCTCGACGATCGGCACCAAATCCTGCTCCTGACAGAGCGAAGCATATCGAGCCAGGGCATGCGCGTTTGCGCTCACACAGGCGGCGCTTGGCAAAGAATCGGTTACATGAATCACCGCCCGCCACTTCGCGAAGCGGGCACCCATTTTGCGATACCCGCTCAAACGATCCCGTAATCCGTCGAGCCCTTCGGTAACGGTCTCGTCAGGAGACGCAGCGAAGGGCTTCGCGCCCGTATCGACCTTGTCACGAGCACCGCCGGCACGCCCGACGAGATGATCACCTCTCGGATCAGCTTCCGAAGCTCGCCGCGCACCGCGGCGTCGAGGGCGGAGAGCGGCTCGTCGAGCAGCACCAGTGCCGGGTCGCCAGCGAGGCCGCGCGCCAATGCCACCCGCTGGCGCTGACCACCCGAGAGTGAGCCCGGTCGGCGGTCGGCGAATCCATCCGCTCCAACCCGCTCGAGCCAAGAGTGCGCGATCGCACGTCGGGCCCGGCGACCGCTGGCCTGGCGCACCGCCAGGGCGACGTTGTCGAGGACGGAGCGGTGCGGTAACAGCAGGCCATCTTGAAAGACCATTCCGAGACGACGCCCTTTGGGAGAGACGTGGATACGGCGGGCGCAGTCGGTGACTACGTGACCGTTGATCACGATGGTTCCGGTGTCGGGACGAATGAGGCCTGCGATGAGCGCCAGGGTCAGCGACTTTCCTGCTCCGGACGGGCCGAAGAGGACCGACATCCCAGACTCCACCGTGAAGGCCACCTCCAGCTCGAACTCGCCAATGTGCCGGGCGACGGTGACCTCCAGCGCGGCGGTCATGTTCGGCTTCTCCCGAGCAGCCCCACGCCGGTCATCGTCGAGATCGACACCAGGACCAGGATCAGGATCATCGCATTGCGCTCTGGAGTGGTGAACGAGTCGAGGATTGCGAGCGACATCGTGCGCGTCCTGCCGTTGATGTCGCCGCCGACCATCAGGGTGGCCCCGTATTCGCCGAGGGCGCGGGCGGCCCCCATGGTGACCCCGGCGGCGATGCCGCGCCGAGCGAGCGGGAGCGTCACCTGCAGTGTGACCCGCCAATTGGGTAGCCCCATCGTCCGCGCCGCCTGCTCGATCGAGGGGTCGACCCCCTCGATCGCAGCACGCGAGGCCCGCAAACAGAACGGGTACGCGGCCACCGTGGCGACGATGATGCACCCGGCGACGTTGTAGACCAGTACGTGGCCGACCACGCGCGTCAGGAACCCCCCGACCCGTGTCCCCGGGGAGAGCACCTGGAGCAGGTAAAAGCCCATGACGGTGGGCGGGAGGATGATCGGGAGGCTTCCGATGGTTTCGAGGACGTCCCGGCCTGGGAAGCGACCCTTGGCCAGGACGTACCCGGAGGCCACTCCGGCGATCCCCGCGATCACCGTGGCCGGGACGGCGACACGCAGCGAAATGAAGAACGGACTCGAGACCACTCCCCAGTACGCGATGGAGCCGGCCAGGAGATGGGCGACCCCGAACCCGAGTCCGAAACCGACGAGGACGGTAACCACAATGGCGGCGGGTTTGTGCTTACCTCCGAGCGACTGCGCGATCTTGCGCTTCCGCTTCATGCGCGGTGTGTGCTCTTCAGCTAGCTGATCGGGTCATAGCCGAACGAGGCCATCACGGCCTGCCCCTTGACCGAGAGCAGGTAGTGGATGAAGGCCTGTGCCGACTTGCCGTCGGCGCTGGTCAGGGCGGTGGCCGCATTCTGCCCCTGATCGTCGTTTTCGACGACGACCCACTGCCTGATCGGCTGGTAGTACCCGTGCTGCCCGATCAGGGTCGTCAGGCTTCGTGCGGCGCCCTTCCCGAGGTTGTGAGAACTGATCTTGACCGCGACATTGTCGTGCATTCCTGCGACGTAGTCCTGATCGGTACAAGGTTCGGCGTTGGAGATGTGGATCGTCCAACCGTTGGAGACGGTCGCAAGTGCGGCACGCGCGACCCCGCAGTCGGGGACCTCGGCCCAGAAGTTGGTGTCGTTCCCGGCGGGAGAGACCACGAACGACTTCGGAAGAAGGGCAATCTGCGAGGTGCCGGCGACGACCGTGTCCTGCGCGTAAGTCACGTTGTCGCCGAACACGATCGGCAGCGAGGGGTCGGAGTAGTTGCCATTCCCGTTCTGCCCACCCGAGGACGGGCTCGTGGTGTTGTAGTTGTCCAGGCTGGACCCTTTGTCGGTCATCTGGTCGATTTCCGCGCACGCCTGATCCGACGCAGTGGCACCGAGGGCGTGGTCCGGATGGGCGTGGTAGTACCCGACGGCCGCGACGTACAGCGCCTCCATTCCGGCGAGCCCATAGGGTGCGTTCGGCGCCACATCCGCCGGGCCGCAGCCGGAGTTGGTGAAATCCCAGCCGTTCTTCGGATCGGCGAGGGCGAGATACCCTCCGACATTCTGAGCAGCGGAGCCTCCGTAGGTCGTGCTGGTATGGGCCAGGAGATCACGCCACACCTGGGCCATGGTGTACGGCGCCTGTGTCTTGGTGAAATAGCCGCCCACGGGCTCGGCGCACGTGGGAGCACCCTGAGCCGGAGCGAGTGTCGTGCCGCCACTCCGGCACGAGAAGATCACGAGGCGTCCGGTGGTGTACTGCGCCCGGGTAGAACCGATACCGGGGCACGACGTACCGTTGTTGTTCCCACCGTTTGCTGCAGAGTAGGCGGCTGAATGGGGAGTGATGCACTGGCCGACGTGGTTCTTCGCCACTGCGCCCTTGTTCTTCGCCGCCGGAGCGCCATAGGGAATCGTGTCGTCGACGTTCGCCTCGTCGGCCGATGCAAACAGGGCAAAGCCGGCGGGTGCGTTTCCGGTGCCGTTCGACGCGAAGTCGACACCGCCGTCCACCTCCCCGGCCAGCTTCCCCGAGCCACCGAAACTGAACGTGACGCTTTTTCCGCCATTTGCGGTCTGAATGAAGTTCTGAGTCATGAAGTCAAACGCCGGCTCGGTGTTCGACGCGGCAAGGAAGGTCGTGCCGGTCGATTGGGCCGATGCCGTACCGGTACCAACGCCCAGGAGGCCAGGGGCAAGGACCAGGCCGGTCACACCGACGAATGCGCGGAATGAGAGCTTCTTGAACAACCGAGTGCCCCTTTCAGAGTGGCCCCGGAGTTGCAGGACCCGGCCGGTGACGCTTGCGAAATATAAGTTCACCCGGCCTTCCGGTCAAGGCAATACCTAGCTCTTGTGGCATATAAGTGGGTAAAAAGGGCCCTTATCCCTTACCGTTATTGGTAAATCGCCGTCCGATGCGTCGTGCCAACGGGTAGCGAATTCAATCAACCCCAGGCCGACATCACGACGGCGACAGCATCCACTCAGTGGACACCCGCTCCAGTGCGCCGGTGCGGTTCCGTCAGCCGGCCGGCGATTGGTAAGACGGGGAACCCACAATGATCGTCCCGCAGTTCTTCCCGGGCACGAACACCACCGAGTTGTAGGCCGGCTTGAGCGTGAGCAATCCCTCTCTGCGCAGGGTTGCTATCGACGCGTACGTGCCGTACCGGAGACACTGCGTCTTCTCCGCGGTCATGATCGTTGCGTACTCGGTTCCGATGGCGCCGGTCGTTCCTTTATTCGTGGTTGCGCCAGACAGCACGAACACGGCGAAGCCGACGATGAAGGAAAGAACCAGAACAGTACCGAGAATGGAGGTAAACGAGAGCTTCTTGAACATGAGGGTGTATCCGTCGGTCACGGTGTTGACCGCATCGTCGAGGATAGTCGTCGGCATGCAGCTCCGCGCCTGCGGAGCGCTCGTGGTGAACAAGACCGCCCCTCCCGGCTGGTGATCGTGCCGTTCCCGCCTGATTTGAAGCGCTCGCCGGTGGCCATCGAAGTCGTTGGTTCCAGACGACGAGTCGTCATAAGCTGACCGCCGGATGAGTGACTACAGCGTGGGCGAAGCAGCCGGGTTGCTGGGCGTGAGCGCCGATACGGTTCGGCGCTGGATCGACATCGGCAGTCTCGACGCCACCCGGACAGGGAACGGGAGACGCCGGATCGACGGGGCGACACTCGCTCGATTCGCCCAATCGCTCCATGAGATCCCCGATCCGCTCGTGGCCGCAAGCGAGTCGATTCGTAATCACTTCACCGGAATCGTGACGAGGGTCGTCAAGGACAAGGTCATGGCGCAGGTCGAATTGCAAGCTGGACCATTCCGGGTCGTTGCCCTCATCAGCCGCGAAGCGGTGGACGACATGGGGCTGGTGCCCGGCGTGATGGCCGCCGCGGTGGTCAAGTCGACGAATGTGTCGATCGAGCTGTAGCGGGGCGCGGAGAACCCGTTCCAGGTCCCGGCGGAACTCCCTCGCATAACGCTTGGGCATGGACTACCTCCAGGTAGCTCACGGCCCAACTCTTATAACGCTGGCTCGGCCTATGGGGAGTGGGCCATCCAGCGCCCCCGGCCGGAGCCGGGCCAGTCCTCGGTCGGTCATCTTTCTCCGGCTTCCTCAGATCGACCGCCCGCTGCCACCAGGTGAACCCCGCTGCCTCACACAGTGCGTCAATGGAGTTGGGGTTGACCTCTTGGAGGATCGCCAGGGTGGGCAGGGGTCGAAGGGCTGCCAGCCAGTCCCCCTGTGCCTTTGCCGCCGCCCCGACGCGGTAGGCCACGTTCCAGCTGACGACCTTCACCCCGAAATCACCCCCACGTACGACGACGCTCCATGCTTGACAGTCGCGGTGTTCAGCATGGCACCCAAGAGGTCCATCTATCTCACTCACATGACGATGCCCGCGAGCATCTTGGCCAGCGACACCGCAGTGAGGAACTGACGAGAGGGCCTAATGGCCAGTGCTCCCTCCGCACTCCCCACACACGTTCCCCAGGGTCTCCTCATCGACCACCCGACGACCGGACGCTTTCTTCCTCCGGTGCCGCCAGTGTCCTGAGAATCACCTGAAACACTGGGCAGGCAATAATCGGCTCTGGGGAAAGGGAACGGAGACCGGTTTGCAAGGTGACAGCCGTGGTCCCGATAATCGGGTTCAGTCTCCAATCGAGGCCGCTAGACAGTTTCTTCGCGACGGTGGTGTCGTGGTCTATGAGGAACCCGATGAGCCTGACCATGGTCGGCGACGATGGCTACTGGTGAGTGGTGTGGTCGCTGTGGTTGCCGTGGGGTTGGTGGTCGCTATTGCGGTGGTATCGAGCCGGGGAACGCCAGAACCTCCGGTGTCCAGCGGCCCGGCTTCTCGCGTGAGTACCACCACCTCAACAACCACGACCACCACAGTCCCGCTCCCGCCCAACACCGCGGTGACAGTGCAAGTCCTCAATGCTTCCGGCTCCGGGGACCTGGCCACCAACACCGCCTCCGCCCTCAAGGCCCTGGGATTCCCCGTCAGCGGCATCAACAATGCGCCGAGTGTGATCGCCTCTGCTAAGCCCTCAGACATCTTCTACGGTCCGACCGGGCTGCCCGCCGCCCACACGCTGGCCAACGTGATCGACGGTCCCGTGACCTTCGTCCCTGACTCTTCGCTCACCGGCAACAACGTGTCGCTCTGGATCGCCAATGCCCAGATGTCGGTGACAACGACAACAACCGGACCATCGACCCCTTGACCAGTGCGGAGGACGCGTCAGCTGGTGATCAGCCCGTCCGCCATGGACTCGCGGCCTCACCCATAGGATGACATCCCTCCAACGGACCCACTTGGGACCGAAGGAACAAAGGGAGGCAGACCCCTGGGCCTTGCGCTCAGGGGTCTGCCGCGTGATGGCGCACCGCGGGAACCCCTCATGAGAGCCAAAGGAACAAAGGGGAAGGCTGAAGGCAGCGCCTGCGGCGCAATCTGATGGGGGGCAAGCCCCCCAGGCCCCCCGGTCGGGGATCCCTCCCGCTGCGCTCGCCCCGACATTAGGCCCGACGCGGTCGACGCGAGGCCGGACCGACCAGCAGCACCAAGTTGCGTCCGCGGTTGAGGCGTTCTGCCACCCAGGGTCACAGCAGGGGCACGTACCCACCGTCTTGGGCTACGCCCGAGAACGCGGCGGCCAGCTAGCGGATTGCCCCGACGACCAGAAGAACGAGTCCCGCGATGGCCGGAACGACTCGCAACAGGTGAAACGAACCCCAGCGATCCCGCAGCCGTTCCCAGTCTTCAGGCAATGTGGCTGGGGTCCAAGAGTCGATCTTCGTGACGATTGGGACCTCCACCACGACCGTGACGATGAAGGTAACGACGAAGAGGGCGAGGGCAGCCAGCGTCAACCAGAAGGTGTGCGGATAAATGTCGAACGAAAGAATGAGTACCGGTACCCCAGAGAGCAGGGCTAGTGGCATGAGAGCGGTCATGATCGGGGCCATGTTCTGACTCATCCGTTTGACGACAACGATCAGTACCTCGGGCGAGAGGACGGCCATGGTTCGTGTGAGCGCGATCCAGGGTCCCCAATAGAGTCCTCCGACGAGCGCCAGGAGAACAATGCTCACGACTTCCGAGATGTCTAGTGCCATCTATCGACGTTACCGAGGTCGTCATCTAACTGCCTCGTCGGACGTCGTGGGTGCTCCATTCTGAACTGGCCGGTGGATCACTGATTCGCGGATTAGGGGGTGGTCAGGTTCGCGCTGGAGGGGTACAAAGGAACCGGGGAGCCACGATGTCCGTATCTGAAGAACACCTGCGCCGGGCCGTGGACGATGTCTTGGAACCGGTATGGCCCGATGAGCGCCGCCGCGCCGCCAGGGGTTGGTTCTACGGCACCCTGGCCCGTGCCGCACTGGGCATCCTGGGGTTCTGGGGTCTTGCCGTGGTCATGTACCTCGTCTTCGGCCTGGCACTCCCCTGGACGTTCTACGCGTTCATCGGCGGGATGACGACCATGGCCGCCCTACATGAAGCGCGCGACCCGGAGCATTTGCGCCGAGACTGACGATCTGGGATTCCGTCTTCCGCACCGGCCACCCGCGGTCATCTAACCCCACCTCCATCCTGATACCGAGGCGGTCCTTCAGCCGCTCCATCGCCCCGGAGTCCGGATCGGGCAGCGTCACGTCCTGAGTGGCAATGAGACCTATTCGTGGACCTGATGAAGGCACCCATCCATACATAGGGGCGAGTGTTGTCAAAGGGCCGATTGAACCCGATCTTGCGATTCCGATTCTCCGTCCACAACCAAAACCTGTCGGATGTCTTGACCGGACCCTTGCCAACTTCCACCAAGTCTCATCCTCACACAGATTCCACGCTTGAGATAAACGCGAAGGCATCTCCCGAGATGCCGAACCGTCCTACCTCCACCCCTATCCGCGCTACAGCAACCCGACCAGCACATCCCGCACGCGCCTGAGTAACTCCTCCCCGCCCTCGGGCATTTCGACCTTCCCCTCCGCCACGCCATCAAGGGTCTCCACCACGAACTTCAGGACGTGCCCCAGACGGTGCTGTGGTTCCTCCTGGTCCTCACAAACGCAACCCTGGGTCGCCAACTGCTCCCCGAACGGCTCAAGGGTCCTGATCCACTTTGCGGTCGAGGTGGTGGGGGGAGCGGGCACGGGGTCGTGGTGCAGATAGATAGTGTCCTTGATGTCCCGGCTGATGGTGCTGCGGCTGACGCCCAACTCCTTGGCGATCCGCGTCCGGATGCCGTGCTCCTTCCCTTCCTCATCGAACAGCCCGTACTTGGCGACCAACTTGACGACCTCGATCTGGCGTTGTTGCGCCCGAAGCTTCCGCTGGAAGTTGTAGTTACGGCGACCGGCCGCGCGCCGTGAGGCTTCATCGCTAGTCGTGAGTTGTGACCAAGAAGTCATTCGCGTGCACATTTATCAATCGATTGCTGTCTCCTGGAGCGAGCCGACCTTGGCGCCCTGACGATCATGAGTTGCGCCATACCTACGCGTCCATCGCGGCCAGCTGTGGGGCCTCAGTGAAGGTGGTACAGACCCAGTTGGGACATGCTGACCCCGCCTTGACACTCCGTCTCTACCAGCATTCTGTTCGATGACGACCTGGACTCCTTGAGAGCGCGGATGAGCGCCGAACACGCGAGGTCGATCAGTGAAGGGGAATCTGACGCGCGGCCTGAGCGCGGCCTGTCTCCTTACTTCGACGCCATGGTCAGCCGCTTCAGGCCCCTGACCTGGCCCTCCATGAGCGCCCCCGGAAGGAATCGAACCTTCGCACACGGTTTAGGAAACCGATGCTCTATCCCCTGAGCTACGGGGGCGGGACCTCCGCGGGAACGATCTCGGGGAGCTCCGCGCCTCGGTGCCCTGCTCATGCTACTGCCCGGGCGCAGACCGCCTCGGAAGGAGCTCGACCAGCCCGTGCCGACGGCGTCATCGGGTCCGGGTCGGGCAGGGCGCACGCGCCCGGTCGCCGGCGCTCGACCGGGACCGGTAGGGCACCCTGCGAAATGAGTAGGAAACTCGCGCCACGACAGTTGACTCACCGATGGTCGGCGGTCACCTCCACCATGAGGGGGACACTCTCTCCCGGGCGGCACGACGGGTGCCCGTCCTGCCGCCCGGCCTGCTGCGGGCCCTTCTGGCCTCGGCTCTATTGCTCGGCACCGTGGTGGCGAGCGTGGGCGCCGGCGGCGGGGGGGTCCAAGCGGCTCAGTCCCGCATCGACCTCCTTGCCGCCGACTGCGCACCGAGCACCCCACCGGCTGCCTCGGCCGACACCTCCGTGGACGCGGCCATATCGGGGCAATTGGGACCAGGGTGGATCGGCGGCGACACCACGTACTCGACCGAGCTGCCCGACGGACAGGAAGCCTTCGACTTCGCCGACACCCTGATCGGCACCTCCCAGTCGAGCGGAAGGGCCACGCTGACGGGCATGGTGCAGAACAGCGAGCTCATCGGTGATCTGCCGGACCTGAACGGCGACTACGCCGGCACCTACCGTACCCCGCGACCCCTGATCCCCGACACGCTGGATCCCGACGACCAATGGCAGGTGGCGGCCACCTACGTCGAGAACGATCGGCAACTGGTCTTCGTCAACGAGTTCGCGCCCGTCAGCGGTAGCCCCTACAACCGCTTCACCGGTCGCTCCGGCATAGCCGTCCTTTCCGTGCCGACCGGTGGTTCGCCCACGTTGATCTCGATCACCCTCATCCCCACGGACCCGACGACACGGTGGGGCGACGCGGTCACCCAGGACCCGTTCTACACCTATGTCTACGGCGTCGACAGTGACACCTCGACCGGCGATTTCTACGGGATGAAGCTGGCCCGTGTGCCCCGCGGTGACACCCTGGTCAGCAGCGACTGGCAGTACTGGAACGGCTCGGGCTGGGCCGGCGGCGAAGCCAGTGCTGCGACCATCCCGACGACAAACGAGTTGACCGGTGTCGCCCTCCAGACCTCGGAGATCGGCTACATCGCGGTGTCGATCCCTGGGGAGCTGGGCCGGGACAAGACGGTCGACGTGTCCTTCGCCTGCTCCCCCGAGGGCCCGTGGAGCACCCCCGTCCCGGTGTACACCATCCCCGAGATCAGCGAGTATCACGACGAGATCGCCTACATACCGACCTTCCACCCCGAGCTCTCGGGCCAAGGAGACCTGGTGGTCTCCTACAACGTCGACACCACCGACGGCTTGACCGCCCTGCAGCAGGACGTCCATGCGTATCAGCCGCGATTCCTCGAACTCGGCTGACCGAAGCACTCGTTTCACCCCGGTCTCGCCCACCGCCTATTGTGTGCGGTGGGTAGACGGCCTCCGACAGAGGTCGGAGCACGTGCGTTGCGCTTCCGCCGTATGGCCCGCCCCAGGCCGGCGCGCCCGCGCACGAGACATCCGATCGAAAAGGAGTTGCCATGCCCACTGACCAGATTGCGCTGCCGTTCAAGGTGGCCGACCTCGCTGCCGCCGAATTCGGCCGCAAGGAGATCGTCCTGGCCGAGCACGAGATGCCGGGACTCATGGCCATGCGGTCCGAGTACGCCGCCCGCCAGCCCCTGGCCGGTGCCCGCATCACCGGGTCGTTGCACATGACCGTCCAGACGGCCGTGCTCATCGAGACGCTGACCGCACTGGGCGCCCGGGTGCGCTGGGCCAGCTGCAACATCTTCTCGACCCAGGACCACGCCGCCGCCGCCGTCGCCGTCGGGTCCGACGGCACGGTCGAGGAGCCCCGGGGCGTCCCGGTGTTCGCCTGGAAGGGCGAGACGCTCGAGGAGTACTGGTGGTGCACCGAGCAGGCTCTGTTGTGGCCCGGCGAGGGCGGCCCCAACATGATCCTCGACGACGGCGGCGATGCCACCCTGCTCGTCCACAAGGGGGTCGAGTTCGAGAAGGCCGGCTCGGTGCCCGATCCCGCCACCGCGGAGAGCGAGGAGTTCCAGTGCGTGCTGGCCCTGCTCGGGCGCAGCCTGGCGGCCGACCCGCAGCGCTGGACCTCCATCGCCAATGGCATCAGGGGGGTGACCGAGGAAACCACGACCGGAGTCCACCGCCTCTACGAGATGCAGAAGCGCGGCGAGCTGCTGTTCCCCGCCATCAACGTGAACTACTCGGTGACCAAGTCGAAGTTCGACAACAAGTACGGCTGTCGCCACTCCCTGGTGGACGGCATCAACCGGGCCACCGATGTCCTCATCGGGGGCAAGGTGGCCGTGGTGTGCGGCTTCGGTGACGTCGGCAAGGGCTGCGCCCAGTCGCTGAGCGGCCAGGGGGCCCGGGTGGTGGTGACCGAGGTCGACCCCATCTGCGCGTTGCAGGCCGCCATGGAGGGCTACCAGGTGACCACGCTGGAGGACATCTTGCCCGAGGCCGACATCATCATCACCACGACCGGGAACAAGGACATCATCACGGCCCAGCACATGGCCGGCATGAAGCATCAGGCCATCGTGGGCAACATCGGCCACTTCGACAACGAGATCGACATGGCCGGCATGTCCAAGATCCCCGGTATCGAGCGCGTCAACATCAAGCCCCAGGTGGACAAGTGGGTCTTCCCCGACGGCCACGCCGTGATCGTGCTCTCCGAAGGCCGGCTGCTGAATTTGGGCAATGCCACCGGGCATCCGAGCTTCGTGATGTCGAACTCGTTCACCAATCAGACCATGGCGCAGCTGGAGCTGTTCACCCAGACCGGCCAGTACGTCAACGAGGTCTACGTCCTGCCCAAGCACCTCGACGAGAAGGTGGCCCGCCTGCACCTGGACGCCCTGGGCGTGAAGCTGACCGTGCTCACCCCGGAGCAGGCTGACTACATCGGCGTGTCGGTCGACGGCCCGTACAAGCCTGACACCTACCGCTATTAGACGACCGACTCTGAGACGACCGACCGCTCGGAGACGCCGGCCGCGACGAGCGGTCAGCTCAGGAGTGCGGTGGCCAGCACCGTCCCGGTGGGCGACACCACCTGGGCCCGCTGGACGTCCTGGGGCGAGACGGGAAGCGGTCCGCCCCAGACGTCATGCCCGGGCCGCGCCGTGAAGGTGCCCACCGTGTGGGTCGCCCCATCGTCGGTCACCACCCGGCAGATCACTGCTCCCTTGACGGTCGCCGAGTCCAGGGTCATGTACATCCAGGGGCGGGAACCGCCGGCGAGGGAGACCCGACCCACCGCGCGCCCGCGGTGCACCAGCGCGGCGGTGGTCGTGGCCGCGCCGGCCGGGGGCGTGCTCACCGACCCCTGGCTGTGGCTGCTCGAGGGCGACTTCATGGACCAGCCGATGCCGAGGCCGACGAGCAGCAGCACCACGGCTGCTGCACTGGCCAACAGCCACGTGGTGGGCCGTGATGGGCGGTACCGGGGCCGGACCAGCTCCTCGGTGACGCCCATGCGGCTGAACAGGCGCGCCTCGAACCCCACCGGCGGCTCGACCTCGGGGCCCACCAGCACGACGGCGTCGGCCGCCCGGGCCAGCTGCTCGAGCTCGTCGGCGCAGCGCGGGCACGATTCGACGTGGGCCAGAGCGGCGGCCCGGTCGCGTCCGGTCAGGATGCCCAGCGCCAACTCGGGCAGGACCGGCGCAATCTCCTCACACGATGCATCTGAGCGGTCGGCGCTCATCGTTCCTCCTCCGATTGGCGGGCGTCTTCCACCGCGGCGCGCAGGCGGAGCAGGCCGGTCCGGATACGGGTCTTGGCCGTGCCCAGGGGGATGCCCTCCTCCTGGCTGATCTCCAGTGCGGTCCGGCCGTAGACCGAGGCCAGGACGACCACCCGCCGTTGCTCGTCCGGCAGTGCGGCCAGGGCGCGGCGCACCAGTTCACGCACGTCCCCGCGGAGCACGGCATCTTCGGGATTGTGCTCGACGCTGGCCATCGCCTTGGCCGCGAAGTCGTCGGGGTCGGTCGGCGTGGCCCGGCGCAGGCGCAGGGCGTCGATGGTCAGGTTGCGGGTGATGGTCAGGACCCACGAGGAGACCGAACCCCGGCGGGGGTCGAACACCGGTGCGTGCCGCCACACCCTGATGAGGGCCTCCTGGGCCACGTCCTCGGCCACGCCGACATCGCCGGTCATGCCGTGGGCCAGGCCGAAGACCCGACGCTGGTACCGCCGCACGAAGGTCACGGCGGCGGCCTGATCGCCTACGGCCATGCCGGCCAGAAGCGCTTCGTCGGACACCCCGCTCGGGCTCATGGCGAACTTTCCCACGCCCGGTACTACGGGCGGGGACGCCGTATGGATGGGTCCGACCCGGCGCCCGTTCGCCCACCTGGCGCTGGCCGTGGAGTGGCGCGGCACGGTGGCGCTGTCCGTCGCCGGGGCCCGCTGCCTCGCCGGCATGAGGGCGTCGGGCCCGGGCCTCTCAGCGCAGACGGGCGCCTCAACGCAAACGGGCGCCTCAGCGCAGACCGGCGAAGAGGTCGTCCTCGGGCGTCGGGGCGCCGGTCCGGTCCAGCACCCGGACGAACCGCTCGTGGCCCATGATGTCGCGGAAGTGCTCCTCGCCCATTTGCAGGAAGAAGATGTTCTCGCTCTGGCTGGCATGGGCGCCCAGGGAGGCGAACTTGCGCCCGGCCACCGCGGTGCAGTCGACGTCGGTGGTGATGAGCTCGTCGGGGGTGCCGAAGGTCGGATTCTCCTCCAAGGAGATGGGGCTGTCGATCCCGGCGGCGGCCAGCGACTCGGCGAGGCCGCGCAACGACGAGCGGGCCACGGCGGTGTAGTACAGCTTGTCGGGGATGGCGCACTCCGCCACGGCAGCGTGCGTGACCCGGTTGGCCTGGATGTGATCGGGATGCCCGTAGAACCCGTTCTCGTCGTAGGTGACCACGACCTGGGGCCGGTAACGCCGCATGAGGTCGGCCAGACGGTGGCCGGCCTGGTCGACCGGGGTGCGCCAGAAGGCCTCGGGCGCCTGGTTCTGCGGCCACCCTTCCATGCCCGAGTCGTGATAGCCCAACATCTCGAGCGCCGAGACCCCGAGGATCGCACAACTCGCCTCGAGCTCCGCCCTCCGCAGCGGCACCACGACGGACTCGTCGTGTGCCGGGTCGTCCGGCTTGACCCCGCCGGGCCCGTCGCCCAGTTCGCCGTTGGTGCAGGTGACCAGCACGACGTGCACGCCCTCGTCGGCGTAGCGGGCCAGGATCCCCCCGGTGCCGATGGCCTCGTCATCGGGGTGGGCGTGCACCGCCATGAGGGTGAGGGCTCGATCTGCCATTCGGGACAGCGTAGGGGTGACGGTGGGGGCGCCGAACGGGAGGGGCGTCAGCCGCCGGTCTGCACCAGCGCCTGCGCCTCCTCCCCGATGGCGGCGGCCAGTTCCGATCGTTCGGTCACGTCGAGGAGATGGGGCTCGAAGCCGTCGGTGACGTAGGTGGCGTGCCCGAGCGCGGCGAGGGCGAGCACCTCGGAGCCGCCCCAGGCGCGCACGAGCGCCTCCACCCCGCACAGGTGGGTGAGCAGGTCACCGGAGAGGTGGGGGGTGCGATCGGCGCCGTGCACGCGCAGGAAGACCAGGGCGGCCCGCCGGTCCCCCGCCGGCGTCATGTCTGCAGGCCGCCCACGGCGGCGGCCAGGGGCTCGAGCGCGGCCGGCCACCGCTCGGGCGGGGAGAGCGGGCGGACGATGAATTTGGAGAACCCGAGGGAGAGGTACTCCTCCACCAGGGCGCGCAGGCCGGCCAGTCCCACCGGGACGATTTGCTCGAGCGGTCGTCCCCGGGCCCGGCGGGCCAGCGCGGCGACCGGCCCGGCGCCGAGATCGGTCCCCTCGGGCGCGTAGGCGATGCTCACGCCGAAGTGCTCGGGGCTGATGGTCCGCCCGTGCTCGGACGCCACCCGCTCGATGACCTCCTTGCCGGAGGCCGCGTCCTGCGGCGTGCACAGGGCCGGGATCCAACCGTCACCCAGCCGACCGCACCGATCCAGCGCCGCCGGCGCGTTCCCGCCCAACCAGACGTCGAAGGGATCCTGCACGGGCCGCGGCGAGACGCTCACGTCGCTGAACGATCCCGACGAGCCGCGGTGGCTGACCGGCTCGCCCGACCAGAGGCGGCGCAGCACCGGGAGGGCGTCATCCATCGCCTCCCCGCGCGCCGCTGCGGGGATGCCGATGGCCTGCCGCTCGCCCCCCAGGGACAGTCCGGGCACGAAGGTGAGCAGGAAGCGGCCGCCCGAGAGGAGGTCGAGCGTGGCCACGGCCTTGGCCAGCCACACCAGGTTGCGACCGGGCAGCAGCATGGTCGTGCCGATCTTCAGGCCGGGGCACGCGCCGGAGGTCCAGGCCAGGCCGACCAGCGGGTCCGGACCCGGCCGCGTCAACACCTCGGGCAGCCAGAGCGAGTCGAAGCCGTACTCGGCGATGGACCGCCCGAGCCCGGCCATCTCGTCGGGGGCGAGGTCCTGTCCGCCGGCACTGATGCCGATCCTGATCTTCATGGTCTCCTCTCAGCCGGGCGCGCCGGCCAGCGCACCGATGGCTCGCTCGATCCCGCCGTCGTCGACGTCGCGGTGGGTCACCAGCCGCACCGTCCGCGGTGCGATGGTGCCGGCCAGCACCCCCCGGCTGCGTAGATGCTCCAGCAACGCGTCCGGCTCGTCATGGGTGAAGGTCACGATGTTGGTGCGGACCCGCTCGGGTTCGAGGCCGCACGCGGGCCAGCGCTCGGCCACGGCCGTGGCCAGCCGGGCCGCCCGGCCGTGGTCGTCGGCCAGGCGGTCGACCATCTGGCCCAGGGCCAGCAGGCCGGGCGCCGCCAGCACCCCGGCCTGGCGCATGCCGCCGCCGAGGCGCTTGCGCTCCAGCCGGCCCCGGTCGATGATCTCGGCCGGACCGGCCAGGAGCGAGCCCACCGGCGCACAGAGGCCCTTGGACAGGCAGCACATGACGGTGGTGACCGGCCTCGCCCACGCGGCCGCCGTGATCCCGGTGGCCACTTCGGCGTTGAAGAGCCGGGCGCCGTCGAGGTGGACGGGCAGATCGCCGCTGGCATCGGTCACCGCCTGCAACCGGTCCATGTCCCAGGGGGCGCCGCAGGCGGCCATGTGCGTGTTCTCGAGGCACACCAAGGAGACGGCGGGCCGGTGGTGCCGGGCCGCCGCCCGCACCCACGTCACGTCCTCGGCCGCCAGCATGCCGTCGCCGTCGTCGACGGCATGGAACTGCACCCCGGCATTGCGCGCCGCGGCCCCGTACTCGTAGGCCACCACGTGATGGCGGGCCCCGGCCACCACGGCGGTCCCGGCCGCGGCCAGGACGCGGAGGGCGATCTGGTTGGCCATGGTCCCCGAGGGGACGAAGAGCGAAGCCGCCTTGCCCACCCGCTCGGCGAACGCCTCCTCGAGGGCGCGCACGGTGGGGTCCTCCCCGTAGTCGTCGTCCCCGACGTCCGCCGCCGCCAGGGCACGGCGCATGGCCGGCGTCGGCTGGGTCACGGTGTCGCTGCGCAGATCGACCCGGTCGGCCACGCACATGAGCGTAACGGGGCACCGCTAACATCCCGCCGTGCCCGCCGACCCCCCGATCGAGCCCGACGCCCACCCGTCCTTCCCCGGCGGAGGCCACGACATCCACGGACTGCTCGACGTCGAGGTGGTCGAGGCGGGACCGGCGCGCGTCGTCGTGCGCCTCCCGGTGACCTGGAAGGTGCGCCAGCCGTACGGGATCCTCCATGGGGGGGTGTCGGCACTGCTGGCCGAGTCGGCCGCCAGCCTGGGGGCCTCACTGGCCGCCGGGCCGGAGCGCAATGTGGTCGGTGTCGAACTGAACGCCAGCCATCTGCGCTCCGTGCGCGACGGGCACCTCACGGCCACCGCCACCCCGCTGCGGACGGGAAGGACGATCCAGGTGTGGGCCATCGCCCTCACCGACGACGAGCAGCGCCTCATCTGCGAGTGCCGCTGCAGCGTGGCCGTGCTGGGCGCCCCCGGTGGCGCCGAGGGGGCGGTTGGTGCCCCGTGACGCCCGGAGTGGGCAACCCGGCGCCGGCCACGTAATATGTCGGTGTGACGCCGGTAGGAAACGGAGGGCGTCTTCCGGCCCTCGGAATGATCCTCCCCGCCACCTTGCAGGGGGAATTGCAGGTCCGAAGGGGTAATACCCAAGGTACTACCATGGGTACGGCCGGCGCGCTGTCCGAGCTGTGCCAAGCGGTGGAGGCGTCCGGGGCCGACTCCTTGTGGGCGGTCGACCACCTCTTCTGGCCCCACCCCCTCAACGAGTGCCTCACCACCCTGGCCGTGGCGGCCGGGGCCACCGAGCGGCTCACGGTGGGGAGCTGCATCCTCCAGCTCCCCCTGCGCCGGCCCGAGGCGGTGGCCAAGCAGGTCACGTCGTTGCAGCACCTGTCCGACGGGCGCTTCGTCCTGGGGGTGGGCGTGGGCAGCCACGCCGACGAGTACGCCCGCGCGGGCGTGGACTTCCACCGGCGGGGCCGGCTGATGGACGCCGGCATCGCCACCCTGCGCCAGGCCTGGGGCAGTGCGGACGACCCGGCCGGGTACCGCCAGCTCCCCGGCTCCCCCCGGGTGCCGCTGTGGATCGGCGGGGCCAGCGCGGCGGCCCGCCGGCGGGCCGCCGCCGTCGGCGACGGCTGGGTGCCACTGTTCCTCACGCCCGACGAGTACGGTGCCGCCCTGCGCGCGTTGCGGGACGAGACGCGGGCGGCCGGCCGGCACCCCGATGCCGTGGTCCCGGCCGTCGTGGTCTTCGTCCACGTCGGCGCCGACGGGGCGCACCAGCGGGGATCGCACTGGCTGTCCGGGCTCTACGGCCTGCCGGCCAAGGCCTTCCACCGCCACCTGGTGGCCGGCCCGGCCGAGGCCTGTGCCGCCGGGCTCACCCGTTTCGCCGACGCCGGGGCCCGGCACATCGTCGTGATGGTGGCCGGCACGGGAGCAGTGGAGCACTTCGGCGCCTTGCGGGCCGCCTTCGTCAGCGCCACCAGCTCGGTCCCGGTGGGCGTCGCCTGATGGGCCAGGTCCCGTGAGCAGCACCCCCGTCGCCATCTTGGGCACCGGTATGACCGACATGGGCCGCCGCGACCTGTCGCCCGAGACCATGGCCTACCAGGCCGTCCACGAGGCCCTGAACGACGCCGGCGTCTCCCCGGGCGAGCTGGGCCTGGTCGCCTTCGGCAACGCCACCGCGGGACGGCTGAACGACCAGGCCTGCGTGCGCGGCCAGGCGTGGTTGCGCAAGGCGGGGCTCAACGACGTGCCCATCGTCAACGTCGACAACTCGTGCGCCGGCGGCAGCTCGGCCCTGCACCTGTCCACCCTGGTGGCCGCGGCCGAGGACCGTCCGGTGCTCGCCCTCGGTGTGGAGAAGATGTGGACCGGGGACCGGGCGGCCACCATGGCCGGGATCGAGGACGGGCTGCCCGCCGACTACCGACTCGACCTCCAGGACCGCCTGCTCGAGGCCGACGACAACCCGGCCGGCAGCATTCTCATGGGGCTCAACGACGCCTGGGCCCAGCGGATCATGGAGGAGCGCGGCGTGACCCTGCGCCAGATCGCGGCGGCCGCCGTCAAGGCGTTCGACCACGCCGCGCGCAATCCGCTGGCCCAGTGCCAGCGCACCACCAGCATCGACGAGGTGCTGGCCGCCCCCCAGGTGGCCGGGATCCTGACCCGCCTCATGTGCAGCTCCTTCACCGACGGCGCCGCCGCCGTGGTGGTGGCCGGGCCCTCAATTGCCGCACCGGACCACGCCCCCCGTATCATCGCTTCGGTGGCCCGATCCGGCAATGGACTGCTCGACTATCACGACCGCATGGCCCAGACCGCCGACGCCGCCTGGGAGGCCGCCGGCCTGGGGCCGGCCGACTTCGACCTGGTCGAGCTGCACGACGCCACGGCGGCCGAGGAGATCTACGCCCTCGAGTCGCTCGGCCTCTTCGGCGAGGGGGAGGCGGGCCCGGCCACCGAGGCGGGGCACACCGGCGTCGACTCGCCGGGCCTGGTGGTGAACTCGTCCGGCGGCCTGGTGGGCCGGGGGCACCCGCTCGGAGCCACCGGGCTGGCCCAGGTGGTCGAGCTGGCCAACCAGCTCCGCGGCCGCGCCGTGGGGCGCCAGCTCACCGGCGCCCGCCTCGGTCTGGCCGTCAACTCGGGCGGCATCATCGAGGGTGACGCCGGCTTCATCGCCATTCACGCCGTGGCGGCGGGCCCGCAACGGTGAAGGGGATCCGCATCACCGGCTGCGGCATCGCCGTGCCGGACAAGGTCGTGACCAACGACGACATGGCGGTCAACCTCGATACCAGCAACGAGTGGATCGTCGAGCGCACGGGCATCCGGGAGCGCCACATCGGCGGCACGACCTCGGGCCTGGCCGCCGAGGCCGGGCAGGCCGCGCTGGACGACGCCGGGCGCACGGCGGCCGAGATCCACCATGTGATCCTGGCCACGACCACGCCCGACGTCGTCGTCCCCGGCACGGCGCCCGCCGTGCAGCACGCCCTGGGCATCCCTGGCGGTGCCTTCGACGTCAACGCGGCGTGCTCGGGCTTCGTCTACGGCCTGGTGGCCGCAGCCGGCCTCGTCGCCGTCGGCTCGGGGCCGATCCTGCTCATCGGCTCGGACACCCTGTCGCGGATCACCGACATGGACGACCGCTCCATCGCCATCATCGTGGGCGACGGGGCCGGCGCCGTCGTGGTGGAGCCGGTGGACGGCCCCGGGTCGTTGTTGAGTTGGAACCTCGATGCCGACGGGTCCCTGCGGCACCTCCTCAAGTGCGAGCACGGCGGCACCCTCTACATGGACGGCAAGGAGGTCTTCCGCAAGGCGGTGCGGGTGGTGGTCGAGTCGGCCGAGCGGGCCATGGCCGACGCCGGCGTCGGCCCCGGTGACATCTCCCTGCTCGTGCCCCACCAGGCCAACCTGCGCATCATCCAGGCGGCCTGCCAGCGCCTGGGCATCCCCGAGGATCGCACCGTGGTGGTCATCGACCGCTACGGCAACACGTCCTCGGCCTCCGTTCCTCTGGCCCTGCACGACGCCCTGGGCGCCGGCCGCGTGCACGACGGCGACCTCCTGCTCCTCACCGGGTTCGGCGGGGGCATGACCTGGGCCAGCGCCGTCCTCCGCTGGGGCGCGTGAGCGCACCGTCGGCGGCACCGTCGTTCATCGTCCTGGCGGCGGGCCGAGCCCGCCGCTACGGCGGCTGCAAGCCCCTGGCCCCGGTGGGCCCCAACGGCGAGGCGGTGGTCGACCTGGTGGCCAGTGACGCCCGCCGCGCCGGCTTCGGGACCATCGTCCTCGTCATCGGGCCGGAGACGGGTCCGGCCATCCGCTACCACGTCGACCACGTCTGGCCCAAGAGCGTCGACGTGGCCTTCGCCCTGCAGCAGACGCCGCGCGGCACGGTCGACGCCGTCCTGTCGGCCTCGGCCTATGTGGGGGACGCCCCCTACGGCGTCGGCAACGCCGACGACATCTACGGGCCGGGCGCCTGCGAGCTGCTGGCCACCCACCTGCGGGACGGGGCACCCGCCAACGCGCTGGTCGGCTTCCGCCTGGCCGACGCCGTGGTGGGCCGGTCGCCGGTCACCCGCGGGATCTGCCGGGTGGCCGACGACGGCCACCTGCGGGGGCTGGACGAGCGGCGTCTGGTCACCCCCACCGGCGACGGCGCCTTCGCGTCGGCCGACGGGCGCTCGCCCGAGCTGATCCCGCCGGACGCCCGGGTGTCGATGAACCTGTGGGGGTTCACCCCCTCCTTCCACCGGGCGCTGCGCGCCACCATGGAGGCCGCCACCGAGGCCTCGGAGGAGGCCGAGGTGTTGCTGCCCGAAGTGGTGGCCCGCTCGCTGGAGAACACGCCCTTCCTGGTCCTCCCCGCCTCCGGACGCTGCATCGGCGTCACCCACCCCGACGACCTGGCCCTGGTCCAGGCCGAGCTGAACGGCCAGATCGGGCGCGGGGAGCGCCCGGCCGCCCTGTGGGACCCTCCCGGCTGATTCGCCCTGCGCACCCCTGGGACGGCGGCCCGGCCTATCTTTCTCCGACGTGACCCCGGACGCGACGCAACCCCGAGTAACCGCTCGGCCGAAGCCTCCCGTGCTCCTCGGGGCTACGTCTGCGACGTCCCGCTGGCATCGTGCCGGGATCGTGTCGGACAATCCCAACTCGGGCCTGATCCGATGACTCCAGGGAAGTCACCGCACCGTTACACGGACCGTCATCATCCGGGTCCTTCCCCCCGCTCCGGCCGCGAGCCCCTTGCGGGCCTCAAAGCCGACCCTCGATCCCGCCTTGCGGCGTTCTCTCGGCCACCTTCCGTGCCGCCTTTCGGCTTTCCTTCCGGCTTCCCTTCCTCCCACCTTGCGGTGATCGGTTGGGGTTCGGCGGGCTTCTGTCTCCGAACTGGTGACAGAGTGCGCCACTCGTCACGCAAGGTCAATGGGAATTCACGAAATCCCGACGTTCTCCCCACCTTTTCACGGGTCGTCCCCAGGTCACCGTGGTCTATCCCCAACTCATCCCCATGCTGAGCCGGACCCGCCGGACCCGCCGGAGCCGCCGAGGCCGGCGCCGCCGCGCCACCGCCCTCACCGGCGCGCTCATCCTCGTCCTGGCCGCGTCGGGCGTCCTCCTGCTGGGCACCGCCGCCACGGCCGCCCCGCGCCGGCTCGAGCGGGCCACCACCGACCGGGCGGCGGCCGACCGGGCGGCGGATGTCGCGGCCGCGCAGTCCGTGGAGGGTCTCGACGCCTCGCAGACCATCGAGCAGGCCTACGAGCAGGCCTACTTCGAGCCCCCGGTGAATGCCGACCCGGAGGCGCCGGCCACCATGCTCACCTTGGGCGCCGACCAGCCCGACCCGTTCATGGTCTACCAGGACGGTCACTACTACCTCTTCGCCTCGCAGGCGGAGCAGACCGCCAACATCCCGGTCCTGGTGGCCACCCGGCTCGGCTACTGGGGGCCGGTCATCGACGCCATGCCGCAGGTGCCGGCCTGGGCCGTCCCCGGTGACACCAGGGCCCCCGACGTGCACCGCTTCGGCCACCACTACGTGCTCTACTTCAGCGAGATCGTGCGGGGCACGTTCCCGCAGCTGCGTTGCATCGGCGACGCCGTCAGCGCCACCGTCGCCGGCCCCTACCGGCCCGCCGCCACACCCTTCATCTGCCAGCTCGGCCTCGGGGGCTCCATCGACCCGCGGACCTTCGTCGACGGCGACGGCACGCCCTACCTGCTCTGGAAATCGGACGAGAACTCCGACGTCAACGGCACCTCGCTGACCAACATCTTCAGCCAGCAACTCAGCCCCGACGGCGAGCACCTGCTCGGCCAGCCGACCAGGATCTTCGGTCCCGACGAGGCGTGGCAGGGCCGGATCGTCGAGTCGCCCGACCTGGTCGAGGTGCACGGGGCCTACGACCTCTTCTACTCGGGCAGCTGGTTCAACCAGAACGGCTACGCCATCGGCGTGGCCCGGTGCGCCGGTCCCCTCGGTCCCTGCGCCGACACCTCGGCCACGCCCTTGTTGGCCTCCAACGCGCAGGGGGACGGGCCCGGTGAGGAATCGGTCTTCGCCGATGCGAAGGGCCTCTGGCTCCTCTACACGCCGTGGCGCTCCGACCTGCCCGACTTCACGACGCCGCGGCCGGTGGCCATGGTCCGCCTCGGCTTCGGGCCCGACGGGCCGTATCTCGGCCCCCCGCCCGTCCTGGCCTCAGCCACCACCGCCGACGACAGCTGAGCGGCGCCCGGGCCCCGATCGCCCCGGCCGGGCTCACTGCGGGGTGACGTAGGCCGCCGAGATGCCCCCGTCCACCAGGAAGGTCGACGCCGTGACGAACGAGGCGTCGTCGGAGGCCAAGAAGGCGGCGGCGGCGGCGATCTCGCTCGCCTCGCCGAAGCGCCCCATGGGGATGTGCACCAGGCGCCGGGCCGCCCGCTCGGGGTCCTTGGCGAAGAGCTCCTGCAGCAACGGGGTGTTGACCGGGCCCGGGCACAGCGCATTGACCCTGATGCCCTGGCGGGCGAACTGCACCCCCAGCTCGCGTGACATGGCGAGGACGCCGCCCTTGCTGGCCGTGTAGCTGATCTGGCTGGTGGCGGCGCCCATCGTCGCCACGAACGAGGCCGTGTTGATCACCGAACCGCCCCCCCGGGCCAGCAGGTGGGGGATGGCCGCCTTGCAGCACAGGTAGACCGAGGTCAGGTTGACCTCCTGCACCCGCTGCCAGGCGTCGAGCCCGGTGTCGAGGATGGAGTCGTCGTCGGGTGGGCTGATGCCCGCGTTGTGACAGCAGACGTCGATGCCGCCCCAGCGGTCGGCCACCGCGGCGTACAGGGCCTCGACGGCGGTGGCCGAGGTCACGTCGGCGGCCACGAACAGGCCCTCGATCGACCCGGCCACCTCCCGCCCGCGCCCCTCGTCGAGGTCGACCACGGCCACCCGGGCCCCCTCGGCGGCGAACCGCTCGCTCATGGCCCGGCCGATGCCGCTGGCCCCGCCCGTGATGACCGCCACCTTGCCGACCAGGCGGTGGGCGTACGGCGCGTGCTCGCTCATGGCTCTCCTGTTCTCCCGCGCTAGTCGGAGCTGATGAAGACGTTCTTGACGTCGCTGAAGGCGTGCAGGGCGTCGGGACCGAGTTCGCGGCCGAGGCCGGACTGCTTGGCCCCCCCGAAGGGGGTCCAGTAGCGCACCGACGAGTGGGAGTTGACCGACAGGGTGCCGGTCTCGACCGCCCGCGCCACCCGGAGGGCCCGCCCGACGTCGCGGGTCCACAAGGACCCCGACAGGCCGTAGGGCGAGTCGTTGGCCAGCCGCACCGCGTCCGCCTCGTCCTCGAAGGGGATGACCACGACGACCGGTCCGAAGATCTCCTCGGTGGCCGCCCGGGCCCGGGGGTCGACCGGCGCCAGCACGGTGGGGGCGAACCAGTTGCCCGGGCCGTCCGGGCACGACCCCCGGATGGCGACCGGCGCGCCGTCGGGCACGAACGACGCCACCCGCTCCTTCTGGGCCGGCGAGATGAGCGGGCCCATGTCGCTCCCCTCCGCCGTCGGGTCGCCCACCACCACCCCGGCCACCGCCGGCTCGAGGAGGGCGAGGAAGTCGTCGTAGACCGGGCGCTGCACCAAAATGCGGGAACGGGCGCAGCAGTCCTGTCCTGCGTTGTCGAAGACGCCGGCGGGGGCGCGGGCCGCCGCCAGCGCCACGTCGGCATCGGCGAAGACGATGTTGGCGCTCTTGCCCCCGAGCTCGAGGGTGATCCGCTTCACCTGTGCGGCGCAGCCGGCCATGATGGTCCGGCCCACCTCGGTCGACCCGGTGAAGCACACCTTGCGCACGGCCGGGTGGGTGACGAAACGCTGCCCCACCACGCTGCCCGGACCGGACAGGACCTGCAGCACCCCCTCGGGCAGCCCGGCCTCGAGGGCCAGCTCCCCCAGGCGCAGGGCGCTGAGCGGGGTCAGCTCGGCCGGCTTGAGCACCACCGTGTTGCCGGCCGCCAGGGCCGGGGCCAGCCCCCATCCGGCGATGGCCATGGGGAAGTTCCAGGGCACGATGATGCCCACCACGCCAAGCGGCTCGTGGAACGTGAGGTTCACCCCGCCGGGGACGGGGATCTGCCGTCCGCTGTGGCGCTCGGGCGCGGCGGCGTAGTACTCGACCACGTCGCGCACGTTGCCGGCCTCCCAGCGGGCGTTGCCGATCACGTGGCCGGCGTTGGCCACCTCGAGCGCGGCCAGCGCCTCGAGGTCGCGGTCGATCTCGGCGGCGAAGCGGCGCAGCAGACGGGCCCGGTCGCCCGGCGCCACGCCCCGCCAGTGCTCGTAGGCCTCGGCCGCCCGGGCCACGGCCGCGTCGACCTCGGCCAGGCCCAGCGCAGGGACCTCGCCGATGGCACCGCCCGTCGCCGGGTTGCGGACCACGGTGACCTTGGGCTCGCTCGTCTCCACGGGCTGCATCTTTGCCGATGGCGGGGGGCGGGCCGGCCGCGCCGCCCGGCCCGGGGCCGGCACGCCGGCGGACGGCGGGCGGGGCCGGGCTCCCGGGTACTCTTCGGGCGTGCCCCCACCCGATGCCCACCCGACGCAGACCACGGTGCAGTTCACGCTGACCCGCGCCTTCGACACCCTGGTCGAGTCGGTGGCCGACCGGGAGTGCATCGTCTGGAAGGACCGCCGCCTGACCTACGCCCAGCTGGCCGAGCGCTCCCGGCGCCTGGCCTCCCACCTCCATGCCCGGGGCCTGGGCGTGCACACCGAGCGGGCGCACCTGGCCGGCCACGAATCCGGCCAGGACCACGTGGCCCTGGCCCTCTACAACGGGAACGAGTACCTCGAGGGCATGCTGGGCTCGTACCGGGCCCGGCTGGCCCCGTTCAACGTCAACTACCGCTACGTCGGCGAGGAGCTGCGCTACCTGCTCGACGACGCCCGGCCCCGCGCCCTCATCCTCCACGGCTCGTTGGCCCCCGTCCTGGCCACGGTGCTGCCCACCCTCGACGCCCCACCCGACGTGCTCCTGCAGGTGGCCGACGACTCGGGCGAGGACCTCCTCCCCGGCGCGCTCGACTACGAGGAGGCACTGGCCGCCTCCTCCCCCGACCCCGTGCCCGTCGAGCCCTCGGCCGACGACCTCTACATCCTCTACACCGGCGGCACGACCGGCATGCCCAAGGGCGTGCTGTGGCGCCAGCACGACATCTTCATGGCGGCCATGGGTGGGCGGAAGGTCGGCACCTGGGAGATCGTGCGCAGTTACGAGGACATCAGGGTGCGGCTCGACGCCAGCGACCCGCTCAAGATCATGGTGCTGCCCCCGCTCATGCACGGCGCGGCACAGTGGGCCGCCTTCATGCTCATGGCCCAGGGTGCGACCCTCGTCTTCCCCGACAACCCGCGCCGGGTCGACCCCGACGACGTCTGGCGCACCGTCGAGCGCGAGCGGGTGAACACCATGACCATCGTGGGCGACGCCATGCTGCGGCCCCTGGTCATGCAGCTCGACCAGGCCCGCTACGACCTCTCCTCCTTCTTCGCCGTGGGGAACGGGGGGGCGCCGCTCACCCCCGCCGTGCGCGACCTGGCCCAGGCCCGCCTCCCCGACCTGGTCATCTCCGACTCGGGCGGCTCCTCGGAGACGGGGGCCCAGATGTACGTGGTGCGGGCCAAGGGCGGGACGGCGGGGACCTTCCTGCCCGGTCCGGGCACGGTGGTGGTCGACGAGGCTTTCACCACGATGCTGGCGCCCGGTCACGAGGGCAACGGGTGGCTGGCCCAGACCGGCAGCATCCCGCTGGGGTACCTGGGCGACGCCGAGAAGACGGCCCGCACCTTCCCGGTCATCGGCGGCGTGCGCTACGCCATCCCAGGCGACCGGGCCCGCCACCTGGCCGACGGCCAGATCGAGCTCCTGGGCCGGGACTCGGTCACCATCAATTCCGGCGGCGAGAAGATCTTCGTCGAGGAGGTCGAGCGGGCCGTCGCCGGGCACCCCGCCGTGGCCGACGTCGTCGTCACCGGCCGACCCAGTGAGCGCTGGGGCCAAGAGGTGGTGGCCGTGGTGCAGCTGGCCGAGGGCGGCGAGGCGACGGGCGACGCCATCGTGGCGCACGCCGCCGGGTCCATCGCCCGCTACAAGCTGCCCAAGGAAGTGATCTTCGTGGGGCAGGTCCAGCGTTCGCCGTCGGGCAAGGCGGACTACCGCTGGGCCGCCGAGCAAGCACTAAAGGACTGAACCACGACCACGCTCCACACCGCGCGCCTGGTTCTGCGGCCCTTCGCGGACGCCGACCGCGAGCCCTTCGCCGCCCTCAACGCCCACCCGCAGGTGGTCGAGTTCCTCGGCCCGGCCCGGACCCGCGCCGAGAGCGACGCCATGATCGAGCGCGGTGCCGCCGAGCTCGAAGCCGAGGGATGGGGTCCGTGGGCCGTCGAGGTCCGCGACGGGCCGCGCTTCGCCGGCATGGTCGGACTGCACCGGGTCGACGCCTCCCTGCCCTGCGCCCCGGCGGTGGAGATCCTCTGGCGCCTGCATCCCGACCACTGGGGCCACGGCTACGCCACCGAGGCCGCCGCGGCGTCGCTGCACCACGGGCTGACCGCCGGGGCGCTCGCCGAGGTCGTGGCCTTCACCACCACCACCAACGTGCGCTCGCAAGCGGTCATGGTCCGCATCGGCATGGTGCACGATCCCGCCGGCGACTTCGACCACCCCCACGTGCCGCCGGGCAGCCCGCTGCGGCCCCACGTCCTGTACCGGGCCGGCGCGGCACACCTCCCGCCTACGCTGCGGGGCACATGAGCGCACCCGATCCTCCCGGACCCGACGCACCGGACGGCCGCCCACGCTGTGCCTGGGCCACCGGTCCCTGGAACATCCCGTACCACGATGCCGAGTGGGGCGTCCCCGTGCATGACGACCGGACCCACTTCGAGTTCCTCGTTCTGGAGGGGGCCCAGGCCGGCCTGAGCTGGCTCACCGTGCTCAAGAAGCGCGACGCCTACCGGCGGGCCTTCGCCGGCTTCGACCCCGGGCGGGTGGCCCGCTTCACCCCGGCGCGCGTCGAGCGGCTGCTGTCGGACCCCGGGATCATCCGCAACCGGGCCAAGGTGGAGAGCACCGTGCGCAACGCCCGGGCCTTCCTGGCCGTGCAGGAGGAGTTCGGGTCCTTCGACGACTACCTGTGGCGGTTCGTGGACGGGCGGCCCACGGTGAACCGGTGGCGCCGCCTGGCACAGGTGCCGGCCACGACCCCGCTCTCCGAGGCCGTCAGCGCCGACCTGCGCCGGCGGGACTTCCGCTTCGTCGGGCCCACCGTCTGCTACTCGCACCTGCAGGCCGCCGGCTTGGTCAACGACCACCTGGTGGGCTGCTTCCGCTACGCCGAGCTCACCGGGCGCGCTCCCTGAGCACGCGGACCCCGTACCGGACCGTCGCCCGCACCGGCGAGCCCATCGGGTCCCGCCCCCGCCGCGACGGTTAGCGTCACCGTCGTGCGAGCCGTCGTCTGCGCCGAGCTGGGACCCCCGTCGGTGCTCCGGATCGAGGAGCGACCCGATCCCGTGCCCTCCGCCGGGCAGGTGGTGGTCGAGGTCGACGCGGCGGGCGTCAACTTCGTCGACGGCCTGTTCGTGGCCGGCCAGTACCAGATCAAGCCACCACTGCCCTTCACCCCGGGCAGCGAGGTGGCCGGCCGGGTCACGGCGGTGGGCGACCCCGACGGTGCCGCCGCGCTGGGCCGGCGGGTGATGGTCACCACCGGGCTGGGCGGCTTCGCCAGCCACGTGCTGGTGCCGGCGGCCGCGCTCTCGACGATTCCCGACGGGCTCGACGCGCCGCGTGCGGCCACGTTCACCCAGAGCTACTGCACCGTCTTCTTCGCCCTGCGCGACCGGGCGCAGGTGCGACCGGGCGAGTCCGTCCTGGTGCTGGGCGCCGGCGGCGGCATCGGCCTGGCCGCCGTCGCCGTGGCCCGCGCGCTGGGGTGCCGTGTCATCGGCGCGGCGTCGAGCGAGGACAAGCGGCGGGCGGCGCTCGGGGCCGGGGCGGAAGCGGTCATCGACACCGGGGCGGAGTCGGTCAAGGACCGGGCCCGGGCCTGGGCCGGCGGGACCGGCGTCGACGTCGTGGTGGACCCGATCGGCGGGGCGGCAGCGGAGCCGTCACTGCGTGCCCTCGGCGACGGTGGCCGCTACCTGGTCATCGGTTTCGCCTCGGGCTCCATCCCGGCCCTCCCCCTCAACCAGATTCTTTTGCGCAACCGGGTGGTCCACGGGATCGACTGGGGGATGTGGACCATGGGGCACGGGCCGGCCCAAGCGGCCTTGCTGGCCGACGTCCTCGCCCTGGTGGCCGAGGGCCGCCTCAGCCCGGTCCGGCCCGTCACCTACCCCCTCGAGGCCGTGGTCACCGCGCTCGAGGACCTGGCGGCCCGCCGCGTGGTGGGCAAGGTCGCCCTCATCCCCTCGGGCTGAGCTGACCCACCGATCGGACCGGGCCCCGGCGACACCTCCGCGGCACCTTGGCATCATGGGACCATGAGCTCCGGCGACGAGTTCGAGGTGGCCAGCCGAGGTGCCCGGGACGGGGATGCCGGGGCCATGCACACGTTGGGCAACCTGCTGCGGGAGCAGGGCGACCTCGACGGGGCGGAGGCCTGGTACCGGCGCGCCGCGGACCGGGGGAACGCCAGCTCCATGTCCAACCTCGGCCTCGTCCTCAAGGAACGGGGCGATCGCGGGGGCGCCGAGACCTGGTTCCGGCGGGCAGCCGAGCGCCAGAACGCCTACGCCATGTCCAACCTGGCCCTGCTGCTGGCCGAGGGCGGCGACCTCGACGGGGCGGAGGTGTGGTACCGGCGGGCGGCCGCCATGGGGAACACCGGGGCCATGCACAACCTCGGCTCCATGTTGCTCGGAACGGGCGACCGCGACGGTGCCGAGGCCTGGTTCCGACGCTCCGTCGAGGGCGCCAACACGGCGGCCATGGTCGCCCTCGGTCTGCTCCGCCAGGACCAGGGCGACCTCGACGGGGCGGAGGCGTGGTACCGGCGGGCCGCGGCGCGGGGGATGCCCGAGGGCAGCGACCACCTCGAGGCCCTGCACACCAAGCGGGCGGCCGATGCCGACCTGGAGGCGGTCGCCTTCGACACCTTCGGGTGGGAGCTCTCCCGCAACCGTCTCCGCTACCGGCAGTGGCGGGGGGAGGGGGCGTCGCTCACCGTGCGGTTCATCGCCGGACCCTCGGACTTCCGCTCCTGGAACGCCGAGGAGATCCGTGAGGACCTCCTCGAGCGGTTGGCCTTCGTGGCGTCGCCCCGGGCGCGCCTCGACGATCTGCCGCTCCCCGACTGGTTCGAGTCGCACCGGCCGGCCGAGCTCCCCGAGCAGATCAGCCTCCTGGAGGTCTCCTGCTTCGCCGTCGGCGGGGCGAGATGCGTCCTGGCCTCCTACCGGCACCGGATGCGCGGCGGGGTCTACTTCTCGACGGGGATCTTCATCCTGTTCGGCGACTGCTTCTGGCTGGTGCGCCTCGAGCTGGGGGAGGGCCCGGCCGTCGGCGCCCGCGCGGGCGCCGTGGCCCGCCGTGTCCTCGGGGATCACGGGTCGGCCTCGTCCCGGATCGAGCGGTTCGACCCCTACGAGCGCCGGTGGGACGGCCTGATCGCTCTCGAGGACGATCCGCTCACCCGCATGCGGCTACTGGCGTCGCGGCTGCAGGACTCCATCGTGCTCGACGACCGGCTGGGGGGCCTCACCCCGTTCGCACCGACCGGCGGGTAGCGCGCGCCACCGCCGACGCGCCGTGGCCCCGTCACGTGATGGCGGTCACCCGCGGCGGGGGCACTACGTGCGGAACTTGGGGATCACCTCGGTGCCCATGAGCTCGATGGTCTGCATGACCGACTCATGGGAGATCTTGTAGGGGTTGACCAGGCACAGGAGCAGGTCGACCCCGGCCTCCTCGTAGGCCCGGCAGGCTTCGAGGCACTCGTCGGGCGTGCCGAGGACGCAGGCATTGGAGTCCATGAGGTACTCGAGGCTGATGAGGTCCAGCATCCCCTGGTCGTCGTGGCTCTTCATTTCGGCGGCGTAGCCGTAGGTGCCGAGCTCCTGGTGCCGTTCGGCCATCATGTCGGTCAGGGTGGCGATCTGGCGGGCCCCGGTCCTGGGGTACCACTCGAAGGACTCGCGGGCGTTCGCCACCGCCTCGTCGCGGCGGGGGGCGCAGATGGCCATGGTGAAGGTGGCGGCCTGGTCGTGCACGAAGGAGCCGATGGGCTTCGCGCAGGTGCGCACCGCGGCACGGTAGATGTCGATCTTCCGCTTCACCTCCGAAGGAGGCAGCCCGACGGCGAACGAGCACAGGCCCAGACCGAGAGCCCCCATCTGGGCATGTCCCTCGTCACTGGTGGTCGCGCCCCACAGCGGCGGGTGCGGCTGCTGCAGCGGCTTGGGCTGCACCCGGCGCCGCGGCATCTGCCAGTGCGTGCCGGAGAATTCGTACTCGTCGTTGGTCCAGCACCCCACCACGTGCTCGATCGCCTCCTGCCACATCTGACGGCTCTCACCCGGATCGATGCCGAATCCCTCGAGCTCGGCCCGGGTGGCGGACCGCCCGGTGCCCAGGTCCACCCGGCCTCCCGAGATCAGGTCGAGCACGGCGACCGACTCGGCCGTGCGGACAGGGTGGTTGTACGGCTTGGGCATGAGGCGCACGCCGTAGCCCAACCGGATGCGCTCCGTACGGGCCGCGATGGCGCCATAGAGCACCTCGGGGTTGGAGCAGTGCGAGTACTCCTCCAAGAAGT
>JBKQIP010000101.1:0-42687 GCA_052148295.1 Acidimicrobiales bacterium
CGTAGGCTTCGGCTGCCTCGGCGCGCCGGATTCGACCCCTTTTCCCCCTCCGTCGGATCATGGCGCGTCGAGGCCTTTCACTCGCTGTCCTCGCCCTCGCCGCCCAGGGTGTGCGGCGCCGGGCCGATTCCGGGCCAAAATGGGCTGGTGAGCCGTCGCAACCTTCCAAAGCGGCGGAGCCGGAGCCAGCGCGACGACCCCCGACCGTTCTCGTTCGGTTCGCACTGGCGGGCCGATGGGGCGCCCAAGGCCGTTTTCCGGTCCCAGCAGGAGGCGCTGCGCGCCGCCAATGTCCAACGGCTCGAGTCGGGAGTCACGTTGAACGCCTACGAGTGCGACTTCTGCTCTTGCTGGCATCTCGGGAGCTCGACGGCCCGCGAGCACTGAGTGCACGTCACCGGCGGTCGTCGGACGCCGTCCTTCGTCCTCCCCACCGTGGACCAGGGCGTGGGTGCTGGCCTACTGCCCTGGAAACCCTGCGATCATGGGCGTATCGAACCACCCGTGGAGCGACCCGGAGAACACGAGGACCACTGGCGTCCGAGGCGGTTCGACGCGTGGAGACGGCGCTCCGCCCTAGGGGTGATTGCCACCGGCGTCGCACTCGGCCTCAAGGAGATCTTCCAGCCGACCAACATCGAACCGGTGATCACCTCACCCGCTCCCGGCGACCCACCCGACGCCGACCAGGGGTTGCGGGTCATCCTCCATCCCGACGATCCCACGAAGTCCGTTGCGATCCTGCCCAAGAGCACCGGGACAGCCGGGACCCGCTCCGTTGACGGGACGGCTGGCTGGACATAGCATCTTATTAATCAGACAGCACGTCTGATCAGCAAGGAGCAGTGCGAAATGGCCCAAACCGCAGCCGACATCACACCTGTGGACCTCTCCGACTCCCGCTCATTCGTGCCGGGAGTGCCACACGCCTGGTTGGCCCACCTGCGCCAGCACGACCCGGTCCACTGGCAGGAGGAGCCCGGTGGCCCCGGCTACTGGGCCGTGACCAAATACCACGACTGCGTCACCGTCAACCGAGAATACGACCGCTTCAGCTCGGCGGCCAAAGGGACCATGCCCTTTGAGTTGGGCGAGGACGAAATCGCCCAGCAGAGCCTGATGATGCTCAACATGGATCCGCCCCTGCACACCCGCTACCGCAGGCTGGTCAACAAGGGCTTCACGCCTCGGATGGTGCGCGATCTGGAGGCGAACATCCACCGGACCACCGATGCCATCATCGACCAGGTGATCGAGCGAGGCCAGGCCGACTTCGTCACCGAGCTCTCGGCCGAACTGCCACTCCAGGTCATCGCCGAGCTTCTCGGGGTGCCCCAGGACGATCGCCACAAGATGTTCGACTGGTCCAACCGGATGGTGGGCAGCGAGGACCCCGAGTACCAGCTGGCGGCGGAGGAGGCGCTGAACGCCGCCATGGAGCTCTATGCCTACGCGGCGGAGCTCTTCGCCAAGAAGCGGATCGATCCGCACACCGACCTGATGAGCGCGCTGACCAGCGTCGAGGTGGACGGAGAGCAGCTCAGCGAGTTGGAGCTCGAGCTGTTCTTCCTCCTACTGACCGTGGCCGGCAACGAGACGACCCGCAACCTGATCTCGGGCGCCATGCACGCCTTCTTCCAGTACCCGGACCAGTGGCGGCGGCTCCGGGAAGATCGCAGCCTGCTCCCCACCGCGGTGGAGGAGATGCTGCGCTTCGTCAGCCCGGTCATGAATTTCCGACGCACCGCCACGTGCGACGTCGTGCTCAGCGACACCACGATCCAAGCGGGCGACAAGGTCGTCTTCTACCACGTCTCGGGCAATCGGGACGAGGAGGTCTTCGAGCGGTCCGATCTCTTCGACATCGGCCGCGATCCCAACCCGCACATCGCCTTCGGAGGCGGCGGTCCCCACTTCTGCCTCGGCGCCAACCTGGCTCGCATGGAGATCCGGGTGATGTTCGAGCATCTCCTCGACCGGTTGCCGGACATCCGCCAGGACGGTGAGGTCCAGCGGCTGCAGTCGCTCTTCATCAACGGTGTCAAGCACCTCCCGGTGGCCTTCACGCCCGCGGCGCCACTCGGCCGCTGACCGCGGGGAAACCGAGGGGAGACCACGTGTCGCGACGAGCACCCGACACGCTCAGGGAGGTGATCCGGGACTTCCGCCGCGACCAGATCATCGACACGTCGCGCCGGCTCTTCGGTGAGCGCGGCACCACCGAGGTGTCCATGGACGAGATCGCCAGCCGGGCCGGCGTGGCCCGCTCGACCGTCTACGTGTACTTCGCCAATCGCGACGAACTGCTCCGGGCCTGCGTGCAGTCGATGTACGACCAGCTCAAGGAGCCCATCTCGATCCTCTTCGAGGACACGGCACCCCCGCTGGAGCGGCTGCGGGCGCTGATACGGGGCGTGTTCGAGCGGGTCGACGAGAGCCCCGCCTTCTTCCGGTTGGCCATGGCCACGCAGGCCACCACCACGGCGGCCGGATCGGCGGCCGTGGGCGGGGCGCTGATGTGGATCGGCCTCGACGTCATCCGCCTGCTGGACGACATCGTCTCCACCGGCATCGAGACCGGGATCTTCCGAACGGACGTGGACGTGGACCGGGCCGTCGTCCTCATCGGGCAGCAGATCTACGGCGCGCTCTCGGTCCGGGCCGGCGAACCGGACCCGGTGCCGGTCGATCAGGCCGCCGATGAGATCTGCGCGCTCCTCCGCTGCGGACTGGGAGGGTGACACGAAGTTCGACCTGTGGATACCGACCGCCAGCCCGACGACCACCTTCGAGCTCCTCGAGGCGATAGGCCGTGAGGCCGACGAGCGCGGCGTCTCGACGCTGTGGGTGGGCGAGCACGCGGTGCTCTTCACGCAGTACGCCAGCAGCTATCCCTACGCGGCCGACGGCAAGATCCCGGCCCCCTCGGGCACCGGCCTCCTCGAGCCCATGGTCACCTTGTCGTACCTGGCCGCCTGCACCAGGACCGTGCGCCTGGGCACGGCCATGCTCCTGCTCCCCCAGCGCAACCCCGTCTACACGGCGAAGGAGGTCTCGTCGCTCGACTGGCTGTCGCAGGGCCGGGTCGACCTGGGCATCGGGGTCGGCTGGCTGAAGGAGGAGTTCGACGCCCTCAACGTGCCCTGGGAGGGCCGGGGCGCCCGCACCGACGAGTACCTGCACGTGCTGCGCACGCTGTGGTGCGACGACACGTCGTCGTTCGACGGTGCGCTCTACCAGCTGAGCGAGTGCGAGATGTTCCCCAAGCCGATTCAGCGACCCCACCCTCCCATCCACATCGGGGGCGAAACCGACGCCGCCCTGCGGCGGGCGGCGCGGGCCGGGCAGGGTTGGCACACGTTCAACCGGTCCCCCGCCGAGCTGGCCGAGGGATTGGCGATGTTGGACGTCCATCTCGAAGCGGCCGGACGTAGCCGCCAGGACCTCCGCATCACCGTGTGCCCGTACTTCAACCAGCTCACACCCGACACGGTCCGGCAGTACGCCGAGGCCGGTGCCGACGCCGTGGCCGCGCTCTTCTTCTGCTTCAGCGCCGACGACGTGGCCTCGACCTTCGACGCATTGGACGCCTGCCGGGAGGCCGCCGCCACGACCGGGGGATGAGCGCCGGGGGACAGCGCCGGGGGACGAGCACTCGGGGATCAGCGCCGGGGACGAACACCCGGGGATCAGCGTCGGGGACGAGCACCCGGGGATCAGCGTCGGGGGACCATGGGCGGGCGGCCCCCCACCACCCTCGGGAGAGGACTCCCGCGGACCGTCGCTACACTCCGCCCCGTGACATCCCTCGATACCCGCCGTGCCGCCTTCTCCGACGAGGGGCCGTGGGTGCTCGACCTCGACGCCCTGCCCTGGAGGGCGGGCCTGGCCTCGGTGCGGACCGACCTGACCGCGTCGCTGCCGGCACTGACCCGGCGCCGTCGGGTGCCGCCCGGGGCCCGGGTGGGGACCACCATGCGTCACCTCGGCGGAGCGCTCATCGCCTGGCAGCTCAGGGAACGCCGCCAGGGCGGCTCGGTCAAGATGGCCGGGATCTCGCGCCGGCTCCGGACCGCCGCCGAACACCTGGGGCCGACGTACATCAAGCTCGGCCAGATCATCTCGTCGGGCGAGGGGATCTTCCCGGCCGAGCTGGTCGAAGAATTCAAACGCTGCCGGGACCAGGTCACGCCCGAACCCTGGCCGGTGATCGAGCGGGTCCTGGCCGAAGAGCTCGACCGGCCCCCCTGGGTGGTGTTCGGTTCCATAGAGCGCCACCCCGTCGCCGCCGCCTCCATCGCGCAGGTGCACCGGGCGGAGCTCCTCGACGGCACGCCCGTGGTGATCAAGGTCCAGCGTCCCTCGGTGGCCCGCCGTGTCCGCCAGGACCTGGCCGTCATGGCGTGGCTGGCCCCGTACCTGGTGGGGCGGCTGCCCGTGGCCGCTCTGGCCAATCCGCCGGCACTGGTGGAGCTGTTCGCCGAGACCATCGCCGAGGAGCTCGACTTCCGACTCGAGGCGGAGAACATGCTCGATCTGGCCACGACCTTCGCCGCGTTGGGCCAGCGGGACTTCGTCATCCCGCGTCCGCACCCGACCCTGGTGACCCGCCGGATGTTGGTGATGGAGCGGATGGAGGGGTTCCACTTCTCCGACGTGCATGGCATGCAGACGGCCGGCATCGACACCGAGGCCGTCGTGCGCACGGGGATGATCGGTTTCCTCGAGGGATGCATGATGCACGGGATCTTCCACGGGGACCTCCACGGCGGCAATCTCTTCGTCCTGCCCTCGGGGAAGGTGGCGCTGCTCGACTTCGGCATCACGGCGCGCCTCACCGAGCCCAAGCGGCTGGCCCTGCTCTCCCTCATTGTGGGGGCGTCAAACGGGCACATCCCCTCCCAGGTGGCGGCGCTGCGCGACCTGGGGGCCCTCCCGGCGCACACCGAGATCGACGCGGTGATCGAGCAGCTCGGCCTCGATCGACCCCCGGTGGACCCGACCACGCTCACGCCGGACGAATTGGTGGGCGAATTGCAGCGCTCCATCAAGATGCTCCTCGCGCTCGGTGCCCGCATGCCCAAGGAGCTCATGCTGTTCGTCAAGAATCTCATGTTCCTCGACGGCGCCATCGCCACCCTGGCCCCCGACCTCGACCTCTTCGCCGAGATCGAAGGCATCGCCCTCCTCTTCGCCGAGAAGCACGGCGAGCGGATCATGGCACAGCTCGGACTGGCCCGTCAGGAGGGATGGCAGCCGGACTTCAGCGGGATGAGGGCCAGCCTCGGTCTCGACGAGCCCACCGAACGGTTCACCCACCGCGACATCCAGGCGCGCCGCGCCCAGATGCGCCAGAAGTTCGAACGCCGGGGCAGCGGCCGGAGAGCGACGCGGAACAAGGAATTCAAGCCGCCTCACCGATGAAGGAGCGCACCACCTCGGCCAACCGGACGGGTTGATCGAGCGAGATCAGGGTTCCGCAGTCCTCGAACTCGACCAGTCGCGCCCGGGGAAGCACCGCGGCCAGCCGACGCCCGTGCTGAGGGGGCATGACACGGTCGTCCTTGCCCCACACGATCAGCGTGGGTTGGCTGAAGGCCCGCAGCTGCTCGGCCACGCCCACATAGGCGCGGCGGTCGATGGGTCCGGCGTACTTGGCCAGGTCCCGGCGGACGCCCCGGTCCTGCAGAGCCGGTGCGAACCAACGGTCGGTCACCTCGTCGGGGATCCGCCGCACCGACATCCGGCCCAGGGCGAAGGGCTGCCGGCGCAGGGCCCGGATCCGCAAGGGTTGGACCGCCGCATTGACGCCCCCGGGGATTCTGGCCGCCAGGTGGATGGCCTTGCCGGGCAGCCCCGGAGGGAAGTTCTCGAACGCCTCCTGGGCGCAGAGCACCAGCCGCGTGAGCCGGTCGGGATGGGCCGCGGCGATGCACTGGGCCAGGCCCAGGTCACTGCCGATCAAGGTGACCCGGGCCACGCCCACCCGGTCCATGAACTCGACCACCAGGGCGACGAGGCCGGCCAGGCTCAGGTCCGCGTCGCCTCGCAGAGGGATGCGGTGCGACCCCAGGGGCAGGACCGGAACGAGGCAGCGGAACTCGTCCCGGAGTCGGGCCACCACCTCGGTGAACAGCGACTCGTCCATCAGGAGCCCGTGCAGGAGGAGCAGAGGCGGGCCGTCGCCCCCCGTATCGAGGTAGTCGATGGTTCCGGCAGACAGCGCCAGTGCGGGCACGGTTCTCCCCTGGGCGGTTGTTTCTTGATAGATCGCTCTATTATGTTAGGGTGCGGCGCCGGTCGGCACAACGGTGCGGCGGACCGGACAGACGGACCGGACAGACGGACCGGACAGAACGGACCGGACAGACGGATCGGACAGACCCAACGGAGGGCCGATGGCGCGAGCCAAGAGCGACACGCGGGAACGCATCGTCGACACCAGTGCGCAGCTCTTCCGACGCCAGGGCTACCACGGCACCGGGGTCAAGCAGATCGTGGCGGACGCCAACGCGCCGTTCGGATCCCTGTACCACTTCTTCCCCGACGGCAAGGAGGAGCTGGGGGAAGTGGCCATCCGGTCCTCGGGTGAGCGCTTCCGCCATCTCGTGGGCGCCGTGTTCGATCCCGAGGAGACCGTGGCCGACGGCGTGGTGGCCTTCTTCGCGGGGGCGGCCCGGGTCCTGAGCGAGACCGACTACGCCGACGCCTGCCCGATCGGCGGCGTGGCGCTCGAGGTGGCCAGCACCAACGAGCGCCTCCGCCGCGCCACGTCCGACGTCTTCGACTCGTGGGTGGCCGAAGCGGAAGGACGCTTCGTCGAGGCCGGCATCGAGGTATCCCGATCGCACGACCTGGCCCTGGCGTGCCTGTGCGCGCTCGAGGGAGGGTTCATGTTGAGCCGTGCCGGCAGGACCACCGAGCCAATGCTCAGGGCCGGCGCCCTGGTGTCCGAGCTGGTGCGGGCCGCGCTGCCCCCGGCGGCGGCGGTGGTGGGCGGGTCACGGGTCGAGCGGTCCGCCCCGGGTGGTGTCGCATGAGCTCACGCGACGAGGAGCTTTGGGATCAGGTGAGCCGGCTGGTGGAGTCTCGGCCGGGCTGGAGCTACGAGCCGTCGACCACCCCGGGCGGTCCCCCGTCGTGGTGCTTCCTCTCCGGGGGCGAGGTGGAATTCTCGGTCAGCGTCAGCGGCGGTGCCCCGATGGTCTACGTGCCGATGGATGATCGGGAGATTCCCCTGCCCGACCTGGATGCCCTCACGGCGTGGATCGACCGGAACGAGGGGCGCTTCGCGTGACGCCCCGGTGGGGCCCGAGCTCGTCGGTCCGCGTCACCTCGGGCGGTCGTGGGCCGGCCCGTGCACCGGGCGGGATACCCACCGCCGGGACCCCGTCGATGATTAGCTGGTGCGATGGGACCAGCGGGTGCGACGGACACCATTCGAGGGCTGGAAGAAGGGGATTGGGGCCAGTGGCTCCCCCTCTGGCGGGGCTATCTCGACTTCTACCGGGCCGAGCTGTCCGCTGCGACCAGCCGCGCCACCTTCGAGCGCCTCTCGGGGCCCGACGACGGGGTGTTCGGGTTCATCGCCCTCGACGGGCAGGGCGAGGGGACGGGCCTGGCCCACTGCATCGTGCATCCCACCACGTGGTCCCGACGGCCCTCCTGCTACCTCGAGGACCTGTTCGTCGCCCCGACCCGGAGGGGATCCGGCCTCGGTCGGGGCCTTCTCGAGACGGCCAAGCGGGCGTCGGACGCCCACGGTGCGGGCCGCCTCTACTGGCACACCCAGGAGTACAACGGCCGGGCCCGCTCCCTCTACGACCAGGTCGGACGGGTCACGCCCTTCGTCGTGTACGAAATGTGACATGACACACCCCTTTCGTAGGCTGAGCACCATGGACTCGATGCGGGCTTCGGCCACCACCTTGGCCCGGCGCCGGGACCGGTAGGGTCACCGATCCGTCATGGCTGCCCGTCGTCGTACCTCGACCTCCAATTTCGGCGTGGGACGCCGCGAGTCCCACGTGGCCGACGCCTTCTACGCCCGCTTCGAGGCCCCCGAGCTCACCGCCGACGAGGATGTGGAGCCGCCCTCTCCCCCGACGGACGCCTGTGTCTGCGGCGATGCGCGTCAGATGCCGGACATCGCCGACAATTCGGTTGCGCTCGTCGTCACCTCGCCGCCGTACTTCGCCGGCAAGCAGTACGAGGAGGAACTGGACCGCGAGGGCGTGCCGGGTTCCTACCTCGAGTACCTGCAGCTCCTGCGTGAGGTGTTCGCCGAGTGCAAGCGCGTGCTCGAGCCCGGCGGTCGCATCGCGGTCAACGTGGCCAACCTCGGGCGAAAGCCGTATCGCAGTCTGGCCGCCGATGTCATCACCATCCTGCAGGATGACCTGCGCCTGCTGCCCCGAGGGGAGATCGTGTGGCAGAAGGGCGAGGGGGCCAGCGGTTCGTGCGCCTGGGGCTCCTTCCGCTCGCCGACCAATCCCGTCCTGCGCGACGTGACCGAGCGGGTCATCGTGGCCAGCAAGGGCCGCTTCAGCAGGGCCAAGAGCCCGAAGGAGCGGCAGGCGGCCGGCCTGCCGCACCGGAGCAGCATCCGAGCCGACGACTTCATGGCGTTGACGCTCGACGTGTGGGACATCCCACCCGAGAGCGCCAATCGGGTGCAGCACCCGGCCCCGTTCCCCGTCGAGCTGCCCCAGCGTCTGATCGAGCTCTACACCTTCGCCGGCGATCTGGTCCTCGACCCCTTCTGTGGATCGGGCTCCACGCTGGTGGCCGCCCGGCGCGCCGGTCGGATGGGCATCGGGTACGACCTCGACCCCTCCTACGTGGAACTGGCCCGCTCCCGCCTGGCCGACGAGGCTCCGGCGGGCGGGGACGAGGCAGGGGAGGCCGGGGAGGAAGCAGGCGCCTCCGCCGGGACGCTGGCCCGACGGGCGCTCGACGCGGCCGGGTTCGTCGACGTGCGCCCCAACCGGAGGCTGCGCGGCCTCGGCCTGATGATCAGCTTCACCGCCAAGGACGCGGCCGGCACCACCTGGCATTTCGAGGTGGCCGGTCCGAACTCGTCGTTCCGGGCCGGCATGTCCAAGACCGACACGGTGTGGCGGACGCTCGGGCGCGCCCACGTCATGGCCCGCAACGACGTGAAGCCCGTGGTCATCCTCACCCCCCAGCTCCCCCGGCCCGGGAGCGAGGGAGACAGGGCATTGCGGGCGACCGGACCCGACGGGTTCTTCGACGCCATCGACCTCTTCTCCGCCGCCGCCCGTCAGCGCCTGGCGGCCTATGCCGGGAGCGGGCCGCCGCGACCACTGGCCGGGTTCTGGACCCCCGCGGACCTCCCCCCGCACCCACAGTGAGCACGCTGGTGGCCTGCGCCGTGGTACGGGACGATCCCCCGCGCGTCTTCGTGGCCCAGGACCTGGCCACCCTCAACTGGGTGCTGGCCTGTCAGCTGGTGGCCAAGACCCCGGGTGCGGACCTGCCCGCGGGCGAGCGCGACGCCCTGCGGACCGCGCTGACCGAGCATCGCTGGGGCGACGCCGTGTTCGCCTTCATCGACCGCACCGGGATCGCCGTGGACGTCTACGAGAGCACCGACCTCGTCGGCCCGGCCGACGTCGAGATCGGCCCCCTCGAGCTCCAGCTGACTCCGCTCTTCTCCGAGTAGGGGGAGCGGCCCAAGCCGGAGTGGAAGGATGCGGGTGTGCCCAATCTCCGCACCATGGTCACCGAACTGGGGACCGGATTGGGCATGCTCGGCGGGGGCGACCTCGATCAGGCACTGCACGCCCGGTCGCCGGTGATGCGCAGCCTCTCACCCGAGGACTGGGACCTTTTGGCCTCGGCCCGCGCCGGGGGCGCCTACGGTGTCGAGTTCCACGCGGCCTGGGAGAACGGTCGGGCCTTCCTGGCGGCGAGGGACGGCCTCCGTGGCCGGCTGCCCGCGGTGGTGGAGTGGAAGGGGGCGGTGCGTGCCTCGGGGGACGAGGTGGCGCCGGTGGACCTGCGGGTCGACCACGTCTACCTGGTCAGCTGCAAGTACCTCTCGAACATCCTGTTCAACGTGGCGCCGGCCCACATCTTCGACGAGCTCTTGGTCGGCGGGCAGAGCCGGCGGGGACGACAGACCGGGGGCGACTGGTATGCCGACGTCGCCCCGGGGCCGTACCAGTGTCTCTACGACGTCGTGCGCGCCGCCACCCGGGACATGGGGGCGGAGCGCCCCCGCGAGCCCGCGGGGCGCCCGCCGCGCCGGGCCCCGGGGACCGAGGCGACGCCGGCGCTCCCCGGCTTGGGGACCGGTGGCGACGTGGCTGGCGAGGTGCCGGTCGAGGTGCCCCGCCCCTCCTGGGCGGCCCTCCCCGAGCTCCCCCCGCGGGCCCTCGATCTCACCACGACCGACCGGGCCGCGCTGGCCAGCTCCCTCAGGGGTGGCTGGCCCGATCGGGCCAAGGCGGCGTACCGCGAGCTCTCGGCCGCGGTGGCGCAGGCGTCGGTGACCCGCTGGCGGGCGGCACTGGCGGCTCGGACCGGCGCCCGCGAGGCCATGCTGTGGCGTCTGCTGCGCATGGGCAGCGCCCCGTATTTCGTGCTGGGCTCGAGCCCGCGACGGTCGCTGCGCCTGCGCGTGGCCACACCATGGGATTGGCGGCAGCTCTACGCCCTCGATCAGCTGGAGGTCTTCGCCCAGGAGGGCGGGCAGCCCAAGGTGGGATGGCAGGCCACGGTGCGTGAGCGATCCTCCGGGCGGCTCCACGAGGTGGCGGGGCACGTGGAGGTTCGATGGAGCCACGGCCGCTTCGGCGGGCCCCCCGAAGCCAAGGGCTATCTCGACTCTCCCCATCACCTCGTGCCGGGATACTTTCCTCTGCGGTGAGCACCTTCGACCTGTCCGCCTTCGAGCCACCCCTGCAGGTACCCGAGCTCCGTTCCGGGACCACGATCCTGCGGCCGTTCACCCTGGCGGACCTCAGCCTGGTCCGCGAGGCGGCATCGGACCCGTACATCCCCAGCATCACCTCGGTGCCCGCGGCCTACAGCGACGACGAGGGTCGCGCCTTCATCGAGCGCCAGTTCGCGCAGGCGCGTGACGGGCACGGGTACCCCTTTGCCATCGCCCACGCGTCCGAACCCGACCGCGGGATCGGGGCGATCGGCCTGTGGCTCCGCGAGATCGACAGCGGCCGTGCCTCCATCGGCTACTGGTTGGTTCCCTCCGCCCGCGGGAAGGGGCTGGCCGGGTCGGCCCTCCGGGCGCTGGTCACCATGGCCTTCGGGACGTTCGCCATCCCCCGCCTGCATCTCTTCATCGAACCGTGGAACGTGGCCTCGCAGAGGACGGCCGAGTCCGCCGGATTCGTCCAAGAGGCTTTGCTCCGCGGCTGGGAGCGGATCGACGGCGCGCAGCATGACGCCTACTCCTTCGTCTCCCTTCTCGCGCACTGGTCGGCCGGAGACGATTGAGGTGGACGGCACGGTGCGGGATCGAGCTCGAGCCGGCCTCAGAGCTCTCGTGCTGGTCGCCGCACTGGCCTGGTCCCTCGACGACTGGCCCGGGACGGCGGCCGCCGCCACGTCCGCCCCGACCCCGGGCTCCGCCACGGCGGCGCGGTACCTGCGGACCGTGGCCACCACGGTGGCCAAGCAGACGGCGGCGCGGGGCCACAAGCAGAGCAGTGCGGACGTGATCGTGTCCGTGGTCGGACTGGTGGCCATCATCGTCACCGTCGTCGTGCTCGGCTCGCTGTCGGCTCGCCGACACCGGCGCGACGCGCCAGCGGACCAGAGGGCCCGCCGGCCGGCGGACCCCGGCCGGGGGCTGTTCGGTTGACCGGGCCCGACCCGACCGCGCCGGAACCGACGGGGCCCGAACCACGGAGGGACCCCGATCCGGCACAGTGGGCGGATCCGTCCGTCACCTATGACGCGGTGGCCCCCCGCTACGCCGACAGGTTCCTCCGCGAGTTGGACGACAAGCCGTTCGACCGCGAGCTCCTGGCCCGCTTCGCCCGGTCGGTCACCGGGGGTGCGGGCGGGGCCGGTCCGGTGTGCGATCTCGGGTGCGGCCCCGGCCACGTGGCATCGTTCCTGGCCGACCTGGGCGCCGACGTGATCGGCTGCGACCGCTCCCGCGGCATGGTGGCGCAGGCTCGGCTCCATCGTCCCTCGCTGGCGATCTTCCAGGGCGACATGTCCGCCCTGGGGCTGCGCCCCGGGTCACTGGGCGGCGTGGTCTGCTTCTACGCCCTGATCCACATTCCACGGGTCCGGGTGCCCGACGTGATCCGCGAGCTCCACCGGGTGTTGGCCCTGGGCGGCTCTCTCCTCCTGGCCGTGCACGGCGGGACGGGGTCGCTCCATGCCACACAGATGCTCGAGCAGCCGGTGGAGCTCGATGCGACCCTGTTCGTGCGGGACGAGCTGGCCGGGCTGTTGGAGGCGGTCGGGCTCACGGTGGTGGAGACGCACGACCGGGACCCCTACGCGCACGAGGTCGCCACCCGGCGCCTCTACCTGTGGGCGACGCGCCGGGTGTGATCGCTCGGCGTCACGTCTGCGAAACTGGGCCCGTTCCGGGCCGCACCTCGGCGGTCCGACCGGAGGGAGGCGAGATGATCACCCGACGCGGGGGGTCGACCCATGCTGGTTGACGTCGAGATCGCCGACCGGGTGGGAACGATCACCCTCAACCGACCCGAGGCACGGAATGCGCTGTCGGCGGAGATGACCGAACTCGTGGACCAGGCGATCGTGGACCTGGACGCCGACGCCGACGTCGGCGCGATCATCTTGACCGGAGCGGACCCGGCCTTTTGCGCGGGATTCGACCTGCGCGCCCTCTCGACCGAGGTCCGCTCGGAGCAGCAGCGGCGTCAGGCGGGTCCCCTGAAGCACCTCGGACTGCTGCCCGAGCACGACACACCGGTCATCGGGGCCATCAACGGCGCAACGGTGACCGGTGGCCTCGAACTGGCCATGTGCTGCGACTTCCTCATCGCATCGGACCGTGCGCAATTCGCCGACACGCACGCCCGGGTCGGCGTGATGCCCGGCGGGGGCCTGACCATCCGGTTGCCCCAGCTCATCGGCGTGGACCGGGCCCGGCGGATGTCGTTCACCGGCGACTTCATCGACGCGCCCACGGCCTGTGCCTGGGGACTGGTGGTCGAGGTGGTGCCCCACGACGGGCTGCTGGACCGCGCCCGGGAGCTGGCCACCACCATCGCCTCCATTCCGGCCGAATACGTGCGCGAGGTCCGGCACCTGTACGAGGACATCGGCGGCCTGGTGGGGCGGGAGGCCTGGCTGGCCGAATCGCAGCGGTCTCGGGAGTGGATGGCTCGACGATTCGACCAGTCCCGCTTGGCCCGCGAGCGCGCCGACATCGTCGCCCGCGGTCGGTCACAGAGCACCGCCGGGGATGCCCAGTCATCATGAAGGTGTACGCCGGCATGGATCCCCGGCTGACACCGGCCGAGATCCTCGAACACGCACGGCGAGTCGAGGCGCTCGGCTATGACGGCATCCACGTGGCCGAAACGGTGCACGACGCGCTGGCCATGGCCCTGCTGGTGATCGAGCACACGCAACGCCTCATGGTTCGCACCAGCGTCGCCCTGGCCTTCACCCGGAGCCCGACCCTGACGGCCTATGCCGCCTGGGATCTGGCCAAGTTCAGCGGCGGGCGCTTCGAGCTGGGCCTGGGCACCCAGATCCGCCAGAACATCGAGGACCGCTACGCCATGCCGTTCAGCCCTGACCCGCTGGGCCAGCTCCGCGACTACGTGGGCGCGGTGCGGGCCGCCTTCGCCGCCTTCGCCACCGGTCGGCCGCCCCGGTACGAGAGCGCCCATTATCGATTCACCCGCATGCAGCCCTATTTCAACCCCGGTCCCGACGACGTGACGGTTGCGCCGGCCATCTACCTCGGAGGGGTGCAACGCGCCGCCTGCGCACTGGCCGGAGAGGTGGCCGACGGCTTCGTCACGCACCCCACCAATTCCAATCCCCTCTATCTGGAGGCCACGTGCCGCCCGGGCCTGGCCGACGGAGCGGCGCGGGCCGGTCGCTCGCTCGACGACGGGTCCTTCGAACTGGTCATCGGCACGCAGGTCATCACCGGATCGTCGCCCGCCGCCCTGGCGTCGGAGCGGGAACGCCAGCGCCACCTGCTGGCGTTCTTGTACTCGACGCCTGCGTATCGGCCCACCCTCGAGCTTTACGGATGGGCCGACCTGGGGCCCCAGTTGCGGTCGTTGATCCGCAACGAACGCTGGGACGACCTGGGCACCCTCCTCTCCGACGACGTGCTCGACACGCTGGTGCCGAGCGGCACCTTCGCCGAGCTGCCCGAGATCCTCCTCGGGCGCTTCGGTGGGCTGGGCCAGGGCATCGTGGCCTCTCCCCCGGCCGACCGCGGTGACGACGGGGCCTTCGGCGAGGTGATCAGGGCCCTGCAGGCGGCCTGACCCGGGCGGGGAACCGCCCACCCGAGGCCCGGTGGCCAGCACGAAAGCGCTCACCCCGCATGCCGGGGCGGCGCGGGCAGGTCCGCGCTGGCGCGCTCGAGGGCGACCCAGCCGGTGTCGGCCTCCTTCTCGGCCCGCTCGGCCCGCCCGCCGCCCCGCACACCGAAGAGTCTCTTGGAGACGAGGAGGTAGAGCACGATGGCGAGGTTGATGACCAGCGTCAGGACCTTGAGGGTCGAGACTTGAGAGGTCAGCTCGTAGACCTCGAAAGGCACGAGCACGCCGGTCTCGACCAGCGTCAGGTACTCGGCCCAACGCCGCGAGAACCACAAGCCCACGGCTTCGATCAGGAGCACCGCGGTGTAGGCGGCGACGGCCCCACCGATGAGATAGAGCTTGGTCGGCGACAGGGCGAACAGTCGGTTGATCTCGGGAAAGATGCCCCGCCGCGTGTCGAAGATCGGTCCACCGAGCCCACCTTGGAGGTCGGAGAGGATATGGACGTAGTCCCGGTGCAGCTGGTCCCGATGCCGGGCGAAGAGAAAGATGGCCACCGCGATGGTCGAGAGCACGAGGACGTGCACCATGCGATCCAGGGCAATGAGGCGCAGGACGAAGCGGTCCCGCAGCGGACGTCCGCGCAGCGGGATCTCGATCTCGTCGCGCGGAGGAAGATGCCGTCGTTCGCTCTGCTCCGGCGGAGGCAGTGGCATCCACGAGTCGCATCGCAGGCAGCGGTGCCACCGCACGCCATCGCTCTCCCGGGCGATCAGGCCGTCCACGTCCCGAATCTCGGCGGCGTCCGTGCCGACCAGCGCATGACCGTGGAGGCCGCAGCTGATCAGCTCCCAGCGCATGGTCCGCCCGGCGCGACCTTTCGGCGGCGCCTCCCCGGGCGCGAGCGGTTCCGTGACGACCGGAGCGACCGGGGCGACCGGGGCGACCGGGGCGACCGGGGCGACCGGAGGGTCCTTCACCTCCGGGCGCGATGGCATCGGACCGGTCCAGGGACTGCCATGCCCCTATCCTGCCTCCTGTGCCGCGGCGGAAGGTGCTCCCGGGGGCGGATCGCGGCGCGCGCCACGGCCCCGGGGCGTCTAGCGGGGCATGGGGAAGATCAGGTCGGCGGACGACATGGCGTCGATCGCCGACTGGCGCTGCGCAGCCGTCATCGGCGCATACCGCTCGGCCGAATGGAGGACCCGGGGCAGCATGCTCCGGTCGCCCGGGGTGCAGAAGGCATGGACGCCCGACGTGGACAGGGCGAAGTGCACGCCCCGGTCGATGTCACTGTCCTCGGCCACCGGCTCGTACCACGACGTGGCCCAGCGCTCGGCGGTGGCGGGATCGCCATTGACGGCATCGGCCAAGGGGCGCCCGTCGCTCCAGGGCCGTCGTGCCACGGCCTTGATGGCCATGACCCCGATATCCCGCTGGCGGCACACCGCAAGAAGCTCCTCTGCCGCGTCCCGGTATGGGGGGTGCGCCCACAGTGCCGGGTAGACCGGGAACATGACCGTGTCGAGGTCGTAGCGCCGCAGCGCTTCGAGATGGACGCCGGGGACGGACAGGTCGTGGCCCGTGATGCCGGCGAATCGAATGTGGCCCTGGTCGCGCAGGGCCAGGATGCACTCGAGCGCTCCTGAACGCCGATCGAGCTCTTCCCGCGTGGTCACGGCGTGCGCCTGGTAGAGGTCGAGCACCTCGGCGTGGAGGAGGCGGCGGGTCTCGTCGAATTGGTCCCGGACTCCGCCGGGGTTGGCGCGCAGGGTCTTGCCGGCCACGAAGAGATCCTGGCGATGCTCCGCCAGGTGGGGGCCGACCACCGACTCCGCCACCCCGTACTGCGGGGCGATGTCGAGATGATTGACCCCGGCCGCCAAGGCCACATCGAGCCACGCACGGGCCTCCGCCGGCGTGGCGTCCCAGCACGCCGCGCCACCGAGGATGGCGACGCTGCTCTGATGGCCGGTTCGGCCCAGTCGACGATGCTCCAAGCTTTCCTCCTTACGACGGCCCGCCGGCCTTCAGGGTCAGCACGTTGAACATGGCGCCCACCGGGTCGCTCAGGACGGCGAAACGACCCGGCTCGATGTCCATGGCAGGCATGATGAGGCTTCCGCCGAGCTCCTGGGCCTTCGCCACGGTGGCATCGGTGTCGGCCACCGCGAAGTACACGCCCCACAGCGAAGGCATCTCCGGCGGCATCTCGGCCGACTTGAGCATCATGCCCCCGATGGAACGACCGCCGACGCTCCACTCGGTGTACGCCACCGGGCCCCCCGGTGCACCCTGCGACTGCGCGTCCCAGCCGAAGACGGCCCGGTAGAAGGCCTTCGCCCCATCGAGGTCGGTGGTGATGAGCTCGCTCCAGCAGTAGGTGCCGGGCTCATTGGCCAGCTGGGCTCCGAGATGCTGCTTGGGCTGCCACAGGCCGATGACCGCGCCGGCCGGGTCGGCGAACAGAGCCATCCTCCCGGCCTCCATCACGTCCATGGGCGGCATGAGGACCGTCCCCCCGCTGGCTTCGACCTTGGCAACGGTGTCATCCGCGCTGTCCACGTTCACGTAGGTGCACCAGTTCGGCGGTGCGGCCGGGTTCATCTGCGGGCCCAATCCGGCGACGGTCTTCCCGCGCAATTCGCACACCGAATAGCCCCCGGCCTCGGGGTCGCCTTCGGGGCAATTCCATCCGAAGAGACCGCCGTAGAACTCCTTGGCCCGGGCCAGATCCGGACTGCCCATGTCGACCCAGGACGGGACCCCGTTCTCGTACGCTTCGAACTCCACGCTCCGACCTCCTCGTGCTCGACTTCCGGGAATTTCGACGGTACATGATTTGCGCCACGCTCGCGCCGGCTCCGGGTGCGAAGATGGGACCGATGACACCGGTCTCGGGGGTTCGGTGAGCCCAAATCCCATCAGCTCCCGGATGGAGCAGCTGGCCCAGCAGGTGGCCGAACGGGTGGTCGCACTGGTGATCGACGCCATCGACATCGATGCCCTGATCGACCGGGTGGACGTCGAGAAGATCATCGAGCGGGTGGACGTGGAGAAGATCATCGAGCGGGTGGACGTGGAGCGAATCGTCGAGCGCGTCGACATCGAGAAGATCATCGAGCGGGTGGACATCAATGCCATCATCGACCGGGTCGACATCGATGCCCTGGTCGAGCAGACCGAGCTGGGATCGATCATCGCCCGCTCCACCACGGGCGTCTTCAGCGAGGTACTCGACGTCGTCCGAGCCCAAGGCGTCGGACTGGACGACTTCTTCTTCCGGTGGGCCAATCGGTTCATCGGGAAGAAAGCCGGTGACATGCCGACCGGGCCCCCGCTGCTGGTGCCACAGGAGGCGTCGTCGTGACATCCGTCGCACCTCCCGAGACGCTGACGGTCGGGCGCCAGGGCAACTACGCCGGGGCGGTCAGCCGGTTGGTGGCGTTTGGCATCGACGTCGGTGTGTCGTGGGGCCTCTTCTCCGCCGGGGCCGCCCTCCTGTCGCTGGCCACCCAGCTCTTCTTCGATACGAAGATCACGTTCAACCATCACCAGATCGTCGCCATCATCATCCTCATCATCTGGGAGTTCCTCTACTTCGCCTACTCATGGTCGGTGAGCGGCAAGACATTCGGGATGGCGGTGCTGGGCATTCAGGTGGTCACGGCAGAGGGCGCTCGCATCACCACACGGCAGGCCGCCGTGCGCACCCTGGCCCTGCCCCTGAGCTTCCTGATCCTGTGCCTCGGGTTCCTGGGCATCCTGATCCAGCGTGAGCGCCGGGCACTGCACGACTTCATCGCCGGCACCGCCGTCGTCTACTACTGGGACGCCCGGGCGGCTCGCCTGCGCTGGCTGTCCCACCACGAGTCCGAGAAGAAGGGGCGTGCCACCTAACCCATTGACCCGCCGACACTGCGTACGATGCCGGCTATGTCATTTGTCCAGGTTGCCCACCCCCATCCCTCCGTCGCCCTCATCACGCTGAATCGACCGGAGCGGATGAACGCCATGGCGTTCGACGTCATGATCCCGCTACGCGACAGCCTGCGCGGCATCGGGGACGACAACGACGTCCGCGTCGTGATCCTGACCGGGGCGGGGAGGGGCTTCTGTTCAGGGGCGGATCTCGAGGACCCGGGCTCGATCCCCAACGTGGAGGGACTCACCCTGCCCACGTTGGCCATGCGCTCCATGGAGCTGCTCGATGACGTCATCGCCACCATTCGTCGCCTGCACCAGCCCGTGATCGCCGCGGTCAACGGCCCGGCCATCGGGGGTGGGTTCTGTCTGGCCCTCTCGGCGGACATCCGGGTCGCGTCGGACACCGCGTACTTCCGGGCGGCCGGCATCAACAACGGGCTGACCGCGGCCGAGCTCGGGATCAGCTATCTCCTGCCCCGTTCAGTCGGGCAATCCCGGGCGGCCGAGATCATGCTGACCGGTCGTGACGTCACGGCCGAGGAGGCGGACCGGATCGGATTGGTCTCGCACGTGGTGCCGAAGGATGCGCTCCTCAGGACCTGCATCGACCTGGCCGATCGGATCATTGGTTGGAGCCGGGCCGGCATTGAGCTGACCAAGCGTCAACTCTGGAACAGCCTGGACGCGTCGAGCCTGCAGACCCACATGGATGCCGAAGGGATGGCCCAGCTCTTCGTGCGCATCACCACCCAGAACTTCGAGGAGTCGGTCCGAGCCCGCCGCGAGCAGCGGCGTCCGGTGTTCCTCGACTGATCAGGGCGCGTTGACCAGCGTCTGGGCCGCCATGGCGAAGTACGCAAGCATGTCCTCCGCATCACCGGCGGAGAGGCGCCCGTGCTCCCGCATGTGGTCGACCGCGTGGCGCATATGACGGAGCCAGGCGTCGCGTTCGGCCGGACCGATGACGAACGGCACGTGCCGCATCCGCAGCCGCGGATGACCACGCTGCTCGTTGTAGGTGGCTGGACCACCCCAATACTGCGCCAGGAACAGGGCCAGATGCTGCTTCGGTGCGGCCAGCTCCTCGGGATACAGTGGCCGCAGGAGAAGATCGCCGGCCACCTCGAGGTAGAAGCGGTCGACGAGCTCGACGAAGAAGGGCTCCCCGCCGACCCGTTCAAAGAGCGTGTCCACGAGGTTGACGGTAGACGCTCTAAACTGCCCCCCGATTCGCGGCCGTAGTTCAATGGTAGAACCTCAGCCTTCCAAGCTGATCATGCCGGTTCGATCCCGGTCGGCCGCTCCACCGTTCGCCCAGTTCAGCGGGCAGGCGCGCCAGACGACGCGCCGGCGGCGGCCATCCCGCGAACCCCTCACGACCTCGTCATTCGGCCCGGAGCAGTGTTGCGGTTGACGTACGGGCCGCATTTCGTCCAGGCAATGCGGCCACGACGTTGGCGAACACGAGCGCGCCCACTGCGACGAGGATCACCCACAGCACAGGCACCGTCGGGTGAGGCACGGCGTAGACCTGGTGGGCGAACAGCGTCCACAGCCAACGGCCTACGGCGATCCCGAGTGGAAGGCCCACCACGATTCCGATCACGGCGGCAACCGAAGCCTGCCAGGCGATCGTGGCAGCAAGTTGTCGCTGAGTGAAGCCGAGCGTCTTCAACAGGGCCAAGTCCCGTCGCCTCCGTCGGACCGACGCCGTGAGGGTGAGGCCGAGGGCGACGACGGCACCGACGGCGAGCGCCGAGGCGAGCAGGGCGGGAGTGGCCCCGATGGTGCGGTAGTTCACGATCTGGGCCGGTCGTTGCACGCCCACCACCGACACTGTGAATCCCTCTCCACCCCCGTCGGGCACCGCCGCGAAGGCTCGATTGGCGACTGCCGCGATGTGCTGCAGATTGGCGAGGCCGGCCGCCGATGGCACCCCGCCGCGAAGGCGCACGAAGACCAGGCCCGGGCCGTTGAGGGTGGGATCGGGGTAGTTGGTTGCCTGGTTGAAGGCAGTGGGCACGATCGCATTTGAGACCAGCGCTCCGGTCCCCATGGAGGTGTGGTCGTCGACGACGCTGGAGAACCCCACCGCCGGCAGGGTGGCGGTTCCTACGATGACCGCCGGGGTCGGGGGGATGTAGACAGGCGCGTCCCGCGGAGCTCCCTCGCTGAACTCGACGGTGTCGCCGATGTGCTTGTGCAGCTGTGCCATCGTCGCCGCGCCGAGGACGATCTCCGTTCAGAAAGTTTCGTGAACCGATCAGGCTCGCGACGCTCTGAACTGGACTTTAGTCCAAGCTGCGGGAGGTCTGCCTTCAACCCAATCCGGGCATGCTTGTAGCGGTGAGCGAACGTCGGGACTTGAGGATGCCTCCCGGTCAGACGGGCCGCCTCGGGTGGACTTTGGCGGCCGTGGGATCTGCCGCCGCACTCGGCGCGGCGCTGCTCAGACCGGGTCACGCCAGGTCCGCCGCAGCACAGGACTGGTCCCCATTCGTCCTCGTGGCGGGTCTCCTCCTGGTGGGTCTCGTCGCCGACCAGGACCGGTTGTTCTCCGCTGCCGGGCACGCTCTCGCTCGCCTGGCGCCGAATGGGCTGGCCCTCTACGTCGGTGCCGTCGTGCTCATCGTGGGCGTGACGACCGTCTTGAATCTCGACACCTCGGTGGCGTTTCTCACGCCCATCCTCGTCTACACCGCCCGTAACCGGGGCGAGAGAGAAGCCCTGCTCCTCTACGGTTGCCTGCTCCTGTCCAATGCCGGATCCCTCCTGCTCCCCGGCTCGAATCTCACCAACCTGATCGTCCTCGGCCACCTGCACCTCTCGGGAGGTGAATTCCTCCGGCACATGGCCCCGGCGGCGATCGCCGCGGCACTGGTGACCGCTCTGGTGGTGGGCACTGCCGAACGTCGTTCGCTGCGGGCGACGATCGCCCCGGTATCGGAACGTGAGCGACCGGTGCTGGGCGTCGGACTCATCGCCGTGGTGGCGGTCACCGTGCTCGTGCTCGTCCTGCGGTCGCCTGCCGCTCCGGTGGCGGCCGTGGGCGTGATGGCAGTCACCCTCCGGGCCTTCTCCTCCAAGGAGTCTCCGCAGCGCGCGTTGGGGGTCCTCGGGCTCCCCGTGCTCGTCGCCCTGTTCGGCGTCGCCGTGGCCCTCGGGACTCTGGGCCGCGCCTGGTCGGGACCCGAGACTCTCCTGTCGCACCTCGACTCTTGGGGCACTGCCGTCGCCGGAGCCTTGTCCAGCGTGATGGTGAACAACCTTCCGTCGGCATCGCTGTTGGCGGCTCGGGTGCCACCTCGACCGTTCGCCCTCCTGGTGGGGTTGAACATCGGCCCGAACCTCTTCGTCACCGGCTCACTCGCCTGGCTGTTGTGGCTCAGGGCGGCGCGGTCGGCCGGCGCTCGACCATCCATCACACGAGCGAGCCTTCTCGGAGTGGTTGCGGTACCGCTGTCGATGGCGGCTGCCCTGGGCATGCTCGCCCTCAGTGGGCCCCACTGAGGTGGCGGCACAGGCCGAACGATTTCGGACTGCCCACCGACCCGGCAGCGAACTCACCTGACGGTACATCCGGCTCGAACCTCAACTATCAGAGACGGTTCCAGGTGTCTCCACGAGTGACCTCAAGTAATCCTCCATCTTGTCCCAACTGTCTTCCTGGCCGTCGGTCTTGGTCATGTGGTCACGGCCAGCCTGGTCGCGGAACGCGAGCTTCATCTTCACCGTCGTCACTCCGTCAGCCTCGTGCAGGTCTACCGTCTCGACCGCCTCCGCATCCGGCCAACCTTCGAACAGCCACGTCTCGACGATCCGGGTCGGTCGCTGGACCTCTCGGTAGCTTCCACGAAACGAGCACTCGGTTCCGTCGCCGGTCACGAAGACCATGTGGTAGTTCCCCCCGACACGCAGGTCGATCGAGCACACGGTCATTTTGTCCTCGAACGGAGCGAACCAGTTGCGCACATGCTCCGGCTTCGTCAGTACGTCGAAGACGAGTTCGATCGGAGCTTCGAACTCTCGAGTGAGGAGAAGTTCGAGTTCACTCGGAAATTCGATGACCGCCGACCGATGCCGATGAGGTGTCACTGCCGCTCTCCTTGTCGTTGTAGCTCTTTGAGGTAGTCGTCCAACCGATCCATCCGGTCGTTCCACGCCTGCTCGTACTTGACCAGCCATTCGCGCAAGGGCCGAAGGTGTTCCGGTTCCAGGCGGTACAGCCGACGGCGCCCCTCCGCCCGGCACCTGACGAGTCCCACCTCACTGAGCACCCGTAGGTGTTTTGAAACCTGAGGCTGGGACAGGGAGAGATCGTTCACGATCGACCCGACCGGCTTCTCGCCTGCGATCAGCACGTCCAGGACCTCGCGACGGTGCGCCTCGGCTATTGCGTTGAAGACATCCGACGTCGTCGAAGTGCGGGCCACGGGCCGTGAGCGCTACAAGCGTGCCGGTTCGATGGCGGCCAGTCTCTCCATGGCGGGACCGAAGGTTGACTCGAGCCAGCCGGCCGGGTCGTCGCCGACGGCACCGGTGACGATGGTCGACACGCCCACCTTCGCGAAGGCTTCTGCTCCCCGAACGACGTCGTCCAGCGTCGAATCCGGAGGGAGGTCGCGATACATCGCGGTCACCTCGATCTCGTTGGGGTCGCGACCGACTGCGTCGCAGTGCCGGCGGAGGACGTCGATCTTGTGCGCGACATCGTCGGGACCGCCGAAGATGTTGCACGCGTCGGCGTACTGAGCGACCAGCCGCAGCGTCTTGCGCTCGCCGCTCCCCCCAATGAGGATCCGCGGCCGAGGTGCGCTCACCGGGCTCGGGCTGCACAGCGTCTCGTCGAGCCGGTAGTGCAGGCCCTCGTAGGCGCCGTTGTCGTCGCTCCACATCTGGAGGCAGATCTGGATCGCCTCCTCGAGCCGCTCGAATCGCTCTGACGTGGGCGGGAACGGGACGCCGAGACCGCGGTGCTCGCGTTCGTACCATGCGGCACCGATGCCAAGTTCGGCCCGCCCCCCCGACACCACGTCGAGGGTCGTCACGGCCTTGGCCAGGAGCCCCGGATGGCGGTAGGTCACTCCGGTCACCAGGAGCCGCAGCCGGAGCCGTTCCGTGCGACCGGCGACGAATCCGAGCGCCGTGTAGCCCTCGAGCATCGGGTGCTCCGCCGGCGCCATCCAGTCCATCTGGAAGTAGTGGTCCATGAAGGACAGGGTGCGCACACCAATGGCCTCGGCGCGCCGGGCCAGGTCGGCGACGCCCGGCCCGATGCCCGTCGCACCGCCGGCCCAGTCGAATCGCGAGATGTGGAGATCGAGTTCCATGACCGCCCTTTTAGCACCTGGGACCGGGGGCAGCGGCCGAGCCCGTCCGCATCGCCGGGGCATCCCTAGTGTCGTCCTCGGGCCGGTACGGAGCCGATTCACGGGGCCCATCGGTCGCGCCATACGCTGATCACATCATGGGGCGTCAAAAACGGGATCCACGCCCGGACGGCAAGCAGGAGACGAGATCCCAACGTCTGGGGCGCCGGATGATGCGGGGCACGGAGCAGACGCCGGAAGAAGCGTTGGAGCATTCCCAATGGGTGCTCGCCTGGGCGCTCCGCAAAGAGGGGCCCGAATCCCCGCTCACCCTCAAAGCCATGATCGACGTGGCCGATCAGTGGGCGGGTCAGGATCGCGCCGACGAGGAGGTCGTCCTCCGTGAGCAAGTGGTCAGCGGGCTCCGAAGCAGCCTCGGACCGGAGCACGACTCCACCCTGAACGCCGAATTGAGGCTGGCCACCTGCCTGATCACGCTGGATCGGGCTGACGAGGCGGATCTCCTGTTGCAACATGTGGTGTCCGGCAAGCGCCTGGCGTTGGGACCAGACGCCCCCGAGACCCTGGTGGCCACCGCCTGGAGCGCCAGCGTGGCGAAGAAGCTCGGCCGGCTCGAGGATGCTCGGCTCCTGCAGGACCAAATCGTGGCGGGCTACGAGTTGCGGGGCGAAGGGGAGAGCAGTCAGGCGATGCAGGCGGCCCTCAACCTGGCCTCGACCCTCACCGAACTCCACGAGCTCGAGGACGCGTCCCTCCTGCTACGCGATGTCCTCGATGTCCGCAGCCGGACACTGGGACCGGACGATGCGAGCACGTTGGACGTGCTGGAGGTCCTCGCCTCCGTGCTGGCCCTGACCGACAGTGCCCCCGAGGCGAGGGTGATGGCCAGAAGCCTGGTCGAGCGACGTGCACGGGTACTCGGGAGTCTCGCCGAGGAGACCATCAGGTCTCGTGAGTTCTTGGCCTCGCTCGAAGCGGACGGCGACCCGGCATAGGCGTCCGGTCGCCGCGGACGTGCGCTGCACCTGCTCGACCTCGTCATTCATGACGTCGGCTCAGCGGCCGTGGCGGCGCAACAGAAAACGTGATCGGCGGCGTACTCGATAACGAGCCGGGGCCGGAGCGCTTCGAACTCGCCTGCGGTCATCGGTCGCAACCGGACATCGTCCACTCCCCCATGCTGGCTGGTGGTCGACCGGCCCGCCACCGGGCCACGGCCTGAGCGACATCCCGCCGGGCCTCGCCGGACGAATGGCCCGGCTGAGCCCCTCTCACCCGGCAGTCACGGGCCTGCCTTCGACGAGGCGCAGGACACGATGGACGGCCGATTCGATATAGGTATCCGGCTGGATGTTCGATGCCCAGGCCACGGTGGCGGCAAACCAGACCTGTTCGATGATCTCGGCGGCCTCCCAATCCGCGTCGGAGGGTGCGCCGTTCCCCAGGGCGGACGCCAGCGCCTCACGAAGCACCCGGTGGAACTCCAGCAGCATCGGTGCCACGGCCTCCTGGCCGCTGGTCAACGCCCGGACCATCGCTCGCGAGAGGGTGGGGACGGCCAGTTGGGCCTCGGTCAGAGGACGGACGATCTTCAGTGCGCGCGCCGATGGCGTGCGGCCGCGGGGCCTCCGGTCGGGCAGGAGCGCGTCCAGCGATCCGATCTGTGTCACCAGCGAGCTGAGGAGCAGGTACTCCTTGCTGGGGAAGTACTTGTACAGCGTGCGGGACGACACGCCGCTGGCCGCTTCGACGTCGCGGATGCGCCAACCGTCGAGGCCGCGCTCGCTGGTCAGCGTCACGACGAGTTCCCTGATCTGAGCATGCTGTGCGGGGCTCAGTGGATTGGCCGGCATGTACGGGTGCTCCCTCTTGGACCGGAGTCAGAAATTGCATCGGGACCCCTTGACATATTAAACATCAAGTTGTACCTTCAAAGTACAATATATTTTACAATTGGAGGGGGCAACCGCGACCGTCGGGTCATCACCGCGCCTTTCTCCGGTAGCGACCTGGGGGTTCGACATGGGGTACTCCACATCACGACGCAGTGGTCTCTTCCGGGCGGCCGGGACGGTCGCCGTGCTCACGGTCGGCCTGGTGGTGGCCCAGGCGGCCGCGGCAGGGGCAGCGGGTAGTGTGTCCGCCAACCCGGTGGGCCGAACCAGTGAGCTGCAATCGGTGTCGTGCGGCGGCGGCGGGAGCTGCGTCGCGGTGGGCCAGGTCGCCTCGTTGCGCACTACCGCCGGCGGCTCGGCACTCCTCACGGGGAGCAAGATCGGCAACGCCTTCCCCGAGAACGGCACCGATGACTTGGACTCGGTAGCCTGCACGTCGGTGGCCTGCGTCGGCGTCGGCCACAACGCCAGCAACGTGGCCGTCGTGGTGGCGGCGAACCAACCCGACACGGTCGAGACCGACGTTCCGACGTCCGACGTCCTCTCTGGCGTCGCCTGCGCCGACGCCACCACGTGCTACGCCGTCGGGCCCCAGAACACGGGCACCGACGACGACGTCGTCACCATCACTCTGAGTGAGACCGCCGGTGTGCCGGCGGCCACGGTGTCCAACGTCGCCAGCGTCGCCAGTGCGGGGGGGACGATGATCGGCATCAGCTGCGGGGGCGGCAATTGCGTGGCCATCTCCGAGGACGGCACCTACGACGTCAACGGGGGGAACGCACCCGGAACGCTCCCCCAACAGGGCCAAGAGGTGAAGGACTTCACCGCCATCGACTGCGTCACGGCCAGCCTGTGCTTCGCCACCGGAAGCCTGGGCAGCGACTTTCAGGACCAGGGTTTCATCGTGCCGATCGACGACGACGCCGTGGGCCCCTTGGCCGACGGCCCGGTGGGCTACCTCCTCAACGGACTGGACTGCCCGTCGGCCGCCGAATGCCTCGTGGTCGGGAACGCCGGCAACCCGTTCGACCCCGATCTCAACGGCGGCGTGCTCCTCTCGGTCAGCACACAGGGCACCGACACCTTCAGCGACCCGGTGAGTGTGGCCGGGAGCTACTACCTCGAGAGCGTGTCCTGCGACCAGGAGGCCAACTGCTGGTTGGTCGGAACGGGGTCCGGGGGTGGCGCCGCGGCGTACGTGGGCTCCGACTCGTTCCCTCTGGGCGTGCCGTTGCCGGACAATTCGTCCCAGGACCCGCCCCACTCCTATGGCGCCGTCGGCGTGGGCTGCCTGGCCGGGACCAAGGCGCAGTGCGAGCTGGCCGGAACCCAGGAGACGTCCGCACTCGAGGATCGGGGCGCGGTCGAGGCGGTCAGCGGCAATCCGATCGTGCTGGGGGCCACCCGGCTCATCCCCTCGACGACACCGGGTGGGGGGAGCAACGTCTTGAACGCGGTGACGTGCGTCTCGACGTCGACCTGTTACGCCGTCGGTGAGGACAGCAGCGGCGAGGGGATCGTCGAGACGATCACCAACGGCGCCCCCAGCCAGAATCCCGCCCTCTATGCCGTGCTAGGCGATCCGCCGGCACTGCCGCCACCGCCGCCGGAGACCATCACGGCCACCCCGGGCCCGATGGACCTGAACGCCATCTCCTGCTCGACGGACGGCTGTCTCGTCGTCGGCAGCTACTCCGTGGGGTACGGGGAAACGGACGGGAACGTGGACAACGTGTCCTATGGCGTCTCGCTGGTGTTCGCCGGTGACGGGGTGGGTCAGGAGTTCCCCACCGCCGCCATCGCCACCAGCGACGCTACCGGCTACGGCGGGGTGGACTGCCAGGCGGCCAGCTGCATCGCGGTCGGGACCACCGACACCATCTCCCCGCCGCCCCAGGACCAGCTGGACCCCGGCGGTGAGGCCGTCGTGACCGACATCTCGCTGGCCAACGGCGGGGCCGGGCTCGGACCCGTGTACGGCACCTCGACCGATCTGCCCGGCGACGTGCCGGGCATCTCCTCGGTCAGCCTGACGGGGATCGACTGCTGGAGCACGACGGCGTGCGTGGCCGTGGGTCAGGACGTCCTCGAAGCCCAAGGGGTGGAGATCGGGATCGTCAGCGGGGCACCGGTCGGATCGCTCGACTACCCGTCGGGTGTGGCCGACCTGAGCGGGGTGTCGTGCACCAACCTGGCGGCCGGCGTGTGCCTCGCCGTGGGCAACCTCAGCAGTGGGGACGGTGCCACTCTCACCATCACCTCGGGCACGGCGGCGGCGGCCACCGACCTCATCGCCATGGGGACCGGATTCCTGAACGGCGTGTCGTGCCGCACGGCCTCGGAGTGCCTCGCCGTCGGCGCCGAAGGGTCGGGGGCCTCGGCCGTCCCCGTGGTGGTCACGTTGGATCCGAGCTGAACGGGTCGCATCGACCTATCCAACGTCGTGCCGCGCCTCGGGGCCAGCCCGCCCCGGCGACGGTGGATTCCGGACGGGGACGACCACCGTGGCGCGCCGCGAGGCCACGAACTGCGGGCAACCTCCGGGAGGATGGCACATCGGGACGCAGGACTGCGTGCCCCTTCGGTACATTCGGCACGGTGCGGATGCAAGGGTGTGACGAGCGTCCCCGGGCCCGCAGAGGCGGCGACGCGTGTCGCCGCTCACAGGGCGGCCAGGACCTCCTCGACCGAGCTGGCATTGAGGCCGGGGCCCGGCTCGACCGCCAGCCAGGTGACCGTGCCGTCCTCGATGATGGCGGCGTAACGCTGGGAGCGGGACCCGAGGCCGAACCCGCTGCCGTCCATGGGCAACCCCATGGCCGCCGTGAACTCGCCGTTGCCGTCGGACAGCATGGTGACCGATCGGCCCACCTTTTGATCCGAACCCCAGGCGCTCATGACGAAGGGGTCGTTGACCGAGACGCAGACGACCTTGTCCACCCCCTTCGCCCTGAGCTCTTCGGCCCGGTTGACGAAGCCCGGGAGGTGATGGTCCGAGCAGGTCGGGGTGAAGGCCCCGGGCACGGCGAACAGCACCACTTTGCCCGTGCCCAGCACGGCGGCCGAGGTGGTGACCTCGGGTCCCGCCTCACCGAAGGTGAAGACCTTCACGTCGGGAATCCGATCCCCGGTTGCAATCGCCATCGCCGTCTCCTCTGCCCGTGGCCCGATCGCGCCAGGTTGCCACATCGAGCGCTGACCCACGTAATCGACGCCGACGCTGTAACGTGCAGTCGAAGTCACCGACCGTGACCTTTTGGGGGGGCTCGTTGCGGCCCCGGGATGAACAGGGGTAGGGGAAAATGCCGCACACCTTCGATCGTCGTGCGTTTCTCGCCGGCGGCGTTGCCCTCGGGGCGGGCGCCGCCATGTTGGGCAGTGGCGCCCAATGGGCCGACGCCGCCATCACCAATGGACCCGGCCTCAACGGTGTCTCCACCGCGAAGCCCAAGCGTGGGGGATCCGTCGTCATGGGGATCGACACCGAGGAGGGCGGCTTCGACCCGACCACGGCCCGTTGGGACGAAGGCGGGTTCCTCTACGGGCGTGCGGTCTTCGACCCGCTGGCCATCGTCACCAGCACCGGGAAGGTCCAGCCCTACCTGGCCGAGTCGATCGCACCAAATACCGACTACACGGCGTACACCATCACGCTGCGGCCGGGGATCATGTTCCACGACGGGACCCCGCTCGACGCCGACGCCCTGCTGCTCAACCTGACCAAGCAGCAATCGTCCCCCCTGGTGGGACCCGCCTTCGCCGCCTTCATCGAAGGATCGGCCGTGAGCGGGCCCCTGTCGGTGACCATCACCATGAAAGCGCCCTGGGTCCCCTTTCCCTACTACCTGGCCCAGGCCCAGACCGGGTACATCGCCGCACCCTCCATGCTCAACAACCCCAACGGCACCTCCAACCCGGTGGGTACCGGGCCCTTCGTCTTCCAGGAGTGGATCCCCAACAGCCACTTCACGGCGACGGCCAACCCGCACTACTGGCGTTCCGGACTGCCCTACCTGGACTCGATCACCTTCAAGCCGATCATCGACCCCACCTCCTGCGCCGACGCGTTGGAGTCGGGCACCATCGACATCATGCACACCGATACGCCGGCCATCATCCTGCAGTTCCGCGGCAACAAGAAATGGGCCTACCTCGACAACTCCGGACCGGTCGTCGGCCAGCCGTCCATGAACTGCCTCATGCTCAATACGGGGAGCGCGCCCTTCAACAACCCGAAGCTGCGGCTGGCCCTCGCCAAGGCCACCAGTCCCAAGCAGTACTCGAAGATCATCGATTTGGGGGTAAATGCGCCGTCCACCGGTCTGTTCGTGCCGGGTACTCCGTACTACACCAAGACCACCTACCCGTCCTATGACCCGAGCGGCGCCAAGGCCCTGGTCAAGCAGATCGCGAAGGAGACCGGGAATCCGGTGGCCTTCACCCTCAACGCGACCAACGACCCCGAGGTGGAGCGGGCCGCCCAGTACCTCAAGCAGCAGTACTCGGACGTCGGGATCACGACCAACATCAACATCTCGGCCCAGAGCGCGCTGATCAACGACGCCCTGGCCGGGAAATTCGAGGCGACCACGTGGCGACAGTTCGGGGCGGTCGATCCCGACCTCAACTACGTGTGGTGGAGCACCACCACCCTCACGCCCGGGCTGGCGCTCAACATGGCCCGGAACTCCGATCAGCGGATCCAGGCCGCGCTGACCACCGGCCGGGAGGTGGGCAACCCGGCGACCCGAGTGAAGGCGTACCAGAAGATCAACGAGTACCTGGCGCAGGACGTGCCGTACATCTGGACCGACCGTGCGACATGGGCGGTGGTGGCCAACCCGAACGTCAAGAATTTCGCCAATCCAAAGACCGTCAGCGGGACGAAGGCCCTCGCCTGGGACGAGGGCGTGCTGTGGCCGACGCAGATCTGGAGATCGTAGGGAGCAGCGGGGCGGTCAGCGCATTTCGACGTCGTCGAGGTACTCCTCGCGCCAGTGCGTGAACCGCTCTTCGGGCAGCCGGAGGCAAAAGGTCGGGTTGAGGGCCTCGACGAAGCCGCGCTCGTGGCTCACCGCCACGATGGTGCCGGGCCATGACCCGAGCATGGTCCCGACCGCCTCGATGGACGACGGGTCCAGGTTGTTGGTCGGCTCATCGAGCAGGAGCACGTTGGACTCCCCCGCCGAGAGCATGGCCAGACCCAGCTTGGCCCGCTCACCACCCGAAAGGGTGGCGGGGAACTGACCGGCCGCCTTCGACGGCAGGCCGAACGAGCCCAGGAGGGTACGCCGCTCGCGTTCGGTCACCAGCACGGCGTCGCTCACGTTGGCCAGCGTGGTCAATGCGGGGTCGATCTGCTCGTGCTCCTGGGCGAAGTACCCCAGCGTCACGTTGGCCCCCAGCTCGATCACCCCGTTCGACGGCTGCTGGACCCCGGCCAGGCACCGCAGCAGGCTCGACTTGCCGGCGCCGTTCCGTCCGATGACGACCACGCGGTCACCGCGGCCGATGTGGAAGGTGACGTTGGACAGCACCTCGTGGTCCCCGTAGCGCACGGCCAGCTTGGTGACCTCGAGGGGCGTCACCCCCGAGCGGGGCGGCGTGGGCAGGCGAAAGGTGCTCGCCCGCTCGCGCTGGTCGACGTGGGTGCGCTGACTTTCGATGCGCTCGACCCGCTTGTCCAGTGATTTGGCGATCTTGGCCCGCTTGGCCGTGCTGCCGCGCATGGAGTCGGCCAGGGTCGAGAGCCGCGTGATCTCACGCTGCTCGAGGACCGAGGCCCGCTCGCGCTGGGCCTGGTCGGCCTCGTGCAGGGCCTCGAACTTCGAGTAGTTGCCCTTCCACTCGGTGAGCCGTTGGTGTGCGATGTTGAGCACCTTGGAGATGGACCGGTCCAGGAGCTTCAGGTCGTGGCTCACCACCAGGAGCGCCCCGGGGAAGCGCTCCAGCTCATCGAGCAGCCACCGCTTGGCCGAGCGGTCGAGATGGTTGGTCGGCTCGTCGAGGATCATCAGCTCGGGCTCCAAGAAGAGCACCCGCATCAGGTCGACGCGGCGCCGTTGCCCTCCGGAGAGCGAATCGATGTCCTCCAGGAGGAGCTCCTGGCGCAACCCGAGGCCATCCGCCAGGCGAGCCATGACCGATTCGGCTTCATACCCGCCACTGGCGTGGAACTTCTCCTGCAGATCGGTGAAGAGCTCGATGTGCTCCTCCGAGGGGTCGCCGGCCATCGCGACGCGGGCCGCCCCCAGCGCGTCGTCGAGCACGTCGAGCCCGCGAGCCGAGAGGATGTGCGAGAACCCGGTGGGCTCGAGACCGAGGCCGCCGGGCACCGGGGCCTGCGGCAGGTAACCGAAGGAGCCGAGCAGACGGACGTTGCCCCGGTGGCGGAGATGCGGGGTGGGCTCACCGACGACGATGGAGATGAACGACGACTTTCCGCTGCCGTTCCGGCCCACCAGACCCACCTTCTCGCCCGCCCCCACGACGAAGGAGGCATCGGCGACCAGCGTCCGGTCGCCGATCTCAATGGTGAGTGACGAGGCAACGATCACGCTCCATTGTACGAGTGCGCAGACCCCCTCGATACACTCCGCGGATGCCGTCGCTCGAACGCAAGTGGTGGACCCTCATCGCGGTCTGTACCGCCATCTTCATGTTGCTGCTCGACATCACGGTCGTGAACGTGGCGCTGCCCGACATTCAACGGTCACTCCATTCGAGCTTTTCGGATCTGCAATGGGTGGTGGACGCCTACTCCCTGACCCTGGCCGCCTTCCTGCTCACCGCGGGCGTGGTGGGCGACATGTTCGGCCGCCGCATCGTCTTCGCCGTCGGGCTGGCCGTGTTCTCCGTCGCGTCATTGACGTGCGGCCTCTCCGTCTCGTCACTCATGCTCAACCTGTCCCGGGCCGTGCAGGGGGTGGGCGGCGCCATCATGTTCGCCACGTCCCTCGCCCTGATCGCCCAGGCCTTTCAGGGCCGGGACCGGGGCACCGCGTTCGGCATCTTCGGCGCGGTGACCGGAGGCGCCGTGGCCGTCGGGCCGCTGGTGGGCGGCGCCATCACCAGTGCCTTCGGTTGGCGCTGGATCTTCTTCGTCAACGTGCCCATCGGGGTGGTGGCCATCGTCATCACCCTGGCCAAGATCGTCGAGTCGCGGGACCCCAACACCCGGCGCATCGACTGGGTCGGGTTCGTGTCGTTCTCGCTCAGTCTCTTCATGCTGGTGTTCGCCCTCGTGCGGGGCAACGACGACGGGTGGTCCAGCGCGACCATCGTCAGCCTGTTCGTCGGTTCCGCCCTCTTCATGGCGATCTTCCTCTTCAACGAGGCACGGCGCAAGGACCCGATGCTCGACCTCCACCTCTTCGAGCGACCCGCCGTCGTCGGTGTGTCGCTCGTCGCCTTCACCCTGGCGGCATCGATCTTCGCCATGTTCCTGTACCTGACGCTCTACATCCAGGACAACCTGGGGTACGGCCCGTTCCCGGCCGGCATCCGCTTCCTGCCCATCACCTTGCTGGCCTTCCTGGTGGCCCCGTTCGCCGGGCGCCTCACCGTGCGGATGCAGTCGCGGTATCTCCTGGGGGTGGGCATGCTCTTCGTGACCATCGGCCTGCTGCTCATGACGGCGGTCAAACCCAGCTCGGCCTGGACCATCCTCCTGCCCGGCTTCATCGCGGCCGGCATCGGCATCGGGATGGTCAACCCGGTGCTGGCCTCGGCGGCCATCTCGGTGGTGGAACCCCAGCGCAGCGGGATGGCCTCGGGCGCCAACAACACGTTCCGCCAGGTGGGCATCGCCACCGGGATCGGCGTCCTCGGCGCGCTCTTCGCCAGCCAGATCGTCTCCCATACCTCGGCCGCCCTGCGACAGAGCGCGGTGGGGCGGCTGGTGCTGCACCAGGGCGGGTCCCGCCTGACGGCGGCCATGTCGTCCGGCGAGGTCCGCGTGGTGGCGAACCAGGCACCGCCCGCGGCCCGGGCCACGCTGCTTCGCGCCTATCACATCGGCTTCGCGACGACGCTGGACCATCTCATGGTCGTGGGGGCCATCGTGGCCTTCGTGGGCATGGTGGGTGCCTTCGCCCTGGTGCGCCAGCGCGACTTCGTGGTGCCCAGCGGCGGGGGCGGTCCCGGTGCGGGTGGCGGGACCGCCGCCGAGGCCGGGGCCGGGGCCGGGGCCGAAGCCGGGGCCGGGGCCGGGGCCGGGCATGCTTGAGCCGTTCGTCCTCGAGGGGACGCACGTGCGCCTCGAGCCGCTCGAGGTCCGGCACATCGAGCCCCTGGTGCGGGCCGCCTCGGAGGACCGGCGCAACTACCAGTGGACCTATACGCCCGAGGGGACCGAGCAGATGACGGCCTATGTCCTCGACGCGTTGGACCAGGTCGCGGCGGGGGCCCACGTGGCCTTCGCCACGGTGCGGCTGGGCGGCGAGGGCGCCGAGGGCGCGGCGCAGGTGGTCGGTGCGACCCGGTTCTGCGAGATGTCCACCTGGCAGTGGCCTCCCGGCGCCACGCATCAGCGCCAGGGGGTCCCCGACGTGGTCGACATCGGGTTCACCTGGCTGGCCGGGTCGGCCCAGCGGTCACCGGTGAACACCGAGGCGAAGCTCCTCATGATGGGGCACGCCTTCGAGGTGTGGCGCGTCCATCGGATCGGGCTGCAGACCGACGTCCGCAACGCCCGGTCCCGGGCGGCCATCGAGCGCATCGGCGGTCAACTCGACGGGATCATGCGGGCCGATCGTCCCGGGTCGGACGACACGGTGCGCACCTCCGCCCGGTATTCCATCGTGGCCGCCGAATGGCCCGCGGTGCGGTGTCGCCTGCGGGACCGCCTGGGGGGCGGCTCAGGCCCGGTCGAGTGAGGCCGAGATCTTGCGCCGGTGGAGATCCCGCACCGCCGCCTCCGCCTCGTCCTTGGGGCGCACGGCGGCCACGGCCTTTCCCGTCCGGTGGATCTTCCAGGCCAGCTGATCCGCCCGCTCCACCGAGTGGTTGAAGATCTCCACGAAGGCCTCGATCACCGTTTGAAACGTCGTGACGTCGTCGTTCCACACGATGATCGCCCAGAGGTCCTCGGTGTCGAAGAAGGCATCGACGTCCCCGTCGTCGATGACCGGTCGGTCGAGGGTGGAAGGATGGTCGAAGATCAGGGTCATGGTGGCGGGCGGGGGGCAATTCGCGCCCCATCCATTGTAGTCCGTCCGATAACGTGCCGGCATGCGCGCCACCGTCCTCAACGGCCCGAGGGATGTCCGGGTGGAGGACGTGCCCGATCCGGTCCTCCCGGGCCCGAGCGGCGTGATCGTCACGGTCGAGCGCACGGCGATCTGCGGATCGGATCTGCACCTCTACCATGACGCGCCGACCGGGCCCGGGATCCATCTCGGGCACGAGGCCATCGGCACGGTGGCCGAGGTGGGCGGGGCCGTGCGCACGCTCGGGGTGGGCGACCGCGTGCTGGTGTCGGGCGTCATCGGGTGCGGGCTCTGTCGACCCTGCCTGGCCGGGCAGCCCAACGTCTGCCGGGCCGACCGGGCGGCCGCCTTCGGCACCGTTCCCGATCTCCCCGGCGGGCAGGCCGAAGCGCTGGCCGTGCCCTTCGCCGACGTCTTCACGCTTCCCATCCCCGACGGCGTGGCCGACGAGGAGGCCGTCCTCCTCACCGACATCCTTCCGACCGGGTACGTCGGGGCGGTGCGGGCCGACATCCGCGCCGGCTCCACCGTGGTCGTCGTGGGGCTCGGGCCGGTGGGCGTCATGGCTCTCCAGTGCGCCAAGTTGTTCGGACCGGCGCGCCTGCTGGCCGTCGACATGGTCCCCGAGCGGCTGGCCCGGGCCGAGCGGATGGGGGCCGAGCCCATCGACGCCGGCGTGGTTTCCGCATCGGCGCAGGTGCTCGAGGCCACCGGAGGCCGCGGCGCCGAGTCGGTCATCGAGGCGGTGGGGGCCGACGCCACGGTCCACGACGCCCTCCTCTGCGCGGCGCCCGGGGGCACGGTCTCGATCGTCGGGGTCAATCTGAACATGGAGCTCTCGTTCCCCATGGGCCTGGTGTTCCTGAGGAGCCTGACCCTGCGGACCATCTTCGCCCCCATTCCCGGCACCTGGTCGGCCCTGGTCCCCCTGGTGCAGGCCGGGCGCCTCTCCCTGGACGGGACGTTCACCCATCACATGGGCCTCAGCCAGGCCGCCGAGGCGTATCAGCTCTTCGACTCGCGGGGCGGCGGTGTCCTCAAGGTGCTGCTCGACCCGAAGAACTGAGCCCCCTCGGGGTGCTCGGGTGTCCGGTTGCGCACACCGGGCCATTCGACCTCTCCCATCAAGGGCTGCGGGACCTGCCACGGCGCGGGCGGCGGCAAGGTCAACCGGGTGAGGGCGTCGACGATCGACTCGTAGTTGACCCGCCACCCCTGAAAGTGGCGCCATGACTCCTCGAGGTCGCGCTCGAGCGGGAAGTTCACATCCTCCAGGCGCCGGTAGCCCTCGGTGAACTCGTCACGGGTCAGCCTGGTCCCGGCGGTGGGGAGCGGGTCGCCGTCGTAGGGGATCTTGAGCGCGCGGGCCATGGAGCGCAGGCACTTGATGCCCATGGTGAGACAGAGCCGCGCCTGGCGCGGCGCCTGCTCGGGACTGACGGCGTGATAGAGCGCCGCCGAGTCCATCATGGCGACCAGGCTCAGGAGCCACCCACGCGTCGGGACCGGCGAGCGGAAATAGATGAGCGCGGGATAGTTGGAGTGGCTCTCGGACACGGCGGCCGCCCAGCGCTCCCACTCGGCGTAGAGCGGGGGGAGCTCGGCGATGTTGTCGAGCATGTGATGGCGGGCCAGGATCTCGGGGCCCCAGGCCGGCGTCCCCGACCGCGTGGCCAGCAAGGTGACCTGCGTCTCGCGGGTGGCGAACGCGTTGTAGAGGGCCGGCAGGTAGGCGATCTCGAGCGCCACCACCAGCAGGCCGGTGCCGGCCGCCACGATCTCCACCGTCTTGGCACCGGACGCGGCCGAGGTGGCGATGCCGAGCGTGAAGACCGAGGAGCCGGCGATCACCATGGCCGAGCCCAGGTCCACCCCGCTGGTCCACCACACGATGAGCCCGAAGCCCACGATGAGGAGGACCAACCACGAGGCGAAGAGCGAGACCATGGCGGCCGGGCCGGCGAGCGACAGCAGCCGATCGCGCAGCTCGTACGTCGGGAGCCGGGGCACCACCTGGCGGGCCGTGCCGTTCAGCACGCGGCCGATGACCCGCATCACCCGCGACGGCGTCACCCGGGGCACCACCAGGGCCGTGAAGACGCTGAGGGCCGTGCCGCCGATGATGACGATGCCCACGACGAGCGCGGCGGGGCGAAGGATCGTCTCCACGTTCGTCATCCTGCCATGTGGCCGCCGGACGGGCTGCGGCCCCGGCCACCCGCTGCGGCCCCCGTCACCCGCTGCGGCCCCGGTCACCCGCTGCGGGTGGATCAGGTCAATCCGGTGGGCGCCACGACCGGGCACCACGACCGGACGGCCCGGACCGGGCTCAGGTCGGGGTCAGCGTGATCAGGAGATCGCCCACGTCGACCTGTTGACCGGCGGCGCAGGCGATCTCGGCCACGATGCCCGCGCCACCGGCCCGCAGGGTGTGCTCCATCTTCATGGCTTCGAGGACCACCAACCCGTCGCCGTCGGCCACCGCCTCGCCCTCCGCCACCAGGATCTTGGCGACGGCGCCGGGCAGCGGGGCCCGGCACTCCCCGGCCAGGCCACCCTGCACGTCCGGGTCGTCCTCGGTCCGGCGGGCGAAGGTCGACTGGCCCTCGGGCCCGTTCACCTCGGCCGCATGGGCACCGATCCGCACGTGGTAACGCCGGCGCACGCCGTGCGCGGTCAGATCCACCGTGCCGTCGGCGACGGACGCGGTCCCCACCTCCACCCACTCGCACCCGCACTCGACGCTGGCGGTCCCGTCGAGCGCCGGGACGCGGACGGCGAGGGTGCCGCCCGCATCGGTCAGCTGGTCGGCATGCAGGGCGACGCCGACGTTGCGCCAACCGGGAGCCGGAACCGGGACCAGGCTGCGCCGGGAGCGGTCGAGCAGGAGCGCGAAGCCCACGGCGGCGGCGTGGCGGTACCGCACCTCGTCGCTCAGCCGGGCCGCCCGCAGATCGGGCCGGGAGTCGAGGTAATCGACACCGACGTCGCCGTCGGCGAACGCGCCGTCGGCCAGCACGGCGGCCAGCAGCGACCGGTTGGTCTCCAGCCCGTCCAGCTCGAGCGTGCGCACCGCCCGGAGCAGTTGCGCCGTCGCCACCCGGCGGTCGGCGGCATGGGCCATCACCTTGGCCACCAACGAGTCGTACGACGGCGAGACCACGCTGCCCGCCTCGATGGCCGCATCGGTGCGCAGTCCCGGGCCGCGGGGCCAGCCCACGTGGACCGCCGTGCCCGGCGTCGGCCGGTAGTCCTCGGCCGGTCGCTCGGCGCACAGGCGTGCCTCGATGGCGTGCCCCGTCGTCGTGACGGCCGCCTGCGAGAGCGCCAGCGGCAGGCCGGCGGCCACCCGGAACTGCAGAGCGACCAGATCGAGGCCGGTCACCAGCTCGGTGACCCCGTGCTCCACCTGGAGCCGGGTGTTCATCTCCAGGAAGTAGAACGCGTCGCCCTGGACCAGGAATTCCACCGTGCCCAGGCTCTGGTACGCCACGGACGAGGCGGCCGTCACCGCGGCGTGCCACATGGCGGCACGGGTGTCCGGGTCGACCAGGCTGGCCGGCGCCTCCTCCACCACCTTCTGGTGACGCCGCTGCACCGAGCACTCGCGGTCGAAGAGGTGCAGGAGCGTCCCGTGCTGGTCGCCCACCACCTGCACCTCGACGTGGCGGGGCGAGCGGAGGTACCGCTCCAGGAAGACCTCACCCGACCCGAAGGCGGCCGCGGCCTCGCGCTGGGCCGCCGTCACCGCGTCGCGGAGGTCTGCCGGTGCCCCGACCAGTCGCATGCCCCGCCCGCCCCCACCGGCCGAGGCCTTGACCAGCAGCGGGAAGCCGATGGGTGCCGCCGCCGCCGCCAGCTCGTCGTCGGACAGGCCCGCCGCCACCACGGCGCTCGGGAGGACGGGGACGCCGGCCGCGGCCACGGTCTCCTTGGCCCGGGCCTTGTGCCCCATGACCCGCATGGCCTCGGGGGTGGGGCCCACCCACACGATGCCGGCGGCCCGACAGGCCTCGGGCAACGCCGGGTCCTCGGCGAGGAACCCGTATCCCGGGTGCAGGGCATCGGCGCCGGCGAGGCCCGCCGCCTCGACCAGCGCGTCGGCGCTCAGATAGGTCTGCTCCAGGGACCGCCCGGCCAGCGCGACGGCCAGGTCCGCCTCGGCGACGTGGGGGGACCCGTCGTCGTCGGGCGCGTAGACGGCCACGGCGTCCAGACCGGCATCGTGGGCGCCGCGGATGATGCGGCGGGCGATCTCCCCCCGGTTGGCCACCAGGACCCGCCGCAGCGGTACCGCGGGCATCAGTGCCGGACCACCCCGAAGACCCCGGTACCGGCCACCGGGCCCGAGTGCACCGCGGTCAGGGCGATGGCCAGGACGGTCCGGGTCTGCCGCGGGTCGATGATGCCGTCGTCCCACAGGCGACCGGTGGCGAATTGCGCCGTCGACTCCCGCTCGATCTGCGCCTCGGTCTCGGCGCGCAGCTCGTCGTCGGCCGCCGCGTCGAAGGAGCGTCCGGCGGACTCGGCCGCATTGCGCCGCACGATGGAGAGCACGCCGGCCAGCTGCTTGGGCCCCATGACGGCGATGCGGTGATTGGGCCAGGTGAAGACGAAGCGGGGGTCGTAGGCCCGCCCGGCCATGGCGTAGTTGCCGGCGCCATAGCTGGCGCCCACCATGAGGGTGAGGTGGGGCACGGTGGAGTTGGACACGGCGTTGATCAACTTGGCCCCGTCCTTGATAATCCCGCCCTGTTCGTACCGCGTCCCCACCATGAAGCCGGTGATGTTCTGCAGGAAGAGGATGGGAGTGTCGGTGCGATTGCAGAGCTGGATGAACTGGGCGCCCTTCTGGGCCTCCGGCGAGAAGAGGATCCCGTTGTTGGCCACGATCCCCAGCGGGTACCCGCCGAGCGAGGACCACCCGCACACCAGCTGCGCCCCGTAGGACGCCTTGAACTCCTCGAAGCGGGACCCGTCCACCACCCGGGCCACGATCTCGCGCACGTCGAACGGCACGCGCACGTCCACCGAGGCAATCCCGAGGAGCTCTTCGGGCGGGTAGAGGGGCGGGTCGGGGGGAGCGGACGGTCCGGGGCCGAGGCGGGTCCAGTGCAGGTGCGCCACGATCCCGCGGGCCAGGCGGAGGGCGTCGGCCTCGTCGCGGGCCAGGTAGTCGCACAGCCCCGAGGTGCGGGCGTGCATGCGCGCCCCGCCCAGCTCCTCCTCGTCGGCGTCCTCGCCGATCGCCATCTTGACCAGCGGCGGGCCGCCGAGGAACACCCGGGCCCGGCCGTCCACCATGACCGTGTAGTCGCTCATCCCGGGGAGGTAGGCGCCGCCGGCGGTCGAGGACCCCAGGACCACGCACACGGAGGGGATGCCCTGCGCCGACAACTGCGTCAGGCGGCGGAACTGCTCGCCGCCCGGCACGAAGACGTCGGCCTGGCGGGGCAGGTCCGCGCCTCCGGATTCGACCAGGATCACCACGGGGAGGCGGTTGGCCTCCGCCACGTCCATGGCCCGGAGGAGCTTCTTGATGGTGGTCGGGCTCGTGGTGCCGCCACGGACCGTGGGGTCGCTGGCGATGACCAGGCATTGGGTGTGGGAGATCTCGGCCAGGGCGACGACGACCCCGCCGCCGACGGGATCGCCCGTCTCGAGGCCGGCCAGCGGGCACAGCTCGAGCACGGGCGTGCCCGGGTCGACCAGCGCCTCCAGCCTCTCCCGCACCATCATCTTGTGGCGCGCCCGGTGCCGCTCGACGTACTGGGGGCCCCCGCCGCCCAGCAGGCCCTCGTGCAGGGCGCGCACGTCCTCGACCATGGCCGTCATGGCGGCCGCATTGGCCACGAACTCGTCGTCGGTGACGTGCAGATGTGAGGCCAGGGGGACGCTCATGGAGTGGAGGCGTCCCACGCCGGCGCGCGCTTGTGCAGGAACGCGTCCATGCCCTCGACCGCTTCGGCGCCGGCGAACAGCTGGGCCGAGCGCGCCTGCGCCTCCGCCAACCCGTCGGCCCACTCCAGCTCGTCCAGTTGGGACAGGAGCTCCTTGGTGGCGGCGACCGCCCCCGGCGCCGACTTGAGGATGGCGGTGGTGGCGCGCTCCACCCAGCGGTCGAGCGCGTCGGTGTCGCCGACCACGTCGGTGAGCAGCCCGGCCCGGGCGGCGGCGGCGGCGTCGAACCGCTCGCCGGTCAGCGCGGACCGGGCCAGGAACCGCCGCTCGGCCACCCGCAGCGCCGGGACCAGGATCATGGCGGGCGCCACCCCGACCCGGACCTCGCTGAAGGCGAAGGTGCTCGTCGCCGGGGCCACGGCGAGATCCGAGACGGCGATGAGCCCGAGCCCGCCCGCCCGGGCGTGCCCGTTCACCCGGGCGATGACCGGCTGGCCCGCCGTGCGGACGGTCCGGAGGATCTCGGGGAACCGTGACGGCACGCGGCCGGCGCGCTCGGTCAGGTCGGCGCCGGAGCAGAACACGTTGCCGGTCGCGGTGAGCACGATGACCCGGACCGAGGGGTCCCCCGCCGCGTCCTCCATGGCGTCGGCCAGCTCGCCGAGCAACTGCGACGAGAGCGCGTTGCGGTTGTCGGGGGAGTCGAGCGTCAGGGTGCGGACGGGACCGCGGTGGGCGACGTGGACCAACTCGACTGTCATCAGGGCGCAGTGTAGGGGGCCGGCGCGGACCCGGGCCGGGCCCGTTCCCCGGGGTAACGTCTGCCCGTGATGGAGACCGAGGAGCACCGGATCTTCCGCAAGACGCTGCGGGACCTCTTCGCGCGTGAGATCGAGCCCCACATCGACGACTGGGAGTCCGCCCGCACCTTCCCGGCCCACGACCTGTTCCCCAAGCTGGGTGCCGTGGGCCTGCTCGGGCTCGAGTACGAGGAGGCCTACGGCGGCATGGCCGCCGATCACTCCTTCACCCTCGTCGCCGGGGAGGAGATGGGCCGGATCGGGTGCGGTGGGGTCCCGATGGCCATGGCGGTGCAGATGTCCATGGCCACGCCGGCCCTGGCGCGCTACGGCTCGCCCGAGCTCAAGGAGCGCTACCTGGCGCCGTCGGTCCGGGGGGAGCTGGTGGCGTCCATCGCCGTGACCGAGGCCGACGCCGGCAGCGACGTGGCCGGGATCCGCACCCGCGCCGTCCGCGACGGCGACGATTGGGTGGTCAACGGCTCCAAGCTCTACATCACCACGGGCACCCAGTCCGACTGGCTCTGCCTCCTGGCCCGCACCTCGGAGGAGGGCGGGTACCGCGGCATGTCCCTCATCGTGGTGCCGACCTCGTCCGACGGTGTCGTCGTGTCCCGCAAGCTCGAGAAGCTGGGCATGTGGTCGAGTGACACGGCCGAGCTGTCCTTCAGCGACGTCCGCGTCCCGGTGGCCAACACCATCGGCGAGATCGGACGCGGCTTCCAGCAGCAGATGGTGCAGTTCCAGGCCGAGCGGCTGATCACCGTCTACAAGCAGGTCGGTGCCATAGAGCTGGCTCTGCATCGCACCCGGTCGTACCTGCGCCAGCGCCGGGCCTTCGGGCAGCCGCTGCTGGCCAACCAGCACCTGCAGTTCGTCCTGGCCGAGCTCTCGGCCCGGCACGACATGCTCAAGCACTACGCCCGTGCCGCCGCCGCCGCGGTGCAGCGCGGTGAGGATGCCACGCGCTTCGCCACCATCGGCAAGCTGATGGGCTCGCGGCTCCAGCGCGAGGTGGCCGACGCCGCAGTGCAGTACCACGGCGGCATCGGCTACATGGCCGAGCACTGGGCGTCCCGCTTCTACCGCGACACCCGGCTCGATTCCATCGGCGCCGGAGCGGACGAGGTGATGCTGCG
>JBKQIP010000102.1:0-5463 GCA_052148295.1 Acidimicrobiales bacterium
CAGACCTCCGCGGCGGCCCCGATGAAGGCGGCGCTCATGGAGGCGCTGCCGTGGACGGGAGGCGGGAGGGATCCCCAGCCCAGGACCCGGGTGGCGGGCGATCCGCCCGCGCCTTCCCCCGTCACGCCGATCGCTCCCCCGCCGCACCGGCGCGGATGTCCACCCGGAGGGCCCGCTCACCGCCCAGGTCACCCTCGACCACCAGCTGCCAGGAGGGAACCCGCTGAAAGAACGAGGGGGACACCCAGCCGCCTTCCGCACCTTCTCCCGGCGCCAGGGTGCGCAACGTGAAGCCGGGGGCGCACGACACCGTCCCCAGGGAGCCTCCATCGCGCACCAGCTCCCAGCCCCGGCTCAGGCTCCTCGGATGGATATCCGGTGCGAGCAGGAGGCCGAAGCGCACCGCATGCGCCTCGGGGCCGGTGAGCTTGTCGATGATGGCGAAGTGGCCCGGTGCGACCCGCTGCAGCGTGCGCACATGCCGACAGCCGAACGCCCGGAGATAGCCGTCGTGATCGGCCTCCACGCTCCAGTTCCGACCGCTCGACCGACGGAGCAGTCTCCCGTTCGCTCGCGACGCCCGGTCCCAATTGAATGCCCCCGACATGGTGCTCGAATCGGTGGCCTCGACCACGAGCGTATTGTGCACCCGGGTCGACCGGAAGAAATTCCGCCAGGTCGCGTCCGAATGGTAGGCGTACGTGCCGGCCTCGACGAAGACGGGACGTCCGTCCACGCTGAGCCAGACGGCCAGCGTGTCCGCGTGCCCGTGTGCCGCCAACGCCCCGAATCCCAACGGTGCGTGGTCCATCGTCCATTGCGACCTTCCCCACGGGTCGTCCGAACGCATGACGGAATACCAGGAGTCCCCGAGCGTCACCAGCGACTCCCCGCTGCTCGCGCCCATGGGGTCCGCCCCGCCCCACCGGAGCACTCCTTCAACTTCGGTCCCCGGAGCGAGGGCGGACGAGAGCAACGCCGAACCATCGTCGTCGCCGAAACAGAGAAGGTGACCACTCGAATCGGTCAACGCACGCAAGGCGTTGGCCGAACGGTGCGCTGCCGCTCGGATCGTGGTCGCCGCCTCTGGTGCGACCTCCTCGCACGCACTGGCACAGATGCAGGCCAGTTCGACCACGAAGACGCCGTAGTGAGGGGCGAGCTCGGCGTTGAGGCCGTCCTCGGCGTGTTGCCGGCGGTACTCGGCGGCGAACTCGTCGGCCAGACCGTTGATCGCCCCGCGCCCGTCGTTGCCGTCGAGCACGGCGTGCGCCACGATCAAGCCGGCCAACTCGGCGATGCGGTGGTTGTTGGCCGAGGAGTACCGGGACGGAAAGCGACGTATCCACGCCTCCCGGGTGCGGATCTCCCGGGCGATGGACCGCCGCCGGGCGTGATCGGCCACGACTCGCCCGATCAGCTCCTCCAGCGTGACCAGCGCGATCACCTGCAGGGCACACTCGATGCCCGAGGCCCAGTTGACCCCGACCTGATCCGCGTTGGCGCCCATCCAGTCGGAGACGACGCGCTGGCACCACTCGGCCAGTTCCGCCTCCTCCTCGACGACGGCGTGCGCCGCCGCCGGGAGCAGCCAGAACAGACGATTCAGCTCCCACGTCAGGCGCACCTCGGCGCCGCCGTTGGCGTGCCGGTAGTCAATGTTGAAGCAGTACGTCTCCGGCCAGTGCCCCCGGGTCGGAAGGGCCGCGTGCCAATCCGGCATCCCCCCCACCAGGGGCCAGGGTTGACCGAACACGATCGGACCGCGGTCCCGCAGCGCCGCGGCCCGTGTCGACCAGAAGGCGCGTTGCGCCGGATCGTTCCCCCAACCGAGGACGTGGTCGGCCAGGGCGGCGGCACTCGTCGACCATTGGGCGCCACGGTCGACCGCCCGCGGGGGCACCACCCGCGAATACTTCTTCAGCCCCAGCTCCGAGCAGCGATGCAGGAGCTCGCGTGGCGACATGGCCCGCGCCCGGGTGACATACCAACGGATGCGGCTCACGGCGTCCCCGCGGAGATTCCGGTCGGAGCGCTACGAATGGTGACGCCGATGGACCCGCCGCCCGCTTCTCTCTTCGGTCTTCTCGACCGCGCGCGCATAGGCACGGAGAAGGTGAGGAACCTGATATTCCCACGACAGCTCGCTCTCGAGTCGCTTCTGACCGGCCGCACCCATCGTGTGCCGGCGCACGGGATCATCCATCAGTTCGACGAACGCCTGGGCCAGAGCGTGAGAATTGTTGGCCTCCACGTACACGCCGGCCGCACCGGCCGATCGGCGACCTTCGGTCGTCTCGAACATGACGATGGGCCGCCCCAGCGCCATGTACTCCATGATCTTGTTCATGGTCGACTTGTCGTTGAACGGATTCACCACATCCGGATTGACGCACACGTCCGCCGAGGCCAGGAGCGAGGCCAACTCCTCGTCGGAGACCCGGCCGAGGAACTGCACGCATTCGTCGAGCCCTTCCTGCGCCGGCCGTTGCGACAAGCGGGGGAATTCGGGTCCCTTCCCGGCCAGCGTGAGCTGGATGTCCAATCGTCCGAACTCGTGGCGCACCACGTGCATGGCGTCGAGAAGGAGATCGACGCCGTCTTGCGCACCCATCACGCCGACGTAGGCGATCAGGTGGCGCTTCCCGTTGCGGAATTTCTCATCGGGCATCGCCGCCGCGAACCGTTTCAAGTCCGGGCCCGATCGGACCACGAAGACCTCCTCCGGGTCCATGCGCCCGCGCTCGATGGCGACCTGGCGATAGCTCTCGTTGGTGGCGATCGACACCGTGGCCAGCGCGAACGATCTCGCTTCACACCACGTGAGGAGACGAACGACCAGGCTGCCGGCCGCGCTGCCCTTCGCCTCCATCAACTCCGGCGAAAGGTCATGGTGGTCGAAGATGAATGCTCGCCGACCGGTCCAGACGAACGGCAGGGCCACCAGGAACATGAGGTCCGGTGGATTGCAGGCCTGAATGACGTCGACGTCCGCCCGCCGCAGGACCTTGAAGAGATTCCACGCCATGGCCCACAGCGCGATCGAGTACTCGACGATGTACGGCGATCGACCCCTGGCCTCGAATCCCCGCTTGTAGCGGTGGATGTGGACGCCGTCCACGACTTCGTGCGCCAGGGGGTCCTCCGCGCTCCGGGGACAGATCACGTGCACGGCGTAGCCGTTGTCCTGCAGGGTGCTGGCCTCCTGCCACACGCGTCGGTCGAACGGCACGGAAAGGTTCTCGACCAGGATGACGACCCCGGGTGCCCGCGGTTCACCTGCTGCCGACCTGATGCGCTTCAATGGGTTCGTCCCTCGCTTCACGTTGAGTGCCCCGACGTTCCGGTTCGAAAGCCGCTCAGATCGCGTCCGTCAGCAGTGACTTCACGTCATCCACTCGGGACCACAGATCGGAGGTGACCGTGCCGGTCACATCGATGACCGGCAGTTCCGTGGCGAGATCCCGGTAGCTCGAGTGGGGCGCACCCACAATCAAGAGATCGCACTCGGAGAGGATCCGCTCGAGGGGCTCAAGGTCGGGATCGACCACGACCAACGGATCGTGGCACATGACCGCCTTGGCCTTGTAGCGCAAGATCCGCTTCAGCTTGTAGCTCAGGCTGGATCGGACATCGTCACTGTCGTTCTTGAATCCCATGCCGAGGATCCCCACCGTGAGCGCGCCGAGATCCCAGGTTTTCTCGATTCTCGACACGATGAAGTCCGGAAGGCCTTCGTTCACCCTCATGGCGGCATAGCCGAGGTCGAATCCCTTGTCGGCCAGGGCGGCCAGGTGCATCGTGTCCTTGAGGAGGCACGGCCCCGCCGCCAGACCCGCACGGGGAATGTCGAAGGCGCGTGGGTAGTCCTGTGCCAGTGCGGCGCGAATGCTCTCGTAGTTCAGGCCCTGCTCGTCGGCCATCATGAAGAAATGGTTGGCGATGGCGAACTTGATGTAACGCCAGGCGTTGGTGTACAGCTTGGCCAGTTCCGCCTCTTCGGGATTCATCGGGACGACCGCTGACGTCAGCGTCTCGAAGAGCGCCTGCGCCCGGCCCAGGGCACGGGGGTCCCGGGCCCCGACCAGCTGCGGGAGCTCGTACAGCTCCGTCATGGCCTTGCCTTCGGCGATGCGCTCGGGACAGTAGCTCACGTCGATGTCAGGGTGGTCGCCCTTGACGATCCGTTCGACCAGAGCCGTGACGCCCGGATAGAGCGTCGACCGCAGCACCAGCAGCTGCCCGTCCCGGAGGAACGGGGACAGTTCCACGATGGCATCCATCACGACGTTCGGATGGGGGTTCAAGAACTCGTCGATGGGCGTACCGATGACCACGACGACGCTCTCGGCCTGGCCGACCACCGCCGGATCAACCGACGCGGTCAGGCCCGTGCCGAGCACCCGTTCGAGGACGACCGCCGCACCCGCTTCGAGGAATGGCATCTCACCCTGCTGCACTTTTCGGACGGCTTCCGGGTTGATGTCGTAGAGGACGACCCGCCGTCCGCGATCAGCCAGGGCCAGCCCGAGTGGCAGGCCGGCGCGACCGCACCCTCCCACGATGGTGACATCGACATCGAACCCCTCGGTCATCGCACCCTTCCGAGCGTTAGTGCACCCGGGGTTAGTATTCCATACGTCACGAGTCCCCAAGACTGATCTGTTCGCGCGCGTGCGAATGCCTCGGCGCTTCACCCGCTGGGAATTTCACCTGGGAATAGCATGAGCGCGCCAGGATTTCGTCGGGCTCTCCGGCCCGGACGCGCGCAACCGATGTGACACCTTTTCGGCGGGCGCACTCGACACGATCGTGCGCCTGCACGTCTTCGGCCGACACCCACACCGTCATGTCACCGACCCGCGGTCGAGTGGTCGCGGACCCTCTCGGTTCTCCAATGGCCATTGCAGCTGGCGGCCGCGCCCGCCGTCCATGGCGGCCGCGACGCACCGCGACGCGCCGCGGTGCGGCCGGTCCCGCGCGCGGCGGGGTGGAGCCCGCTCAGAGAGGTGGCCGCGTGGCGGCGTGCAGGACGGCCTCGACGTCGTCCGCCACCAGCTCGAAGCCCGCCCCACCCGTCTGCAGGGTGGCCATGAGCAACGAGATCACGATGATGACCAGCCCGTTGGCCATCTGGACGGGATCGACGTCCCGGCGCACCAGGCCGCTGACCTGATGGGCCCGCATCAGCTCCGCCACGCCCTTGCGCAATTCGGCCAGAGCCGGGATGTCCAGCAGGCGCATGGTGAACTCGGGCTCGAGACCCGACACGATGCGGCGGGCCAGCGGGTGGCCATCCATGCGCTCGACCAGGCTGCGCATCATGGTGTGGCCCCATTGCTCGGGCGCCGCCTCAATGGCCACCAGCGACACCGCCTCGCCGATCAGCTGGGCCACGTCCTCGTCGACCGCGGCCACGAACAGCGCCTCCTTGCTGGCGAAGTAGGGATACGACGCCGTCGA
>JBKQIP010000103.1:0-14269 GCA_052148295.1 Acidimicrobiales bacterium
GACGATGGCACCCAGGAAGCGTGTCCTCGCCGTGGTGAAGATCCAGCTGGAAGCCGGATCGGCCACCCCCGCCCCCCCGGTGGGCACGGCGCTCGGACCCCACGGCGTCCAGACCATGGAGTTCTGCAAGCAGTACAACGCCGCCACCGAGTCGCAGCGGGGCTCGGTCATCCCCGTCGACATCACCATCTACGAGGACCGTTCCTTCAGCTTCGTGCTCAAGACGCCGCCGACGCCGGTGCTGCTGCGCCAGGCCGCGGGCTTGGCCAAGGGCGCGTCGACCGCGGGCCGGGAGCAGGTGGGCACCATCACCGACGCCCAGCTGGGCGAGATCGCCCAGGTCAAGCTCAAGGACCTCAACACCAACGACGCCGAGGCAGCCAAGCGGCAGGTGGCGGGCACGGCGCGCTCGATGGGCATCAAAGTCGCCGGCTGAGCGACCGCCCCGGACCGAACCACAGGAGACGCACGATGGCCCATCACGGGAAGCAGTACCGAGACGCACTGGCCAAGGTCGACCGCGGGGCCCTCTACGGGGTCGGCGAGGCCGTGGTCCTGGTCAAGGAGTTGGCCCGCCCCTCGTTCGACGAGACGGTCGAGCTGGCCGTCCGCCTCGGCGTGGATCCCCGCAAGGCGGATCAGATCGTGCGGGGCACGCTGTCGCTGCCCTCGGGCACCGGTCGCACCGAGCGGGTGGCCGTGTTCGCCGCCGGCGAGCAGGCAGCCGAAGCCCGCGCCGCCGGTGCCGACGTGGTGGGCGCCGACGACCTGGTGGCCAAGGTCAACGGGGGATTCCTGGACTTCGACGTGGCCATCGCCACGCCCGACCTCATGGGCCAGGTGGGGGCGCTCGGCCGGGTGCTCGGCCCCCGGGGGCTCATGCCCAACCCCAAGACGGGGACCGTCACCACCGACGTCGCCCGGGCCGTCGCCGAATTCAAGGGCGGCCGGGTCGAGTACCGAACCGACAAGGTGGGGAACGTGCACATCCGGGTGGGCAAGGCCTCCTTCACCAAGGAGCAGTTGGTGGCCAACGTGCACGCCGTGATCGAGGAACTGCAGCGGGCCAAGCCGGCCTCGGCCAAGGGCCGCTACCTGCGGTCGGTGACGGTGACGACCACCATGGGCCCCGGCGTCCACATCGATCCGGCCCGGGCCCGCCTGGTGGACGAGGAGCTGGCCGCCACCGCCTGAGCGGTCGGACGCCCCCGGGTCGCCGTACTACGCTACGCCCACAGCTCATCCCCTCGGGGGACGAGCACTGAATCCAGACGCCACAGACCTCCGGTGCACCTTCGGGTGCCGAAGGGGCCCCCCGGGGCCCGCCTGACGAGGCGACTCACGCGGGCACCGCTGCGGTGCACGCCGTCGCTCACCGGAGATCCTGACCCGTCGCCGGGCGGTTGATCCCGGTGGAGGACGACAGACTCATGCCCAATGCAGCGAGGACACACAAGGCCGCCGTCGTCGACGAGGTCCGGTCGCGCATCAACGACGCGTCGGCGTCGATCGTCAGCGAGTACCGGGGGCTCACGGTGGCCCAGCTGGCCGACCTGCGGGCCGCGCTGGCCGCGGTGGGCGCCGACTACAAGGTCTTCAAGAACACCCTGGTGAAGCGGGCCATCGACGGAGGCGACCACCAGCCCCTGGCCGACTTCTTGAGCGGACCGACCGCCCTGACCTTCGTGGACGGTGACGTGAGCGCGGTGGCCAAGGCGCTCCGGGACTTCTCCCGGGCCCATCACCACCTGGTGATCAAGGGCGGCCTGGCCGACGGATCGCTGCTGACCTCCGCCGACCTGGCCACCCTGGCCGACCTGCCGTCCCGCGACGTGCTCCTGGCCCGCCTGGCCGGTGCCCTGGCCGCCCCCCTGCAGCAGATGGCCGGACTCCTCCAGGCCCTGCCGCGCAACCTGGCCTACGGCCTCTCGGCCCTCGTCGAGCAGCGCGAGGCGGCCGGGGAGGGCGGTGCGGAACCCGGGGCGGCGGCCGAGGTGGCGGCGGCAGAGGCGGCCGAAGCGCCCGCGGACGCCGAGGCGGCCGAAGCGCCCGCGGCAGAAGCGCCGGCGGACGCCGAGCCGGCCGCCGAGTCACCCGCCGAGACCGGCGAGTGACGAATCCAGAATCGACCAGAGACCAGACACGACCGTAGGAGAGAAAGGAAGGCCATTCAGATGGCAGGGACCCTGACCAAGGATCAGATCCTCGACGGGATCGCCGAATTGTCGGTGATCCAGCTGAGCGAGCTGTTGAAGGAATTCGAGGAGCGCTTCGGCGTGACCGCGGCAGCACCGGTGGCCGTGGCCGCCGCGCCGGCCGCCGGCGGTGCGGCCGAGGGCGGCGACGCCGGTGCCGAAGAGGAGAAGTCGGAGTTCGACGTCGTCCTCACCGAGGCCGGTGACAAGAAGATCCAGGTGATCAAGGAGGTGCGGGCGCTGACCAGCCTCGGACTGAAGGAGGCCAAGGACCTGGTCGAGAGCGCCCCCAAGGCGGTACTCGAGAAGGCCAACAAGGACGACGCCGAGAAGGCCCGGGCCACCCTCGAAGCCGCCGGCGCCACCGTCGAGGTCAAGTAACCCCGGCCCCTTCCGGGGGTGCGGGCCCGGTCCGGGGCCGGGCCCCCGGCGGTGATCCTTGACGGCGGGGCCGCCGCGCTCCTAGCCTGGCGGCCACCTCCGGGCTCCGGCCCGTCCGGGCACAAGTCCAAGGGGTTGTGTTCAGGCACGCCCACGGGTAAGATGCAGGGTTGCCGTGCGCCCTTGTGTTCGTTGTCCCCGTAATTCCGCGGGGCCACTTCGCGCCCGCGCAGTCCAAGGACCCTGATCAGGTCCCTTTTTGACCGTCCCGCTACTCAGCAGTACCGCACCCACCCGCCGCAAGCCCACCTGGGAGGAGTTGACCGTTGTCCTCACGGTCCCGCAGTCCCGAACGTGTCTCGTTCGCCAATATCAATGAGGCCCTCGCGCTTCCCGATCTGATCGCCATTCAGCGCGATTCCTTCCAATGGTTCCTGGACAAGGGTTTGGCCGAGGCCTACCACGACATCAGCCCCATTGAGGACTTCACCGGCCAGTTGAGCCTCGAGCTCGAGTTCGACCCGACCGACCCCGACCTGCGCCCGCCCCCGAAGTTCACGGTGGAGGAGTGCAAGGAAAAGGACATGACCTACGCCGCGCCCGTCTTCGTACGGGCCCGGTTCCTCAATGCCACCACCGGCGAGATCAAGGAGCAGACGGTCTTCATGGGCGACTTCCCCATGATGACCGACCGCGGCACCTTCATCGTCAACGGGACCGAGCGCGTGGTGGTCAGCCAGCTGGTCCGGTCACCGGGCGTCATCTTCCAACCGGGTCGCGACGCCAAGACGGTGTTCACCGGGACCATCCACCCCTACCGCGGTGAATGGATCGAGCTCGACATCGAGGCCAAGCCGGGCAAGGACGTGACGGCCGGCTGCCGGGTGGCGCGCAAGCGCCGCCTGTCCCTCTTCGTCCTGTTGCGGGCCCTGGGCTACGGGGACGAGGCGTTCCTCGATCGCTTCGTCCGCCACTTCGACTTCCTCGAGGGCCAGTGGGAGAAGGAGCGGAACCTCGCCCCCACCCGCGAGGAGGCGCTGCTCGAGATCTACAAGCGCGCCCGCCCGGGCGAGCCCCTCTCGGCCGAGGCGGCCCGCGTCTACTTCGAGAACGCCTTCTTCAACCCCAAGCGCTACGACCTGACCCGGGTGGGGCGCTACAAGCTGAACCGCAAGCTCGGCCCCGAGATCGACCGCCTGTCCGAACTCTTCGGCATCGAGATCGAGAAGCCCGCGCCCAACCAGAGCGTGCTCAGCCCCTCCGAGATCCTGGCCTCGGCCACCTACATGCTCCACCTGGCCCTGCACATGGCCGACGGGGAGTCCACCTACCGCATCGACGACCAGGACCACTTCGCCAACCGGCGCATCCGCTCGGTCGGCGAGCTGATCCAGAACCAGGTCCGGGTCGGTCTCTCCCGCATGGAGCGCGTCGTGCGCGAGCGCATGACCACCCAGGACGTGGAGGCCATCACCCCCCAGACGCTGATCAACATCCGGCCCGTGGTGGCCGCCGTCAAGGAGTTCTTCGGCACCAGCCAGCTCAGCCAGTTCATGGACCAGAACAACCCCCTGTCGGGACTGGCCCACAAGCGCCGCCTCTCCGCCCTCGGACCGGGCGGCCTGTCCCGTGAGCGCGCCGGGTTCGAGGTGCGGGACGTCCACACCTCCCACTACGGGCGCATGTGCCCGATCGAGACGCCCGAGGGCCCCAACATCGGCCTGATCGGCGCCCTGGCCACCTACGCGCGGGTCAACGAGTACGGCTTCATCGAGACGCCGTACCGCACCGTGGTCGACGGGAAGGTGACCGCCAAGGTCAGCTACCTGGCCGCCGACGAGGAGGAGGAGCACGTCATCGCCCAGGCCAACGCCGCCGTGGACGACGCCGGCAACTTCACCGAGGACCGCGTCCTGGTGCGCCGCGGGCCCCAGGGCACCGGGGTGCGTATGGGGGCGGTCAACACCTCCTACGGGACGACCAGCGAGATCGACTACGTGCCGCCGTCGGAGGTCGACCTCATGGACGTGTCCCCGAAGCAGATCGTGTCGGTCTCGACCGCGCTGATCCCCTTCGTCGAGCACGACGACGCCAACCGGGCCCTCATGGGGGCGAACATGCAGAAGCAGGCGGTGCCGCTGGTGGTGCCCGAGGCCCCCTACATCGGGACCGGGGTCGAGGCCCGCGCCGCTCGCGACGCCGGCGACGTCCTGGTCGCCGAGGGCGAGGGCACCGTGACCGAGATCAGCGGGGACACGGTCACCGTCGAGTACCGGGCCGGGCAGAAGGACCGCCTGGGCACCCCGCTCGGGCGCAAGGCCTACCGCCTGTCCAAGTTCCGCCGCTCCAACCAGAACACCTGCATCAACCACCGCACCCTGGTGGTCGAGGGGCAGAAGGTGGAGGCCGGTGACCTCATCGCCGACGGGCCCTCCACCCACAACGGCGAGCTGGCCCTGGGCAAGAACCTCCTGGTGGCCTTCATGCCGTGGGAGGGCTTCAACTACGAGGACGCCATCATCCTCTCCGAGCGCCTGGTGCGCGACGACGTGCTGACCTCCATCCACATCGAGGAGCACGAGGTCGACGCCCGGGACACCAAGCTCGGGGCCGAGGAGATCACCCGGGACATTCCGAACCTGTCCGAGGAGATCCTGGCCGACCTGGACGACCGCGGCATCATCCGGGTGGGGGCCGAGGTGGCGCCGGGCGACGTGCTGGTGGGCAAGGTGACGCCCAAGGGCGAGACCGAGCAGACCCCCGAGGAGCGGTTGCTGCGGGCCATCTTCGGCGAGAAGGCGCGCGAGGTGCGCGACACCAGCCTCAAGGTGCCGCACGGCGAGTACGGCAAGGTGATCGACGTGCGGGTCTTCTCCCGTGAGGAGTCGCACGAGCTGCCTCCCGGCGTCAACCAGCTGGTCCGGGTCTACGTGGCCCAGAAGCGCAAGATCTCCGAGGGCGACAAGCTGGCCGGCCGGCACGGCAACAAGGGCGTCATCTCGAAGATCCTGCCGGTGGAGGACATGCCGTACCTGGCCGACGGCACGCCGGTCGACATCATCCTCAACCCGCTCGGCGTCCCCAGCCGGATGAACGTGGGCCAGGTGCTCGAGTCGCACCTGGGCTACGCCGCCCGCCACGGCTGGGCCGGGGTCGGGGTCAACGACGAGGTCGGCACCAGCGCCAAGGGTGACGGTGCCATGCGCAAGACGCGGCCGCGCACCGAGCCGGCGGCCTGGGTGGCCACCCCGGTCTTCGACGGGGCCCACTGGGACGAGGCCGAGGACGCCGGTAAGCACGCCACCATCCAGCACATCTTCGGGACGCTGAACTCGGATTCGGCCAACGGGGACGTGCAGATCCGGACCGACGGGAAGGCCACCTTGTTCAACGGCCGCACCGGCGAGCCCTACGACAACCCGATCTCGGTCGGCTACGTCTACATCTTGAAACTGGCCCACCTGGTGGACGACAAGATCCACGCGCGCTCCACCGGTCCGTACTCCATGATCACCCAGCAGCCCCTGGGCGGAAAGGCGCAGTTCGGCGGGCAGCGCTTCGGCGAGATGGAGGTCTGGGCCCTCGAGGCGTTCGGCGCGGCCTACGCCCTGCAGGAGCTGCTCACCATCAAGTCGGACGACGTCCTCGGACGGGTCAAGGTCTACGAGGCCATCGTCAAGGGGGAGAACATCCCCGAACCGGGGATCCCCGAGAGCTTCAAGGTCCTGATCAAAGAGATGCAGTCGCTCTGCCTCGACGTGGAGGTGCTGGCGGTGGACGGTCGGGAGATCGAAATGCACGAACTCGACGAGGACGTGTTCCGGACGGCGGAAGAGCTGGGCATCGACATCAGTCGCAACGAACGCGGCTCTGACGAAGAAGACGAGCGGCGCGCCGCAGAGAGGAGCTTCTCGTAATGGCTCTGGACGTGAACACCTTCGATCAGCTGCGCATCGGCCTGGCCACCGGGGACTCCATCCGGGGCTGGTCCAACGGCGAGGTCAAGAAGCCCGAGACCATCAACTACCGGACGCTGCGCCCCGAGAAGGACGGGCTGTTCTGCGAGAAGATCTTCGGCCCGACCAAGGACTGGGAGTGCTACTGCGGCAAGTACAAGCGCGTCCGGTTCAAGGGCATCATCTGCGAGCGCTGCGGGGTCGAGGTCACGCGCTCGAAGGTCCGCCGCGACCGGATGGGCCACATCGAGCTGGCCGCCCCCGTGGTGCACATCTGGTACCTCCGCGGCACCCGCAGCTGGCTGGCCTACCTGCTCATGGGCACCGAGCCCCGGGAAGAGCTCAAGGCCAAGCAGCTCGAGAAGGTCATCTACTTCGCGGCCAACCTGGTCACCTGGGTCGACGACGAGAAGCGCCACCAGGACCTCCCCACCCTCGAGGCCGAGATGGCCGAGGAGATCGGTGAGATCGAGCGGCGGCGCGACCTGGACATCGACCGCCGCTTCAAGGCGCTCGAGGACGAGCTCAAGCAGCTCGAGGCCGACGGGGCCCGTGACGCCGAGATCAAGGCGCGCCAGCGGGCCGTCGAGAAGGAGATCGCCTCCGCCCGCGAGCGGGCCCAGGACGACGCCGAGATCGCGCAGCGCTCCCTCGACGAGTTCCGCAACCTCCACGGTCGCAAGATCATCGAGGACGAGATGCTGTGGCGCGAGCTGCGCCTGCGCTACGACGAGTACTTCGAAGGCGGCATGGGGGCCGAGTACATCCTCAAGCTGCTCGACCGCATCGACCTCGACGCCGAGGAGATCAAGCTGCGGGACATGATCGACGCCAAGGACGGCCGTCGTCCCCTGTCGGCCCAGCGGCGCCAGAAGACGATCAAGCGGCTCAAGATCGTCACCGCCTTCAACCGCCGGGACGACCACGGCCGCCGGATCAACGACCCCCGGGCCATGATCCTCGAGGCGGTGCCGGTCATCCCGCCCGACCTGCGTCCCATGGTGCAGCTCGACGGTGGCCGCTTCGCCACCTCGGACCTCAACGACCTGTACCGCCGCGTCATCAACCGGAACAACCGGCTGAAGCGGCTGCTGGACCTGGGTGCGCCCGAGATCATCATCAACAACGAGAAGCGCATGCTCCAAGAGGCCGTCGACGCCCTCTTCGACAACGGGCGCCGTGGGCGCCCGGTGACCGGACCGGGCAACCGGCCGCTCAAGTCGCTCTCCGACATGTTGAAGGGCAAGCAGGGCCGCTTCCGCCAGAACCTGCTGGGCAAGCGGGTGGACTACTCGGGCCGGTCGGTCATCGTGATCGGGCCGAACCTCAAGCTGCACCAGTGCGGGCTGCCCAAGCTGATGGCGCTCGAGCTGTTCAAGCCCTTCGTCATGAAGCGCCTGGTCGACGCCGAGCTGGCCCAGAACATCAAGTCGGCCAAGCGCATGGTCGAGCGCCGCCGGCCCCAGGTGTGGGACGTCCTCGAGGGCGTGATCCGCGAGCACCCGGTGCTGCTGAACCGGGCGCCCACGCTGCACCGACTGGGGATCCAGGCCTTCGAGCCGGTCCTGGTCGAGGGCAAGGCGATCCAGGTGCACCCCCTGGTGTGCACCGCCTTCAACGCCGACTTCGACGGCGACCAGATGGCCGTGCACCTGCCCCTCTCGGCCGAGGCGCAGGCGGAGGCCCGCGTGCTCATGCTGTCGGCCAACAACATCCTCTCGCCGGCCACCGGTCGCCCCATCACCGTGCCCACCCAGGACATGGTGTTCGGGGCCTACTACCTGACGTTGCGGGTGGACGCCGGCAAGGGCGCCGGACGATCCTTCCGCCACCTGCACGAGGTCGAGGCGGCCTTCGATGCCGGTGACCTGGACCTGCAGGTGCCGATCGTGCTGCGGCCGGGGCGCCCCTCGACCCTGGCCGACCGCCTGGCCGCGGCCGGGGTGACGGCGGGCGCCGACGAGGCCCTGTCCTTCGAGACGACGGCGGGCCGGCTCTTCTTCAACGAGGCGCTCCCGGTGGGCTTCCGCTACGTCAACGACGTGGTGGGGAAGCGCAACATCCCCATCGGCACCATCGTCGAGGAGCTGGCGGCCAACTACCCCAAGCACGTCGTGGCCTCGAGCCTGGACCGCATCAAGGCGCTGGGCTTCCGCTTCGCCGCCCAGTCGGGGCTCACCATCTCCATCAACGACGTGCAGACCCCGCCGGAGAAGCAGGCCATTCTCGACCGCTACGAGAAGGAGGCGGAGAAGGCCGAGACGCAGTTCAAGCGGGGCATCATCACCGACGACGAACGGCGCCAGAAGGAGATCGAGATCTGGACCTCGGCCAACTCCGAGGTGGGGCGCGCCATGGAGTCGGCCCTGGCCACCATCGCCTTCAACCCGTTGGACATGATGGTGGACTCGGGGGCCCGAGGGAACTCCCAGCAGATCCGTCAGATCGCCGGCATGAAGGGACTGGTGTCGAACCCCCGCGGTGAGATGATCCCCCGACCCATCAAGTCGTCCTTCCGGGAGGGCCTCTCCGTGCTGGAGTACTTCATCTCCACCCACGGCGCCCGCAAGGGCCTGGCCGACACCGCGCTGCGGACGGCCGACTCGGGCTACCTGACCCGGCGGCTGGTCGACGTGGCCCAGGAGCTCATCATCCGGATCGAGGACTGCGGCTCGACCCGCGGCATCTGGATCGAGGGTGTGGCGCCCGACGGCCCCGGGCACCGCAACTATCTCGAGACGCGGGCCTTCGGGCGCCTGCTCTCCGAGCCGGTCACCCTCTCGGACGGCACGACCTACGAGGTGGGCACGCTGCTCGACGACGAGAACATCGCCCGCATGCGCGACGACGCCGCGGTGGACCGCATCCGGGTCCGCTCGGTGCTCACCTGCGAGTCGCCCCACGGCGTGTGCGCCGCCTGCTACGGGCTCTCCCTGGCCACCGGCATCATGATCGAGCTGGGGGAGGCCGTGGGGGTCATCGCCGCCCAGTCGATCGGCGAGCCGGGCACGCAGCTGACCATGCGGACCTTCCACACCGGCGGCGTGGTCGGCGAGGACATCACGCACGGCCTGCCCCGCGTGGTCGAGCTGTTCGAGGCCCGCACCCCCAAGGGGGCGGCGGTGCTGGCCCACTACTCCGGGGTGGTGCGCATCACCGACGACGAGAGCGGTCGCCACGTCACCGTGGTGGCCGACGACGGCGAGGAGGTGTCGACCCTGGTCGCCCCCCGGGCCCACCTCGAGGTGGTGGACGGTCAGGAGGTCTCCGCGGGCGACGCCCTGGTCGAGGGCCCCAAGGACCCCAAGGAGCTGCTCGAGGTCAAGGGCATCCGCGAGACCCAGCAGTACCTGGTCGAGGAGGTCCAGAAGGTCTACCGCGACCAGGGTGTCTCCATCCACGACAAGCACATCGAGCTGATCGTCCGCCAGATGCTGCGGCGGGTGCTGGTGGCCGAGCCGGGGGATGCGCCGTTCCTGCCCGGCGAGCGGGTCGACAACCAGCTCTACGCCGAGGTCAACCGCACGCTGGTCGAGGAGGGACAGGCTCCCGCCGAGGGCCGCCCGGAGTTGATGGGCATCACCAAGGCGTCGCTGGCCACCGAGAGCTGGCTCTCGGCCGCCTCCTTCCAGGAGACGACCCGGGTGCTGACCGAGGCGGCCCTCGAGGGCAAGAGCGACCAGCTCTTCGGGCTCAAGGAGAACATCATCATCGGCAAGCTCATCCCGGCCGGCTCGGGCATGGAGCACTACCGTCACATCCGCCTCGAGATGCCCGACGCCGAGGCCATGCCCTTCTGGGCGCTCGGGTCCGGCGATTCGGACACCGAGAACCTGGCGGCATGGTTGCGCGACATGAGCGGCGAGAGCGTGGGCGACGACCCCTTCGATCCGTCCATCGACGCCAGCTGGCTCGGTGCCACCCCCACCGCCGAGGACGCCTTCGGGATACCGGTGGTGGAGGGCGAGCCGCCGTCCGACGGCGCCGCGGAGGCCGGCGCGTAGGCCGGCGCGCGGGCCTCCCTGGCTGCATCTGGAGTTGCAGCTGAACGCTCCCGGATGGGCGGTGCCCGCTCGGGAACGTGATACTAATTCTGGTTGCAGCCTGCGGAGGAGGAACCGATGGGCACACCCGGCGCCACGGCGGGTCCCAGCGAAGTCGAGGACGTGCACACGTCAGGGGCGTACCGCCTGTCGCACCTGCGTGCGCTCGAGGCCCAGGCCGTCCACATCTTCCGTGAGGTGGCGGCCGAGTTCGAACGCCCGGTGCTGCTCTTCAGCGGCGGCAAGGACTCCATCGTCATGTTGCACGTGGCCCGCAAGGCCTTCTGGCCGGGTCCCACCCCGTTCCCGGTCATGCACGTCGACACCGGACGCAACTTCCGCGAGGTCCTCGAGTTCAGGGACGGGGCCGTGGCCCGCGCCGGGGTCAACCTGGTGGTGGCCAGCGTCCAGGAGGACATCGACGCCGGGCGCAGCACCGAGGAGCGCGGGTCGCGCGCCACCCGCAACCGACTGCAGACGCCCACCCTCCTGCGGGCCATCCGGTCCGGCCGCTTCGACGCCGTCTTCGGCGGGGCCCGGCGCGACGAGGAGAAGGCCCGGGCCAAGGAGCGGATCTTCAGCTTCCGCGACGAGTTCGGGCAGTGGGACCCCAAGAAGCAGCGCCCCGAGCTGTGGAACCTCTACAACGGGCGCCACCACAAGGGGGAGCACATCCGGGTCTTCCCCCTGTCCAACTGGACCGAACTGGACGTGTGGCAGTACATCGAGGCGGAGGCCATCGACGTGCCGCCTATCTACTTCGCCCACCGGCGGCCGGTGTTCCAGCGCGACGCCATGTTGATGGCCGTCACCGAGCACCTCGTCCCCGAGACCGGCGAGGAGGTCTTCGAGGCCCTGGTGCGGTTCCGCACCGTGGGAGACGCCGACTGCACCGGATGCGTGGAGTCGACGGCCGACTCGGTGGCCGCCATCCTGGCCGAGGTGGCGGCGACCCGGTTGACCGAGCGCGGCGCCACCCGGGCCGACGACCGCATCTCGGAGGCGGGCATGGAGGATCGCAAGCGCGAGGGGTACTTCTAGTGGCCGAGCTCCTGCGCCTGGCCACCGCCGGCTCGGTCGACGACGGCAAGTCGACCCTGATCGGGCGCCTGCTCTACGACGCCAAGGCCATCTTTGAGGACCAGCTCGAGTCGATCCGCCACAGCAGCGAGCAGCGGGGCTACTCCGAGACCGACCTGGCCCTGCTCACCGACGGCCTGCGGGCCGAGCGCGAGCAGGGCATCACCATCGACGTGGCCTACCGCTACTTCGCCACCCCCCAGCGCAAGTTCATCATCGCCGACACCCCCGGGCACACCGAGTACACCCGCAACATGGTGACCGGAGCGTCGAGCGCGCACCTGGCGTTGATTCTGGTCGATGCCCGCAACGGCGTGGTCGAGCAGACCCGCCGGCACGCCTTCCTCTCCTCCATGCTGGGCATCCCCCACATGGTGGTCTGCGTCAACAAGATGGATCTGGTCGATTGGGACCAGGCCCGCTACGAGGCCATCCGGGCCGACTTCATGGAATTCGCGGCGCGACTCAACGTCCAGGACATCACCTTCATCCCCATCTCCGCCCTGAAGGGCGACAACGTGGTGCACCGCTCCGAGAACCTCTGGTGGTACCAGGGCTCGCCGCTGCTGACACATCTCGAGACGGTCTACATCGGCAGCGACGAGAACCTCATCGACCCCCGCTTCCCGGTGCAGTACGTGATCCGCACCCAGAGCGCGGAGAACCCGGACTTCCGGGGCTACGCCGGCACGGTGGCCAGCGGCGTGCTGCGCCCCGGCGACGACGTGCTCGTCCTCCCCTCGGGCACCACCTCGCGCATCGCCTCCATCGCCACGGCCGACGGCGAGGTGACGGAGGCCTATCCGCCCATGGCCGTGGTCATCACGCTGGCCGACGACGTGGCCGTGTCCCGGGGCGACGTGCTCTGCCGTCCCAACAACCGGCCCACCGTGACCACGGAGATCGAGGCCACCGTGTGCTGGATGGACGAGCGCTCCACCCTGTCGGTGGGCGACTCCTACCTGCTCAAGCACAACACCCGCACCGTGCGGGCCCTGGTGGAGTCCATGCAGTACCGCCTCGAGATCAACGGCCTGCACCGGGACGACGCCGCGCGCTCGCTGTCGCTCAACGAGGTGGGGCGCATCCACCTGCGCTGTACCGAGCCCCTCTCGGTGGACGACTACAGCGCCAACCGCTCCACCGGGAGCTTCATCATCATCGACCCGGCGACCAACGGCACCGTGGGGGCAGGCGTGATCCGGGTCATCGCCGCCACCCACGCCAGCCCCAACGTCGTCTTCCAACCGGGGCAGCTCACCCGGGAGCGCCGCTACAGCGCCCTCGGCACCGTGGGGGCCACCGTGCTGTTGACCGGGCTCTCGGGCTCGGGCAAGTCGACCATCGCCGCCGCGGTCGAAGCGGACCTGGTCAACCGGGGCCGGCCGGCCTACATGCTCGACGGGGACAACCTGCGCCACGGGATCTGCGGCGACCTGGGGTTCTCGGACCGGGACCGCGCCGAGAACGTGCGCCGCGCCGGCGAGGTGGCCAAGATGTTCGCCGAGTCGGGCTCGGTGGCCCTCATCTCGCTCATCAGCCCGTGCGCGGCCGATCGCCGCTTCATCCGCGCCCTGCACGAGGAGGCCGGGCTCCGGTTCTTCGAGGTGTTCGTCGACACGCCCCTGGACGAGTGCGAGCGCCGCGATCCCAAGGGGCTCTACGCCCGGGCCCGGGCCGGTCAGCTTCCCGGGTTCACCGGCATCGACGGCACCTACGAGAAGCCCGAGGACGCCGAGCTGGTGTTGCGTCCCACCTCGGGGACCATCGCCGAGCAGGCGGCCCAGGTGATCGCCCTGGTGGGGTCGCCCGGCTGAACCGGGGGCGCCGGGCGGGAACGCTACGGTGCCCGGGAATGTCGAGCGCCTCGTCCCCGGCGGACCGCCGCCAGCGCCGCTTGGCCCAGAGCCGGGCGGACCGTCAGCGCCTCGAGCACGAGCAGGCCGCCGCCGGCCGTGCCGCCCGGCGGCGGCGTCTCGCCCGCCTCGTCACCGGGATCGGCGCCGCCGGGGCGGTGGTGGCGCTGGTCGTCCTGCTGGTGGTCGCCGGCCCGGGCCACGCCCCGGCTCGCCCCGCCGCGCGCCTGACCGCCCGCACCGTGTTGCGCACGCCGTCGGCCTCGGCGGTGGTGCGCGCCGGCGGCTCGGCCTGGGTGACCGACGACCTCACCGACCGCCTCGTCCGCTTCGCGCCGTCGGACGGGCGCACCGTGGCCTCGGTGGCCCTCCCGGGCCGGCCGGCCGCCATGATCCGGGACGGGGACCACCTCTGGGTGGCCAGCATGGTCAGCAACACGGTCGAGGAGGTGGCCCTGCCGACCCTGCGGATCACCCGTCGGGTGGCGGTCCCGGCCGGTCCCTCCGGACTGGCCGTGCTGGGCGGCCGGATCTGGGTGTCCTCGGTCGCCGCCGGCGTGGTGAGCCCGCTCGACCCGGCCACGGGCGACCTCGGCCCTCCCGTGCGGGTGCCGGGAGGAGCGGTGCGGGTCGCCGCCGGGTTCGGCTCGCTGTGGGTGACCGGCACCACCGACGCGCTGACCGAGGTCCGACCGACCCGGGGCGGCGGCGCGCCCGGGCGCCCCACCCACGACCGCGGGTGCGGCCCCCACGGCGGG
>JBKQIP010000104.1:0-5832 GCA_052148295.1 Acidimicrobiales bacterium
CCTGCAACAGAATGGCCAGGGTGGACAAGATGGCGGCCAGCACCCAGATGATGGTGTCGAGGCGGGCCACCGAGATCCCGAGCAGGGTGGCCCGGTCGCTGTTCTCGGCGGCCGCCCGGATGCCCAGCCCGTACTTGGAGTAGCGCATGAACAGGGCCAGGACGGACGCCACCAGCATTGCCCCCACCACGGCCACGATGTCGTTGCCGCTGAAGAGCACCGGACCGACGGTGAACGACAGGTGGAGAGGCGTGTTGACCGACTGGCTGTTGGAGGCGTTGACGCACGACTGGTTGGTGGCCGGGTTGCAGAAGAGGATGGGAGCCAGGGTGGCCACCCCGGTCAGGAGCTGGGCCAGCCCGATGGTGGCCACGGTCAGGATCAGCCGGGAGCTGTTGCGGAAGTGGCGGGGCAACAGGCTGGCCAACGCGCCGAGGATGATGGCGGCGGCGATGCCGGCCCCCGCGGCCAGGACGAAGGGAACGCCGTAGGTGACCACCAGCTCAATGGCGAGCACGGCCGGCAGCACCCCGATCTGGGCCTGAGCGAAGTTGATGATGCGGTCCCCGCGGTAGATGAGGACGATGCCCACGGCCAAAATGGCGTAAATGGCGCCGTAGACGATGCCGAGGAGCACAATGCCGAGAGGCAGGCCCTTCGGCAGGGTGGCAGCCAGGACGATCCACACCCCGATTGCCGCGAAGAACCAGCCCAGGCCGGCGCGGGTCGACCGCCACAGCGAGGCCCCGCGCTCACGCAGGCCGCGGTCCACCTGGCCCCCCAGGGGTGCCCCCCCCTCAGGAATCGTCATGTTGCCCTGTCCGCCTGTGTGCCCGCGGTGTCACGCGCTGCGGCCGATCACTGCACGACGTCCATGCCACCCCCAAGTGGTCGCGCCCTGACAGCGCAAACGTACCGTGCCTTCGCTATCGTTTCCGGCCAAAGCAGGTGGAAGGTTGGGGAGGGGTACCGCCGTACATCCACCAGACAAAGGGGGGGCCATGACATCGTCGGGCCGAAAGTCGATCGGCGACGCGTCGCGACGCTTGGCCGGGCGTCGGACTGGGCGGGGGGCACGCTCCGCCATCGTGCTGGGGGCGGCGCTGCTCACCGCACTGGTGATGGTCCCGGTGGCGGGGGCGGCCAGTACGTCCCCGGTGCTGAGGACCTCGGGACCCTCCGGTGAGGGGCCCTACCCGTGGGCCTACCCGGCGTCGGGCGGCATCAAGGCGGGCACCGGCACCACCAGCACTGGCGCCAAGTGCACGCCGTCCGCTCCGCAATTCGACTCGCCGTACGCCGCGCCGTGCATCCCGAAGTTCACCGGCAACAACGGTGGGGCCACCTACACCGGTGTGACGGCCAGCACCATCACCCTGGTCGAACGCGAGTTTCCCAGTGCCGCCGACACCGAGGAGATCGAGGCGCAGGCCAAGGCGGCCGGGGGTGCCATCCCCCAGGTCATCAGTCAGGTGCAGCAGGTCTTCCTCAACTACTTCAACAGCGTCTATGACCTCTACGGGCGCAAGGTCATCATCAAGCCGTACACGACCCAGGCCAGCTTCACCACCGAGGAGCTCGGTCAGGGCCAGCCCCAGGCGTGTGCCGACGCCGACACCATCGCCAATCAGATCCACGCCTTCGGGGAAACGGGCATGACGAACGGGGACTCTTACGGAGGCACCGGGCCTTTCTCCACTTGTGCCGCCCAGGACCACCTGGTGGAGTTCAACGGTGACCCGTACTACGACGAGGCAGCGTTCGAGGCGCTCAATCCCTACGTGTGGTCGACCAGCCAGAACTGCAACACGATCACGGCGTCCGAGGCCGAGGTGGTGGCCAACATGCTGGGTGGGAAGAAAGCCATTTACGCCGGTGACCCGACATTGAAGGACCAGGTGCGCAAGTTCGCCGCCTTCGTCCCCAACGTGCCCCAGTACCTGGGCTGCACCAAGGACTTCATCAATTTGGTCGAGAACAAGTACCACATCAACAAGAGCGAGCTGTCGCCCAGCTTCGATTACAACCTGGATATCGCCACCTTCCAGCAGTCGGCGCAGCAGGCCATCATTCAGTTCAAGGCGGCCGGGGTGACGACGATCATCTGCTCGGCCGACCCCTTCTCGCTCGGCCTGCTGACCAAGGCGGCGGCGGCCCAGAACTACCACCCCGAGTGGTTCTTGACCGGCTCGGCCCTGACCGACCTGGACCAGGTGGCCCAGGGAGAATACGACCTGCCGGAGATCCAGGGCCACATGTTCGGCCTGTCCGAGAGCGCCCCCTCGACCGGCACGACCGGCCCACAGTCCCTGGCCGGCCAGCTCTACCAGAAGCTGACCGGGCACGCCATCCCCAAGGGCACCGACGGCAACTACGGGGACCTGGTGGAGATCTTCAACGACCTGCAGGCGGCCGGGCCCGACCTGACGCCCAGCAACATGGCGCGGGGGATCCATGCGATGCCCACGCTCGGCGCGCCGGACTATCAATATGGTCAGTGGACCTACAACGTGGGGCCGACGGGGACGCCCGGGGGAGGCGACCACACCGCGGCTGACGATGCCCGCTTCGTCTACTGGGACGGGACCAAGACGTCGCCGCTCAACGGCGTGAAAGGGACCTTCGTGGCCGTGCTGGGCGGCAAGCGTTACACGGTGGGCCAGTGGCCGACAACCCTGCCCCCGCTCTTCGGTGCGAGTTGACCATGGTCATGCGCGGCCGGTCAGGCCACGGGAGCCTGGGGATCGGTCACCTCCTGGTCGGCGAACTGGGTCCGGTACAACTCGGCGTAGAGGCCGTCCTCGGCCAGCAGGCTGGCGTGGGTCCCCCGCTCGACGATGCGGCCCCCGTCGATCACCAGCAGTTGGTCGGCCTCGCGCACGGTGGAGAGCCGATGGGCGATGACCAGCGAGGTGCGCCCGCTCAAGGTCTCCGCTAAGGCCCGCTGCACCGCGGCCTCGGACTCGGAGTCCAGGTGCGCCGTGGCCTCGTCGAGCACCACGACGTCGGGCGCCTTGAGCATCAGGCGGGCCAGCGCCACCCGCTGCTTCTCACCTCCCGAGAGCCGGTAGCCCCGCTCGCCGATGACGGTGTCCAACCCGTCGGGCAGTTCGGCCACCAGGTGACCGATCTGCGCCTGGTCCAGGGCGGCTAGGACCTCGTCCTCGGTGGCCTCGGGGCGGGCGTACATCAGGTTGGCCCGCAGCGAGTCGTGGAAGAGGTAGGGGTCCTGGCTCACCACCCCGACCACGTCGCGCACCGACTGCATGGTGGCCCGGCGGACGTCGATGCCGCTGAGCGAGACCGACCCGGCGGTGACCTCGTAGAGGCGGGGGACGAGCGACGAGATGGTGGTCTTGCCGGCGCCCGAGGGCCCCACCAGGGCCACCATCTGGCCCGGCTCGACCCGGAAGGAGACGTCGTGCAGCACCTCGTGGGGCAGCGCCGTCTCGAGGACGGCCACCGACTCGAGTGAGGCCAGCGAGACCTGCTCGGCGCTCGGGTAGGAGAAGTCGACGTGGTCGAAGGCGATGGAGGCCGGGCCGCGGGGCATGGGCACCGCGTCGGGGTCCTCGGCGATCGAGGGGACGATGTCGAGCACCTCGAAGAGCCGCTCGAAGGAGACCAGCGCGGTCATGACGTCGAGATTGAGGCTCGACAGCTGGGTCAGCGGGCCGTAGAGCCGGGCCAGGTACGCCGTCAGCGCCACCACCGTGCCCACGGCCAGGGTGCCGTCGATGGCGGCCACCCCGCCGAAGCCGTAGACGATGGCCGTGGCCAGGGATGCGGTGAGGGTGAGGGCCACGAAGAAGACCCGGGCGTAGGTGGCCTGGGCCACCCCGATGTCGCGCACCCGGGCCGCCTTGTCGTCGAAGGAGGCCGACTCCACCTCGGGCCGGCCCAGCAGTTTGACCAGCATGGCGCCGCCCACCCCGAAGCGCTCCTGCATCACCATGTTCATCTCGGAGTTCAGGTTGTAACTCTCGTGGGTGAGGGCGCCGACGCGCCGACCCACGATCCGGGCCGGGATGAGGAAGATGGGCAGCAGGACCAACGCGGCCAGGGTGATCTGCCAGCTCAAGAAGAACATGGTCCCCAGCACGATGAAGACGGTGACCAGGTTGCCCACCACGTTGGACAGTAGGTCGGTGAAGGCTTGCTGGGCCCCGATCACGTCGTTGTTGAGCCGGCTGACCAGGGCGCCGGTCTGGGTCCGGGTGAAGAAGGCCAGCGGCATGCGCTGGATGTGGCGGAAGACCTTGGAGCGCATGTCGAAGATGAGCCCCTCGCCGATGACCGCCGAGATGCGCCGCTCGATCAGGCTGAGGCCGGCGTCGAAGATGGCCAGGCTCCCGGCCAGGACGGCCAGCGCGATGACCAGCTCCTTGTTCTTGAGCTCGATCCCGTTGTCGATCAGGGCGCGCAGGATGAGCGGGTTCACCGCGGCGATGGCGGCGTCGATCACCACCACGGGCAGGAAAACGGCCAGGATCTTGCGGTAGGGGACGGCGAAGGTCAGCATGCGCCGGGCCGTGCCCTTCTTGACCCGGTGCGCGAGAACGGAGCGGTCCTTGCGCATGGACCGCGCGCTGCTCCACGCCGCGGCGTTGCGCCCGCCGCCCATGCCGTGGCCGCTCAGGCTCATCGGTCCCACCGCCCGAGGGTGCAGCGGCCTGGTTGACCGGGGGAGGGAAGGACGAACGTCAGGCTCGAGGTGTGCATCACGTCAAGCTAACGGCGGTCCGGCCGATATGAGACGACCGTCGAGCCTGGTGCGATCATCACCTCACGTCGGGTCCGACCCCCGCGCGGCGATCTCGGGTGGTGGGCGCGGACCGGTGGACTGCCCCGGGAGACCGGCGGAGCAGGGCGACCCTACGGGCGGTCGGGCCTGTCGGTCCACGCCAGCGGCACCAGGTGGGGCGGCTCGACGCGCCCCTCGATCCAGATCGGCGATGCGGCGAGGTCCGGCCCATCGCCGCCTGCCTCCCGGGGCATATCCGGCGACGGAGCCGTGTGTCATCGTTGGTCATGGTCGACGTCCTGTTCGTGTGCACCGGGAACCTCTGCCGGTCACCGTCGGCCGCACTGCTCTTGGGGCAGCATCTGGCGCAAGCGGGCATCAGGGACGTCTCCGTGCACTCGGCCGGCACCCTGTGTGCCGAAGTCGACCCTCCGGAGGCTCTGGTCCAGGAGGGCCGGGCCTTCGGCCTCGACCTCGGTGTCCACGTGCCACTCCAGGTCGACCAGGACGGGATCGAGGCGGCCGACCTTGTCGTCGGCATGACCCGGGAGCACGTACGGGAGATCGTGCTGCCCGATTTCGCCAGATTCGCCAGGACGTTCACCCTGTGCGAGATCGTGCGGCGTGGGCAGGGCGTGGGCCCCCGCAAGACGGGCGAGGCTCTCAGCGATTGGCTGGAGCGGCTCGGGGAGGGGAGGCGAACCGTGGACCTGGTCGGCGATTCGCCCGACGACGACATCGCCGATCCGATGGGCGGACTCCCAGCTGACTACCACCGCATGTTCACGGAGGTCTCAGCACTCACCTGGTCGCTTCACCGCCTCGCCTGGCCGCGAGAGTGACTCGGGTGGCGGGGCTCGGCGACCATTACTGAAGTCTCCCCATTTCACGTCACCAGAGAACATTTCACGTCACCCGAGAACGAGGAGCGCAGTCTTTCCCCGTCTGCGTCGTTCCCGGTACGAGAGACGTTCGAATCGTGTCCGGCTTGCGGTCGACGACGCCGGCCGAGGTTTCCCCGCCCTCCATGACCCGGTAGCTTCGGCATCTCCGAGAGGAGCCATCCCAAGGAGCCATCCCATGCCCGA
>JBKQIP010000105.1:0-5389 GCA_052148295.1 Acidimicrobiales bacterium
ACGGTTGTACGCCGTTCGTGCGGCGATAGTGATGCTGTTGGCCATCAGTCATGACAACGCACAGCTCGTCGGTGTCTCTCTCAATGGGTTGTTCCTGCCCATCCATGGGGCCGAGATTGAATACTGCGATTCCTGGAGGGTCGCCTTCGAGAGATTGAGACATACGCAACAGAATCCCAGGGGTCGGCTTCCGTCGCAATGGTCGACTCGTTGGCCGCGCCTGAGCCGGCGTGGGAGGCCCGGTACGCCGGTTCGAGGCGTGTAACCCTTCCTTCCCTCCTCCCTGGATCTACGGTCCTCACCGGCATCGGCGATGTAGGGCTGCCAAGCGCGTGATCTGGCGACCCGCGACAATGGAGCGTGCTCTTGTCCGGGCGGATGAAGCGTTGGCGGCCGGCCGTGGGGGTCGTGCTCGTCGCAACCGCAGTGGCATCGCTCGCCGCGACGTCCGGCTCCACCCCTCCCAAACCGTCGAGTGGCTCGGGCCATGTCGCCACCTCGGCGCCCGCGCTCCTTCTGCGATCGGCATCATCGTCGTCGCGGCTCAGTGGACGGTCGGCACACGCCGCGCCAACCATTGCGACCGTGCCGGCGACGTCCGGCCAGGTTCCGCTGGCCGGCTGCCCGGTACCTCCGCAGCCGCCACTCCCGCCCGCACCGCCGCCATGGCACCCAGCGGTGCTCGTGACCTCCCTTCCGCCGGTGACGGCGCCGGCGCCGTGGACCTCGCACCTCGGAGCGCTGACCGGCAAGGGCATGTGGATCTGGGAGTGGGACAGCACTGACGGTGGCAACGCCGACGAGATCGTGCAGCAGGCGGTGTCGGCGGGGCTCCACCAGCTGTGGGTCCGGGTGGGTGACTCCATGAACGGCTTCTACGGCGCCGAGGAGCTCGACGCCCTCGTGCCGGTGGCCCATGCCCACGGCCTTGCCGTGATCGCATGGGGATTCCCGTACCTGTGGAACCCCGTCGGCGACGCCCAGTGGACCGCGCAGATCCTCGATTGGCGCGCTCCTGACGGCCAGCAGGTCGACGGGTACAGCGCCGACATCGAGGAGGCGACCGAGGGTGTCATGCTGAGCGCCCAGCGGGCAGCCGTGTACCTCGAGCTCGTTCGGAAAGCAGCCGGCAGCCGGCTGGTCGTGGCCACCGTCTACCCTCCGACCGACACCAGCTGGGACGGTGGCTACCCCTACCGGGCAATGGCACCCTACGTCGACGCCTTCGCCCCCATGGTGTACTGGGAGTGCACCCAACCCGGCACCGACGCAGCGCTCGACGTCGCTCGCCTCTCGACACTCCGACCGGTCCACGTCATCGGAGAGGCCTTCAATTTCGCCAGTGTTGGCGGCCGGGCCGTTTCCCCCAGCGGCGCAGAGATCACCGCGTTCTTGAGCGCCAGTCGGCGGGCGGGCGCGCTCGGCGCGTCGTTCTGGGTGTGGCAGGAAGCCACACCAGAAGAGTGGGCTGCGGTGGCCGACTTCCCCTGGACCTCGGTTGGGATCGAGCCCAAGCCGCTACCGGTCAGCCCGAAAAGATCCCGATCCTGATCGCAGGTCGAGGAGTGCGGCGGTCGCGCCCGTTCGCAGGACCGCCAGGGTAAGAGCTCCCGTCGTGAGCGGCTGACCCAGACCCTCCTTTTGCCGGCACCTGGTGGTGCCCTCTGCCACCGGGTTGGGAACGCTCGCCACCGACTGTCCAAGGACGTTCCAGAACCCTGGCGCTGGGCGGGGTGCTCTCCGTCGGCTGTTCCTGAGACACTTCGATTGGGAGACCGGTGGGCGGGATTAGCATGGTCTCGATGGCTGGACGCCAGCCCGCTGTGAGCCTTGGCAAGCGAATGGAGGCCCTCGCCCTCACCGCGGCACTGCTCGTTCTCACGCTTGGAATCGGTTGGCTGATCTGGAGCGTCTTCGAATGGCGTCACGCTCGGACGCCGAGCTATCGACTCCTGGGGTTGCACATCGTTCGACGGTCCGATGAACGACCCATACGTCTGGTGAGATCCCTTGCCCGCGCCAGCATTTGTTGCCTCTTGGTCATTCCGACGGTCGCGGTCTGCTGCGTCATCGGTCTGTGTTTCGCGTTTGGCGCCTCACCCCCCGACGACCTGCTCCGGCGTCCTCGCACGGCACCGTGGGATTTCCTCACCGCCACAAGGGTCACCGACGAACGCACTCGACCTGAGGCACACGGAGATTTCGGCCATGCGATCCTCAAACCGATTGACCTGGCACGCGCCACCCGGGCGTCCGGAACGCACAACGAGGGACCTGCCCAGTAGCGCCGAGCGACACCGGCTGGCCTTCTGACTCGGCGAAGCGCAGATGACGACCAGCCCGACGCTGCGCCGGTTGCTCCGACTAAGTGCCATGCTCACCTGAGCGGATATCGCCCTTTGAGATCGAAACGCGAAGCTGCGACGTGGCCGTGCCCTTGTCCTTTTGCAGTGAGGCCCTTTGAGCTGCGAGAGTTCTCGCCAGACGGTGGGCATCGAGGACGTGGATGACTTTCACGCCTTCCCGCTCACGGATCGCATTTCCTTTGTAGCGAGGGCAGCCTGGGCAGAACGTCGACAAGGAAGCAGTCGTCACTCGATAACGTCAGGAGCATGGCCACAGCAGGGGTGTCACCTGAAATCGAACGATCGGCCTTGTGCGAGTTTCTCGACACGCAACGTGAGGCCCTGATCAACAAGGTTCAAGGCTTGTCTGAAACTGACGCGAGGAGGGCAGCGACGGTGAGTTCGCTGTCGATCCTGAGCGTGATCAAACACTCGGCAATTTGGGAGGGCCGCTGGTTTCAGGAAATTGTAGCTGGGCGAGGTTCGCCCGAAGAGTGGTCGGAAGCCGAAGTGGAGGAGGTGGATCCGACCTTTTGGCTCACCGATGAAGACACCGTCGAAACCGTGGTCGCCTACTATCGAGAACAGATCGCTGTTTCGCGCGACATCGTCGCGAGCTTTGACCTCGACGCGCCATGTGCGTGGCCGAAGTTGGCGCATCGGAATCTCCGATGGGTTGCGCTCCACATGATTGAGGAAACGGCTCGGCACGCCGGTCACGCCGACATCATCCGCGAAACCATCGACGGTAGCCGCGGACCTTGAGAGACCCAACCAAATTCGTAGGGTGGGATTCGGCCCCGATGCCCGTTCGGAGCGCTTGGAACGCCGGGAACTGCGGCCGTCGACGAGACCACCGCTGATCCTCTTGGTTGAGTCTCCGCCCTCCTCGCGACCTCTCAACGGGTCGTCGCCGTCGTGCGGCCCGCGCCAAGGCGGGAGCGACACCCCTGGATCCGCTGCCGCTCAGATGGTGACGCCCTGGCCACCGTGCGCGAGCTCAGGCCGGGCGACTCCCAAGCCTGCGTCGGGCCTACGCTTCGCGTATGAACGCTCTCGTTCCGGCGACCACCCGACAACGTGAACGGACCCTCGAAGTACTGCTGAGCCGCGACCTCGATCCCATCGTCGACATGGTCGGCTGGTCGAGGTCTGACGGCACCTACGAGGTCACGTCGGCGGACGGAACCGTGCGGTACCGCCGCAACGCCGGCGTGGACGGCGGCTTCGGGATCGAGTCGGTCACGGGTCAGAACCCGCTCGCCGTGCAAGACCAGACGCGCTTCGTAGGACTTGAGGCGGAACGGGCCATGCGACATCCGCGACGCGATCAGAACAGCTACCCCAACGCCTTCGAGCAGTTCGCCCAGCTGTTCGACCACCAATCCGCGCCCGACCTCTGCGTGATCCACAGTGCGTCCCACAACTGGGCCGACCAGGGCGGGCACCTCGGCGAGCACGGATCGCTGGGCGTCATACAAGCGAGGGCCCCCTTGATCGTTGCCGGTGCCGGGGTGCCGAGACTCGGAATGGCAGACATCGGCTGCCGACTCATCGACGTGGCGCCCACGATGCTGCAGCTGCTCGCGACCGATGACGACCCCGACCGACCGCCGCTCTCGCACCAGGACGGGTCGGTGGTCGATGCCCTGGTCGACGGCCCAGGCCGGGCCCGGTATCTGATCGGGATCCTCTGGGACGGGACCAACCCCAACGTGCTCTACGACCTGGCCGGTCGCGGCGAAGCCCCGAATGTGGCGCGTTTGATCGGCGAGGGGACGGCCTGCCGGTTCGGTGCGCTGGCCTCGCTCCCGACCGTGACGCTGGCCAACCACACCACCATCCTGACCGGTAGCCACCCAGGCCACCATGGGATCCTCCACAACGCCTGGGTGAACCGTCGTACCGGCACGCAGGTGATCACCAACTCGCCGGCGACGTGGGCGACCTCCATGCAGTGGCTCAACCCTGGGGTGCAGACCATGCATCACGCGGCCAAGTGCGTGCGTCGAGGGACCACGGCCTCGATCAACGAACCTTGCGATGCCGGGGCCGACTACTCGACCTTCGGCCTCGTGCGTAACGGCGAGCGACCGCCACTCGCTCCCGGACCCGATGATCTACCCGACGCGACCACGCGGTTCGTCAGGCCAAGCAAGGACTACCGGTGGTCGTCGCGCGCAGACCACACCGCCGTCGAGCAGTTCCGCCGCGTCTGGGCCGACGGCGACGCCGACCCACCCGTCTTCACCTGGGTCAACTTCACGCTGACCGATTCGGCATTCCACGAGGGCGGCCCGTACTCGGAGATGGCGGCGAGCGCCGTGCGCGACAGTGACGCCCGGCTGGGTCGGATCCTGGAAGTGGTGGAGCAGGCCGGGGTGTGGCGGGACAGCGCCTTCTTCCTCGTGGCCGACCACGGTATGGAGGAGTCCGACCCGGCCGTGCGAGGGGACTGGGACGCGGCACTCGCAGAGGCCGGGGTGATGGCGCGCGACGAGGGGTACGGCTTCTTGTACCTGAGCGGTTCGTGAGTCCGGCGCCATGGCCCCTCGTTGTTGCCCTGGGGACACATGCCCGCCGGGTGGTCCATCAACGCCATCGAAGGCAACGGCCCACCGCCGGGTCCAGGTCCAGCCCGGGGCCTCTCTTCCGAAGACAGTCCGGCTGATCGCGTGGCTGCGACAGCAGAGAGCCTTGCTGCCAACAAGAGCGAGATCGTCCTCTTGAGTTTCGAGCTCAATCACCTCGGTCACGGCGATCTCTGCTGATGACAGCCGACTCCCCAGGAGAACGGGGACGCTGTCGCGATGCGGAAAAGGCTCGGTGCTCGAGCGCCTCGGGCTGGATACTTCATCTCAGGGGGTGGGCAGCGCACGCCCGTGATCCACGGTCGACAACGACTCTGTGATGTGATCACATTTGTGGTCATGGATGTCTCCGGCTTCAACCTTCACACCCATCCGGTCCACTTGGGTCTCGGAGCAACCGTAGTTCCTCTTGATCAGTTCACCGGCGAACCTGAGTGGTACGAGCGCTATGGA
>JBKQIP010000106.1:0-11355 GCA_052148295.1 Acidimicrobiales bacterium
AGTCGCCCCGGGATCGCCGATCTCCGCTGGTCGCAGGACCCCCACCACGCCACCGGCGCTGTCGGACGACGCTTCGAGCGTCGTGTCGATCCGATCCAAGGAGCGCTGGGCCAACGTCGGGAATCAGGACCGGGTCGAAAGGCCAGACAGGGTCGAACTCAGCAGGGCGGCTGACGGGGTGCCGCACCGTTCGGCGCGAGCCCGAAGATGCCCCCTCCGGTCCCGGTCCCGACTTGCAGGCCCCTCCACCGGGACTCCCCCGGGCAACGCCACCCCGAGAGCGAAAGGCGTCTTCGCATCTCTCGACACGGCGTCGCTCACCGTAGCACCCCGACCCCGGCCCGGGCGGCCCCGCCACCGCGCCGCACGGTTCCTCACCAGCCGCACATGCGGGCGAAGCACCGGTGCAATCGACGGTCCGGCGTCAGCTCGGGGTGGAAGGCCGACGCCAGCACGTGGCCCTGACGGATCAGGGCCGGGGAAGAGCCGTCGGAGGAGCCATCGACCGCGCCCTCGACGGCACCATCGACAGGACCCCCGGCGCCACCCGCACCACCGGCACCACCCCGCGCCACCCGGGCCAGCACCTCCACCCCACTCCCGGCCCGCACGACCAGGGGCGCCCGGATGAACACGGCGGGCAGCGGCACGCCGGCCGGCCCTCCCCCCAGTTCCTCGCCCACCTCGAGCTCGGCCTCGAAGGACTGCAGCTGACGGCCGAAGCCGTTGCGCCGCACCACGACGTCCAACGCCCCGAAGGTGCGCTGGTCGTCCCGGCCGTCGAGCACCTCGGTAGCCAGCAGGACCAGACCGGCACAGGTCCCGAACACCGGGAACCCGCGCCCGATCAGGTCCCCCAGCGGATCCCACAACCCGGTCGAGGTCAGCAACATCGACAGGGTGGTCGACTCGCCGCCGGGCAGCACGCACCCGGCCAGGCCCGGCAGGTCCGCCGGGCGCTTCACCGGGCGGGAGGCCACCCCCACCTCGGCCAGTGCCGCCACGTGCTCCCGGACGTCGCCCTGGAGCGCCAGGACCCCCACCGGGGATCCCACCGCGCCCGCTACCACGCCCGACCAGCCGGGGCCCTCACCCGCGGCGGCTTCCCGTGCCGGAGCACCGGCCCACCCGACGCGTTACCAATGGCAGGAGCCGGCCACGGGACCCGCACCCGGGACCCCGGCCCGACCACCTACCACCCGCGGTCGGCCAGCCGTTCGGTCACGTCGGACAGCTCGATACCCCGCATGGCCTCGCCCAGGCCGCGGGACACCTTGGCCACGTGGTCGGCGTCCTCGAAGTGCGTCGTGGCCTCGACCACCGCCGCCGCCATGCGGGCCGGGTCGGCGCTCTTGAAGATGCCCGAGCCGACGAACACCGCCTCGGCACCGAGCTGCATGACCAGGGCCGCATCGGCCGGTGTGGCGATCCCACCGGCGCAGAACAGCGGCACCGGCAACCGTCCGGTCGACGCGATCTCCTGGACCAGGCCCACCGGGGCCTGGAGCTCCTTGGCCCACCCGTACAGCTCGGCCGGGTCGGCCTGGCCGACGGCCCGGATCGACCCCAGAATCGAGCGCAGGTGCCGTACGGCCTCGACGATGTTCCCGGTCCCCGCCTCGCCCTTGGAGCGGATCATGGCCGCCCCCTCCGAGATACGGCGGAGCGCCTCGCCCAGGTTGGTGGCCCCGCAGACGAAGGGGACCACGAAGCCCCACTTGTCGATGTGATGGGCCTCGTCGGCCGGGGTGAGCACCTCGGACTCGTCGACGAAGTCGACGCCCAGCGACTGGAGCACCTGCGCCTCGGCGAAGTGGCCGATACGGGCCTTGGCCATGACCGGGATGGTGACGGCCTGCTGGATCCCCTCGATGAGGAGCGGATCGCTCATGCGGGCCACCCCACCGTCACGCCGGATGTCCGAGGGGACCCGCTCGAGCGCCATGACGGCCACGGCGCCGGCGTCCTCGGCCACCTTGGCCTGGGCGGCATCGACCACGTCCATGATCACGCCGCCCCGCAGCATGTCGGCCAGCCCCCGCTTGACGGTGAACGTGCCGGTCACCTCCGAACTCGACTGCCCAGGGCTGCCCATCGAACCAGTCTACTGAGGGTGCACCGACCCCCTCACCACTCGCTCAGCGCGGCGACCCGCACCGACGTGGCGTCGAGGTCCCCCGCCTCGAGCGCTTCGTGGCGGTGGCCCACCGTCGGGTCGATCCACACGTAGCGGGTGGCGCCGAAGCGGCCGGGGGCGAACACCGAGTTCCCCGCCGGTGCGGGCGCCTGCTCCATCAGCCGCAGGGCGTCGAGCAGGCCGCGGGGATAGCGCACGGCCGACGCGGCCACCACGTCGGCCCGGTACTCGCGGCTCGGGCCGAGGCACCGGCGCAGCACGCCCTCGCCCCCGAAGCGGGCCAGGACCAGCGCGACCACCGACACGCCGTTGTCGTGGCGCTTGACGTGGGCCAGCTCGTGGGCCACCACCCCTTCGAGCTCGATGGGGCCCATGGTCTCCAACAGCCCCGAGGTCACCACCAGCGCGGCGGAGGTGGCGTCGCGTCCCAGCGCGCAGGCGTTGGGCACGGCGTCCCACACCTCGTAGAGATCGGGCATGCGCAGCCCGAAGGTGGCGCACAATCCCTCCGTCACGTTGACCAGGCGCGGGTGGTCCCGCTCGGCCAGCGGCACCGCGCCCACCCGCCGCAGGGCCACCGACGGCGCCAGCCGCCACAGGGCCCAGGCCAGCAGCGCCCACGCCACCACCAGCACGACGGCGCCGACGACTAGGGACAGCGCCAGCCCGACGACGGCGCCGACGATGAGCGCCGGCACGAACGCGGTCAGGGCGCACAGCGCCATGGCGCGGCGCGCGTTGGCCGAGATCTCTTCGGGCAGCACCACGGCGGCGCCCAGCCCGGGCTCGATGACCAACGGGGCCAGCACCTCGGGGGCCACCGGCTCGCGGGCGCTGCGATGGCGGGCCGGTGACCCGCCGCCGGACCGGGACTGTCCCCCGCCCCGCCCGCCCCCACCGCTGCGGTTGCGGTTGCGGTTCTGGTTGCGGTTGCGGTTCTGGTTCCGGTTGCGGTTGGGTCCGGCGCCGCCGTTGCGGCTCTCCCCACCGCCCTTGGGGGTGGCACCGGACGCGGGTGATTGCTCGGGCATGGGACCGCTCAGCCTACCGACCGGCGTGGGCCCGGACCGCGAGGCTGATTCCCGGGACGGGCCCGGCCTCCTCCCGGTCGGCCGGGTGGCGGTCGGTGGTCGGCGCGGTGACCTCGACGCTCAGGAGGTGGGGGCGCGGCGACGGGAGAACGTCACGATGAGGAACCCGAGGGCCAGGACCGCCAGGAAGTCCATCACCAAGGCCACGATGTCCGAGCCGTTGAAGGTCGGTCCCGCCGCCAGGTGGGTCGCCGGCGCCGATGACCCCGTGCGGACGACGTGGGACCCGGTCGCACCGGCCACACCCGCCAGGGGGCCGATCCCGGCGGCCATCAGGGCGACGAGGACGCCGACCCCGACAATGATCGATCGAGTTCGTCGCACGGTGACTGTCCCCCTTTGTGGCGCTCGCGAACAGCCCGGCAGCTGATGTTCCGCACAACTTAGAACTCGATGCGGGTCGACGCCAGTGGACCCGGGTCACCAACGATCGTTCATCGCCAACGATCGTTCACTGGACGCGCCGCCGGGTCCGGTAGCGCGCCACGGCCCGGTCGTACACGTCGAGGTAGCACTCGGCCAGGCGCTCCATCGACCAGGCCTGGACGTGGACTTCGGCTGCCTTGAGCGCTTCGGGCGAGGAGAGCCCGCTCCCCTCGGCGGCGTCGGCCAACGCCACTCCGAGGGCCCGCGACAGGGCCGTGACGTCGCCGGGCGGGACGAGGGCCGCATGCCCACCGGCCGCGGCACGGTAGCCCTCGAGGTCCGACGCCACCACGGCGCACCGGGCGGCCATGGCCTCGAGCAGGACGATCCCGAACGACTCACCCCGCAGCGACGGGGCGCACAGGACCGCAGCACCGGCAGCGCGTCGCGCCACCTCGTCGTCGCTCAACAGGCCCAGCCACGTGACCCGTTCGGACTCGGGGTGGCGCCGGCGCTGCACCTCGCTGGCCGGGCCGTCGCCGGCCACCCACAGCACGGCGGGACGGTCCAACAGCGCGAAGGCGTCGAGCAGGTCCCCCAGGCCCTTGCGCTCCTCGTGCCGACCGAGGAACAACACGGCGGGCCGGTCGCTCGGCGTGGGTGTGGCCCGGGCGAAGCGCTCGACGTCCACGCCGTTGAAGAGGACCTCGTACTCGCCCCCGGCCGACTTCATGCCGGTATCCCGGGCCGCCTCCGACACCGCCACCCGCACCTCCATGCGGCGGCCCACCAGCTGGGCCAGGGGCCGCAGGACCGGTACCCATCGACTCACCCCGGAGCGGTGGAACGTGCCCACCAGCGGCACGGGGTCGGTCAGCACCAGGCCGTAGGCGGCCACCGGGGCCAGCGGCTCGTGGATGTGGAGGACGTCGAGATCGCTGTGCCGGACGTAGCGCTCGAGGCGCGCCGCCGCCAGGGGCGAGAGGGTCACCGGGGCCACCGAGCCGTTGGAGCGCAGTCCCGTCGGCCGGCCCAGCGCGACCACGTCCTCCGACCGCACCGGCGTGTCCTCGTCCTCGGGGCCCAGCACGGTGACCTGGTGGCCGAGCGCGCGCAGGGCCGCCGCCAGGCCGAACACCTGGCCCTGGACGCCGCCGGGCCGGGACAGCGAATACGGCGAGAGCATCCCGATCCTCATGAGCGGTCACTGGTCCTCATGGGCGGTCACTCGGCCAGTTGGGTTGGTAGAGATGCCACTGCTCGACATGGCGCCGGATCATCCCCTCGAAGACGACGGCCAGTTGCTGGGTCACCCGGGTCACGTCGGCGCGCAACGGTCCGCGGCGCGCCGTGTCGAGCGGCTCCTCCACCACCCCGGTGTGCCACGGCCCGGACCCGGCATAGACGGCCACCGGGAGCAGGACCGCGCCGGTGCGCAGCGCCAGCGTGGCGGCCCCGGCGGGCAGGGTGGTCCGCTCCCCGAAGAACTCGACCTCGACCCCGTTGCCCACCAGGTCCCGGTCGCCGACCAGTCCCACCAGCGCGCCCTCCCGGAGCGCCCGCAACACGGCCGGACCCGAGCCCTCGCCCAGCGGCACGGCGGTCAGGCCCATGTGGGCGCGTTGGGCGATGAACCATTCGAAGAGCTGCGGTGGCTCGAGACGCTCGGCCACGGTCGTCATCGGCATGCCCTCGAGCGCCAGCCAGGCCCCGCCCCACTCCCAGCTCCCGACGTGGGGCAGGGCCAGGATCACGCCCCGACCCGAGCCCACGGCGTCACGCAGGATGTCCTCTCCCCGCTCGAACTTCATGCGGGCCCGCACCACATCGGCCCCGGTGTAGGGCAGGCGCGCCCCGTCGACCCAGTACTGCGCGTACTCCAAGAAGGTGCGGCGACTGAGGCGCCGCACCAGGGCGGGATCGGCCACCACCCCTTCCACCTCGCTCTCGAGGACCCGACGCACATGGCGCTCGTTCATGGCCAGCGCCGCCCCGCCCCGCCGGGCCATGACCCGCGCCACGCCGCTGGCGGCGCCCCGGGACAGCGGTTCGGGCAGCCGGCCCATGGCCGTGGCCAGCCCGCGGTAGGTGACGTACTTGGACGTGGCCCGCCAGTCGGTCGTCATCGGCACCGCTCCCCGTCGGACCCGGGCCACCCGCACGCCGCCGACGGGTCGCCCAGCAGGAGCGGTTCAGGACGAGGCCGAGGACCCACGCGGCGGCCGCGACCTGCCGGTCGTCGTGCCCCGCGCGCTGGCGTGCACCCGCGAGGCGCGGCGCCGCGCCCGCAACGTCCGGCCCGAGCGGCTGCTCAGGGACTCCTGGCGACGGGCCCGCCAGCGCCCCACCGGGGCACCGGTGGTCTGCGCCGCCGCGCGGCGGGGCACCCCGGCTCCCTCACGCCAGGTGCGCCAGCGCGACTCCACCTTGCCGTCCCGCCAGGCCACCACCCGCCGGCGGGACCGGTCGCCCGGTCCGGCCTCGGCCGGCGCCGAGGCGGCGCGCCACACCTTGACGAACCGGGCCACGGCCGTCACCGAGATGAGGACCAGCATGATCCACAGGACGGGGACCAGGAAGGCCGAGTCGACGAAGGCGATGCCGAGCAGCACCATGCGCTCGGCGCGCTCCATCAGGCCGCCCTTGGCCGACAGGCCCAGCGATTCGGCCTTGGCCCGCTCGTAGGAGACCAGGGAGGTGACGCCCAGGATGGCCAACGGCAGGATGGCCGTGTGGCCCTCGCCCTGGCTGATGAGGTACCAGGCCACGCCGCCCATCAGGACGGCGTCGGCCACACGGTCGGTCACCGAGTCGAAGAAGGCACCCCGCACCGAGGAGGTGCCGGCCGCCTTGGCCACCGGGCCGTCGAGCAGGTCGTGCAGCCCGGTCAGGATCAACAGGACGATGGCGATGTGCAGGTGGCCGGTCGCCACGGCTACGGCGCAGGCCGAGGCGGACACCAATCCGGTGGCGGTCAGCACGTCGGCGGTGATCCCCCGTCGATGGAGTGCCGACCCGACCGGGCTGGTGGCCCGATCGACGGCATCGCGCCAGCGACCGTCAAACATACGACTCCCTTAGGTGCGCCATCCGAGCCCGGATCGCGCTGGTCGATCAGATACAGGAGTTTATCATTCGGCCGAAATTCCCCGGGTACGACCCCCCACCAGGGAGAAAAGAGCCCCGACGGTCGGTCCCGCGGCGGGCCCCCGACGGTAGGTCCCGCGGCGGGCCCCCGACGGTCGGTCTCGCGGCGGGGCCCGACGCGGTCGACCCCTCGGGTCGTGGCCCCCCGGCGCACCGTGACGGCCCGCGAGAGGCGGGATCCCCCAGTGCAGCACCCAGCCTGCCGTCCTACAATCGACCCAGACCACGCAGTGCCGGAACGCCCCACGGACGGAGGGACCAGGTGTCACACGACCCGACCGCAATCCGAAACGTCGCTCTCGTCGGCCATCACGGCGCCGGAAAGACCACGGTGGCCGAGGCCCTGCTGGCCGCCACCGGCGCCATCTCCCGACGGGGCTCGGTCGAGAAGGGCACCACCACCTGTGACTTCGAGCCCGAGGAGGTGTCGCGCCAGCTGTCGATCGCCACGGCGCTGGCGCCCTTCACCGTGAACGGCGTGAAGGTCAACCTGCTCGACACGCCGGGATACGCCGACTTCGCGGCGGAGATGCAGGCGGGACTGGCGTCCGCCGAGCTGGCCGTGGTGGTGGTGAGCGCCGTGGACGGCATCCAGGCGCAGACCGAGGAGGCCTGGCGGGCCGCGGCCCGGATGGGCCTCCCCCGCATCATCGTCATCAACAAGCTCGATCGCGAGCGGGCCGACTTCGACCGTACCCTGTCCGAGATCCGGCAGGCCTTCGGCGCCGGGGTGGCCCCCGTCGAGCTGCCCATCGGGGCCGAGGGCGACTTCCACGGCGTCATCGACCTGCTGGGCGACACCGCCACCCACTACGACGTCTCGGCCACGGGGACGGTCGACGGCACCGTCCCGCCGGCCGGCCACGAGGGCCCCATCCCTCCCGAGCTGGTGGACGAGGAGCACGCCGTCCACGAGCAGCTGGTCGAGGGCATCGTGGTCGGCGACGACAACCTCATGGAGCGCTACCTCAACGGCGAGACCATCGACTACGCCGAGCTGGAGAAGAGCCTGGCCGGCGGTGTGGCCTCGGGCAGCGTCTTCCCCGTCCTGTGCTGTTCGGCCCTGACCGGCGTCGGCGTCGACCGGCTGGCCCGCCTGATCGAGGAGCTCTGCCCGGCGCCGGACTCGGTGGCCCCGGTCACGGCCGAGGCCGGGACCACCACCACCGAGATCCCGTGCGACGCGGCCGGCCCCACCGTGCTGGCGGTGACCAAGACCTTCACCGACAGCCACACCGGGAAGATGTCGCTCTGCAAGGTGGTCTCGGGGACCCTCGCCCCCGACGCCGTGCTGATCAACACCCGGACGCGCGACGAGGAACGGCTGCACGCGCTGGGAACGTTGTCGGGCCACGCCACCACGCCGGTCACATCGGTGACGGCGGGCGACTTCGTGGCCGTCCCCCGCCTGAACGGGACCCGGACCGGCGACACCCTCGCCCCCAAGGGCCAGCCGGTCGCCATCGTCTTCCCCCCCATCGCCGCCCCGGCGCTCTCCGTGGCCGTCAAGCCGGCGACCCGGGCCGACGACGACAAGCTCATGTCGGCGCTGCAGCGCCTCTGCGACGAGGACCTCTCCCTCACCGTCACCCGCGACGACGAGACGCACCAGACCGTCCTCGGGGTCCACGGCGAGGTGCATCTGGCCGTCACGGTGGAGCGGCTCGCCCGCAAGTCCAACGTCCACGTCGAGCGGGAGGACCTGCGCATCCCCTACCGGGAGACCATCACCCGGCCGGCCCAGGCCGAGGGCAAGCACAAGAAGCAATCGGGCGGTCACGGCCAGTTCGGCATCTGCCACCTCAAGCTCGAACCGCTCCCCCGGGGTGAGGGCTTCGCCTTCCACGACGCCGTGGTCGGCGGCGCCATCCCCCGCCAGTACATCCCGGCGGTCGAGAAGGGCGTGGTCGAGACCATGGAGGCCGGCGGTGTGTTCGGCTACCCCATCGTCGACATCGCCGTCACCGTCGACGACGGCAAGGCCCACTCGGTGGACTCCAACGAGCTGAGCTTCAAGATGGCCGCCGCGGCGGCCCTCCGCCAGGCCATGAGCGAGGCCGGGCCCATCCTGCTCGAGCCCATCTCGAAGATCGAGGTGACCATCCCCGCCGACAGCCAGGGTGACGTGCTGGGCGACCTCCACGCCCGCCGGGCCCGCATCGTGGGCACCGACCAGGCCGAGAACACACTCCAGACCATCACCGCGTTCGCCCCCTCGGCCGAGCTGACCCGCTACGCCGTCGACCTGCGGGCCCTCACCGGGGGCCGGGGCTCGTTCACCGCGTCCTACGACCACTACGACGCCGTGCCCGACCACCTCACGGCATCGATCGCACCGTCGGGCACCTGAAGCAGCCGGACATCGTTCGGTTGCGGCACGAGGCCGGCCCGACGGAACGACGGTTCGCCCTGCAGTAGGATTAGGCCGAAATGGAGCGGGTGATCGTGGGAGAACACGTGCCGGGGCAGGGCCGGGTCGACGCATGAAAGAGAAGCTGGAGCGCCTCTGGGGCTCATCGATCTTCCGCATCGCGCTCAGCGTGGCCGGGATCGTCATTGTGGTCGGCCTGATCCTCCTCGGCACCCACTCCGCCTCGTCGGACTCGACCACCACCGAGACCACCGACGCGCTCCCGGTGCAAGTCCCACAGCTGGTCGGCCTCCCCCAAACGGCCGCACAGGCCCTCCTGAGCAGCGAGGGGCTGAAGGTCAAGGTCACCATCGTCCCGGGCGACGGCATCGCGGGCATCGTCCAGACCCAGGACCCCGCCGCCGGGAAGAGCGTGGCGCCGGGCACCACGGTCACACTCACCGCTACGGCCGGAACGCCCCTTCCGGTCGTTCCCAACGTCACGGGACAGACGGTGGCGCAGGCCAAGACCACCCTCGAGTCCCTGGGCTTCTCGGCCAACAAACGGACGAGCGAGCACTCCGACCTTCCCAGCGGCGAGGTCATTTCCACCAGTCCGCCGGCCGGGACCCCGGTCCCGGCCAACAGCAGCATCGTCCTGAACGTCTCCACGGGGCCGGTCAAGACGAAGACCACCAAGCCCCCCACGGTCAAGCCCCCTCCGACCCCGCGGGCCCCGGCGACCACGACGCCCCGCACGACCACACCCCCCCGCACGACCACACCCACCACGACCCCACCCACGACCACACCCACGACGGCACCGGTCACGACGACCACGTGACGCCTGGGTGGCCCTCGCCCTGACCGGGCACCGCTCGGTCGATATCGGTCGCCCAACCGCGACGATCACGGGGAGGTGCTCCACCGCCGGCCCACCAAGCACGCGGTCGGCTCTGTATCGTGACGGGCGCCTCTCCCCTGGTCAGGGCGGCGCGGTGCGACCCGAAAGCCCTATCTGCACCCCTCCCCGGACCGGAATGATCCCGCCGGCCACGAGCCGGTGCGGCGGTGCGGAGGGGCACTGGGCCAGAGGTTCGAGACCAGGATCCTGTCTTCCGCTCGGCCATGGCATCCCGCCCGCGCCTGGGGCGGAACTCGAACACCCACGGTCACTCAGGGGCGCCACGGTCAACTGCCGCCCCACGGTGCTTGCCTCGGTGGGACGACGCGTCCCGCCTGCGTCCGCGAGGTGGGACGGCTCGGGCGCCGCCAAATCCTCCCTTGGCGCGGGTTCTCACGGGGCGGTGGGAGATCGAGTCACAAATTGACAGGAGGACGGTGCCCACGGCACCGCCCTCCTACCGGACGATCAGGTCGCCCTCGATTCGTCCCCGCTGGGCCGGTCAGTCGTCCTGCGAGCGAACCCGGCGCCGGCTGCTGAGCACCAAGATGCCACCGACTGCGATGGCCATGGCAGCCACCCCCACCATGATGGAGATATCCGCACCGGTGAAGGCCAGTGGCGCCGCCGCTGCCGCTGTGGTCGGTGTCACCGTTGCCGCTGTGGTCGCGGTCAGCGTGAAGGGCGTCGATGCCGAGTCACCTGAGGAGCCGACAGCGCTGATGGTGAAGCTACCGGCCGGGGTCGGCGGGATCTTGACCGAAGTAGAGAAGGTTCCGGTCGCGCTCGTCTGAACCGTGCCCACCTCGACGGGGTCGGAGAAGTACAGCGTCACCGTCTCACCGTCGGCCCAGCCCGAGCCGGTGACGGTCGTGGTGCACCCGGTGGCGGCGGGACACGAGTTCGGGTTGGCGCTCAGTGTCGGTGCGGTCACGTAGGCCCCTGCCGCGAGCGAAGTTCCCACAAGAACACCGATGGCCAGCAGCCCTCCTGCGATGAACCTCGTAGCTTGGCGCTTCATCATGTATCCCCTTTTCCCGCTCTGGGTGTGCTTCGACACCCCAAATACTTGCCGATCCACCGGCTTTTGTCCAGCTTATCCGATTCTTATGTCCGCAATTCCCGTGGATTGGCTGTGAAAGACCCCTCACCAGGCATTTTGACGCCGACTCTACAGGTGAAAATTGTGCACGATTGACACCCCAGTTGTGCGGGTCCAGGTGAGATGGCGACCCGGATCGTTCGTCGCGGTCACGTTCACGGTGGCGGAGACCGGGTTGGCCATCGGCTGGAGGCGCAGGTGCATCGCGTAGTCGCTCGAGGCCGCGACACGGCCTGACAGGGAAAACGTCGCCGTCTC
>JBKQIP010000107.1:0-62713 GCA_052148295.1 Acidimicrobiales bacterium
GGTGCCCGGACGCGGTGGGGCGGTCCGATCGCCTCGCCGCATCTGGTCGGCGGCGACACCCTCATTGGAGAGGACGACGTCCTCGCCCTCGAGGGGGACACGAAAGCGCTGATGAAGGGCGACCCGCTCGGAGGGGTCCATGCCTTCTACTCGGGATCGTTCCGGGAGTGGTGGAACCCCCTGCGCCCCGGCACCCGCGTCACCCGGCGCAATGCCCTGGTCGGCGTGCACGACAAGGTGAGCGAGTTCGCGGGTCGCGCCGTGCACGAGTGGCTGGCCGAGGTGTTCGCCGCGTCCGGCGGTCCCGTCCTGTCCGGCCAGTTCCGCCTGATGATCCGCGCCGAGCGGGAGAAGGCGGCCGAGCGCAAGAAGAACGAGCTGACCGAGATCCGCCCCTACGGCGACGACGAGATCGCCGCCATCGATGCCGCCCTGGCCGGCGAGCGGGACCGGCGGCGCGGCGCCGAACCACGGTGGTGGGAGGACGTGGCCGAGGGCGACGAGGTGGCACCGCTGGTCAAGGGGCCCATGCGGGTGACCGACATGGTGGTCTGGCACACCGGCGTGGGGATGGGGCTGTACGGCGTCAAGGCGCTCCGCCTCGGCTACGACCAGCGCCGGCGCATGCCCCGCTTCTTCAAGCCAGACGACCTGAACATCCCCGATGTGCAGCAGCGCGTGCACTGGGACCCCGAGTGGGCACGGCGGGCGGGCAACCCGGCCAGCTACGACTACGGGCGCATGCGCGAAACCTGGCTGATCCACCTCTGCACCGATTGGATGGGGGACGACGCCTGGCTCTGGAAGCTCGACTGCCAGTTCCGCAAGTTCAACTACGTCGGCGACACCCACTGGATGCGGGGACGGGTCTCCCGGAAGTACCTGGCGGACGGGGACCGGCCGGCGGTGGAGCTCGACATCTGGGGCGAGAACCAACGCGGCGAGACGACGACGCCGGGACACGCCACCGTCCTGCTGCCGTCGCGCCGGCACGGCGAGGTCCGGCTGCCCGAGCCGCCGGGCGGGGCCACCACGTGCCAGGAGACCCTGGACGCGCTGGCGGAGCGCTTCGCCGCCGAGGAGCAGGGGTGAAGCCCTACCCCCCACCGCCCCCCGGGCTCGTGGTCGAGCACGACGGCCCGGTCCTGCGCCTGCGCCTCGACCGACCGGAGCGACGCAACAGCCTCACCGATCCCATGGTCTACGCGCTGGCCGACACGGTGGACGCCGCGGCCAGCGACGAGTCGGTCCGGGTCGTCCATCTCGAAGGGTCGGGCGAGCACTTCTGCTCGGGCTTCGACCTGGCCGAGCGGACGCCGGGACCGGAGCGACCGCGGGTCGGCTCCGTCCATCGGCGCATGAACGGCCATGTCAACCGGCTCATCCCGGGCATGCTGACCTGCCAGACGCCGATCGTCTGCACGGCGCGCGGATGGGTGATCGGCCTCGGTCTCGACCTGCTCCTGGCGTCGGACTTCGCGGTGGTGGCGGACGACGCCCGGCTGTGGGCGCCGTTCACCACCTTCGGGTTCACGCCGGACAGTGGCGCCACGTGGCTCATCCCCCGCCTGGTCGGGGTGGCCCGGGCCCGCGAGATGCTGGTCCTGGGCACCGAGGTCTCGGGCGCCGAGGCCGCGGCGTGGGGCCTGGTCCACCGCGCCGTCCCCGCCGCCGGTCTGGACGACGCCGGCCGGGAGTTGGTCGACCGTCTGGCGGCGGCGCCCACCGTGGCCATCGGCCTCACCAAGCTGCTGCTGCACCGCGGTCTGACCTCCGACATCGACCGCCACCTGGCCGATGAGGCCTGGTCGATGGAGGTCTCGAGCCGCTCCGACGACTTCAAGGAGTACGGGCAGGCCAGCCGGGAGAAGCGCGCCCCCCGCTTCACCGGGCGGTGACGCCCTCCGGCGCTCCGGGCGCACCGCGTAGCATGGGCCGACCGTCAGGGCGGGCGATGGGGCGAGCCTTCCCGGCATGCGGATCGACGGGGCCACGAGGACTCGCCCTGGTCGATGTGGACGCTGCGGCCCGGCTCCCGGCGCCGGGGCGTCAGCGGCGACGACCAGACCCCGAGAGAGCGACGTGACATCGAGAGCATCGAAAGCGAGGTGACCACCCGATGAGGATCGTGGTCGATTTGGACCAGTGTGAGAGCAACGGCCTGTGCATGGCTGCCGCGCCCGAGGTCTTCGAGCTCGACGACGCCGACGAGCTGCACATCCTGATGGAGCACCCCCCTCCCGAGCTCCGGGCCAAGGTGGAGAGAGCCGTCTGGGACTGCCCGAAGCAGGCGATCACCCTGGAGGAGACCTGAGGGAGTCGCCGGAGTCGGCGCCGGGGCGTGCCCGTGGCTGAGGCCCCCACGCTGGCGCAGGCCCGCATTCTGGTGGTGGGGGCATCGTCGGGCATCGGCCGTGCCTTGGCCCGCACGGCGATCGCGCAGGGCGCCGATGTCAGTGTGGCGGCACGACGCTCCGACCAGCTGGTCGAGCTCTGCCGGGACGCGGCCGGCGGGCACCCGGTCGTGGGCGACGTCACCGATCCCGATGGCTGCCGACGCCTGGTGACCGAGGCGGCGGCGCACACCGGCGGGCTCGATCTCGTGGTGTACGCCGCGGGCGCCGGGACGATGGCGCCCATCCTCGCCGCCGATCCCGAGGCCTGGCGGGTCGATCACGCCGTCAATGTGCTCGGTCCGACCCTGGTGTGCGCCACGGCGCTGCCCCTGCTCTCGCCCGACGGGTTGCTCACGTTCGTCTCCTCGGAGAGCGCGTCCGAGACGCGTTGGGGGATGAGCTCGTACGCGTCATCGAAGGCGGCGCTCGACGCCACCATCCGGGCGTGGCGGCTCGAGCACCCCGAACGGCGCTTCCAGCGCATCGTCATGGGCGCCACCATGCCGACCGACTTCGGCCTCGACTTCGACCCCGACACGCTCGGCACCGCCCTGGAGCGCTGGGTGGCCTCCGGGACGTCGATGACCGCCATGGAGACCGACGACGTGGGCCGCCACCTGGCCGAGTTCCTCGCCGTGATGCTGGCCCACCCGGCCATCGACGTCCCCGATGTCCGCCTGGCGCCGCGCGGCCAGGCGTGGGCCTGAGCGGCCGGCCCGGCGCTCCGCGGGGCTACGACACCCGGATGGGCACCTTGTGCCAGCCCCGGACCGTGCTGGTGTGGAGCCGCGCCGCCCGCTCGTGATCGACCTCCCAGGTGGGAAACCGCTTGAGCGTCTCCTCCAGCGCGACCCGCCCTTCGAGGCGGGCCAGGGCGGCACCGAGGCAGAAGTGGATGCCGAAGCCCAACGACACGTGCAGGCGGAACTGCCGATGGATGTCGAAGCGTTCGGCCTCGGCGTACTCGCGCTCGTCACGGCCGGCGGAGCCGGTGATCAGGAGGACCTTGCTGTCCTCCGGGATCACCTGCCCGTGCAGTTCGACCGGCCGGCTGGACCACCGCCCCTGCACCGGGGACGGGGCCTCGAAGCGCAGGAGCTCCTCCACGGCGTTGGGGATCAGATCCGGGTCCCCGGCCAGTTCGGCGCGCTGGGAGGGGTGGGCGTCGAGGACGACCGCGGCCCACCCGAGGAAGCGGGCGACCGTCTCGGTGCCCGCCGACACCAGCAGGTTGGCGAACTCGGCCGCCTCGGACTGCGTGAGCCGCCGGGTGACCCCGTCGTCGTCGATCTCGGCCTCGCCCAATGCGGTGAACATGTCGTCGCGCGGGACTCGCTTGCGTTCGGCGATCTGCTCGGAGAAATAGGTATTGAGGGCAATCTGCGCACCGAGTGACGTGTCGTTCACCATGCCCTGGCCGGGCACGATGGTGAAGACGGCGTCGATCAGATGGCGCACCTCCTCCCGGTCGGCGTCGGGCACCCCGATCAGCGCGGAGATGACCGTGGACGGGAGGAGCGCTCCGAAATCCTGGACGTAGTCGAACTGGCCCGCGCCGACCTGCGGGTCGAGGTACCCGGCACAGATCTCGCGCACGCGGTGCTCCAGGTCGACGACCCGACGGGCGGTGAACGCCCGCGAAACGAGCTTGCGGAGCTGGTCGTGCTCGGGCGGGTCGAGAAAGATCATCTGCCCGGTCGGGACCGGTTCGGGCCCCATGAGCTCGAGCACGGTGGCGTGGCTGGAGAGGAAGGTCCCGGGGTCGCGATGGGCCGCCTCCACGTCGGCGAACCGGCTCAGGGCCCAGAAGTCGAAGCGCTCGTTGTGGTACACCGGCGCCTCGTCCCGCAGGCGCCGCCAGATCGCGTAGGGGTCGGTGTCGATGTCGACGTCGATCGGGTCCCAGTAGATGGTCTCGAGTGTCATGGCTAGATCCTGCCACCCCCGATGTGCTGGCCCGACCCCTCCGGAGGCGTCACCCCGGGTGACCGAGCGGCTTCGACGGACCGTGTCCGGCGCCCGCGCCCGCCGCGTCGCAGTGGGCCGGTGCCCTCGATTTTTTATCATATGCAGTTCGCACCGACCGAGGCGGGGGACGGCTCTGCTGCGGCGCTCGGATCGTCCGGCGCCGGCCACGGGCGCCCGACCTCAGCCGCCCTGTGCCGTCATCCCCCCGTCGACGGCGATCACCGCACCGTTGACGAACGACGCCCCGGGGTCGGTGAGCGCCGCGATCATGAAGGCGATCTCCTCGGGCCGGCCGTACCGCCCCACCGGTATGTGGCGCCGCGCGTACTCCTCGCGCCGGTCCACGGGAATGGGCGCGGTCATGGCGGTCAGGGTCGCGCCCGGGCAGATGCAGTTGGCCGTGACGCCATGGCGGCCCAGATCGACCGCCAGCGAGCGGGTGAACCCGAGGAGCCCGTGTTTGGACACGGTGTAGGGACCGATCCGACGGGCCGCGGTGAGCGCCTCGGTGGAGGCGACGTTGACGATGCGGCCGTGGCCGGAGCGCACGAGATCGTCGAGACAGGCCCGGACCATGAGCATGGCGCCGGTGAGGTTGACGGCGAGCGTGCGCTGCCACACCTCGACGTAGCCCGCGTCGCCCGGCGACCCCCCGGCGGCCACCCCGGCCGCATTGACCAGCACGTCGATCGGCCCGAGGGTCCGGCGGACCTCGTCGACGCCCCCGGACACGGAGGCTTCGTCGCTGACGTCGACGGGCCGCTCCCCGTTGCGATCGAACACCGCCACGGCCAGCCCGCGCCCGGTCAGCAGCTCGACGGTGGCGCGCCCGATGCCGCTCGCACCGCCGGTGACGATGGCCACCCGGCTCATGCCGGGGGGACCACGACCGGGTGGCCGCCGTCCCTCACTGCCCGCGGTCTCATGGCGATTCCGATCTTGAAGGCTCAGGGTCCTCCCTAAGATACGCACAAACTTGCATGGCACGGTGAGCGCCGTGGAATGATGCGGTCGCCCGGGGCCACCTCCGGGGACCACGAGAGGAACATCGATCGCGAGTGAGCGTCACCACGCTGTTGAGCATCGCCTCCGACGTGTACGGAGATCGCGTGGCCCTCGGTCGCCGCGACCGCGGCATCTCCTTCTCGCAGCTGGCCGAGACGGCACACGGTGGCGCGCGCCTCCTGGGCGAGTCCGGAGCCAAGAGCGTGGTCTACATCGGGGTCAACGGACCGGCCGTGCCGTCGTTGCTCTTCGCCTCGGCCACGGCCGGCATCCCCTTCGTCCCCTTGAATTACCGCCTCTCGGGAGAGGGTCTCGCCGCGCTCATCGACCAGCTCGACGCCCCCCTGGTCCTGGCCGACGCCGAGCGGGTGGACCTGGCCCGCTGCGCCACCGACCGCGTCCTGCTCAGCGAGGAGTGGCTGGCCGCCGCGGCGACGGCCGCGCCGGTGGACGACGACGGCCCGGCCGACGGACCGGCCGTCCTGCTCTTCACCAGCGGCACCACCTCCACCCCCAAGGGCGTCGTGCTCCGGCACGAGCAGCTCGTCTCCTACGTGCTCCAGACCGTGGAGCTGGCCTCGGCCGGCGAGGAAGAGTCCATTCTGGTCAGCGTGCCCCCGTACCATGTCGCGGGCATCGGCTCGGTGCTCTCCAACATGTACGGGGGTCGCCGGATGGTGTACCTCCCCGACTTCGAACCGGACCGGTGGCTGTCCCTGGTCCGGGAGGATCACATCACCAATGCCATGGTGGTCCCCACCATGCTGGCCCGCATCGTCGAGCAGCTCGAGGGTGCCCCGGCCGGCACCCCCACGCTGCGGGCCCTGGCCTACGGCGGGGCCCGCATGCCCCCCGTGGTCCTCGAGCGGGCCATGGCGGCCTTCCCCGACGTCGATTTCGTCAACGCCTACGGGCTGACCGAGACCAGCTCGACCATCGCCGTCCTCGGTCCGGCCGATCACCGTGAGGCCCTGGCGTCGGCCGACCCGGCCTGCCGCGCCCGCCTCGGCTCCGCCGGGCGCCTGGTCCCGGGCATGGAAGGGCAGGTGCGCGGCCCGGACGGCGCCGTGCTGCCCCCCGGTGAGAGCGGCGAGCTGTGGGTCCGCGGCGCCCAGGTGTCGGGCGAGTACCGCGGCGTCGGATCGGTCCTCGACGAGGAGGGCTGGTTCGCCACCCACGACCTGGCCCACTTCGACGACGAGGGCTACCTCTTCATTGAGGGTCGGGCCGACGACACCATCATCCGGGGCGGGGAGAACATCGCCCCGGCCGAGATCGAAGAGGTGCTGGAACGACATCCCGGCGTGCGTGACGTGGCCGTGGTGGGGGTGCCCGACGAGGAGTGGGGACAGCGGATCGTGGCGGTGGTGGTGGCCGACGCCGGCCAGCCCGTCGACCCCGAGGACGTCAGGGCCTACGTGCGGTCCCGCCTCCGCGGCTCGCGCACGCCCGACGACGTGCTGCTGGTGCCCGAGCTGCCCTACGGCCCGACCGGCAAGCTCCTGCGCCGAGAGCTCATCCGCAGCGTGACCGAGAACCCGTCGCCCTGACCCCGGCGCCGGGTGACCTCATGACGTCACCTCGTCGATCAGGCCCCACTGCAGCGCGGTGGCGGCGGAGACGGCGGCGCCGCTGAGGGCCAGATAGCAGGCACGGTGCCGACCGGTGCGGCGGCTGACACTGGCCGTCCCACCGGCACCGGGGACGAGCCCCATGCCGACCTCGGGGAGGCTGAACACCGCGTCGGCGGTGGCGCGGACGTGCGGGGAGAAGGCGGCGATCTCCACCCCCGCGCCCACGCTGGCACCGTGGACATCGACCGTGACCCGGGCCCGGCTCCGGTGCACCCAGCTCCCCACGGAGTGGTCGATCCGGACGAGGTGCGCGGTGGCCGGATCCGCGGCCAGGCCGAATTCCGACAGGTCGCCCCCGCTGCAGAAGTCGGGCCCGCGCCCGGAGAGGCGGACCTGCTCGATCGACGGGTCCACGGCCGCGGTGCGCAACGCATCGATCAGGGCGACACGCATCTCCATGTTGACGGCGTTGCGCACGGACGGGCGGTTCAGTTCGACCTCGAGCGTGGGCCCGTGCCGGGTGAGCGCCACGGGCGGCTCCTGTGCCGGCGGCGCCGGGACCGACGGTCCCCGGCTCGAGAGCCACTGACCGAAGCGCGGCCCCGATTGGAGCATGGAGTAGACGAAGGACTCGGCGACGATGGCGTCCGCCACGCTCATCTGCTGATTGCAACGCAGCAACTGGACCAGCGCGACCGACGCATGGGGCGAGGCCTCGACGGCATCCGCCAGGAGCGCCGCGGTCCGCGCCAGATCCGGGCTCCCCACCCACGGGGGCGGCACCGCCGCGCCGGGCGCGATCAGCACGTCGAAGGCGTCGAGCGCCGCGTCGGAGCCGGCAGCGGGTTCGTCCGCGGCCAGGCCCACCGCCACGCACGGGAGATCCCGCGTCAGCGACGCGAGCCGGGCCAGGTCGTCCCCGGCGCCCACGGCGACGAAGAGCACCGGCGTCCCTTCCATCGGGTCGAGGCGCTGGAACAGCAGGCGCCGCTCCAACGACTCGATGGCCTGACGAACCTCGAGCACGTCACGAGGACCCGGAGCTGCCGTCACGAGAACACCGTAATCTGGGCCCAGTGACCAGCAGGGGTGGCTCGGACCGGGATCCGCACGTGGTCGCCGCGGCCGGGATCGACCGTCTGGCCCGGCTCTTCGACGTGCGCCTGCCCACCACCCCGGCCCCACGCGCCCGGCCCGTCTGCCCGGTGCTCGAGTTCGCCGCGTCCGGCGCCATGTGGCTCACCGGCCACCGGGCCGGCCCGCCGGTCGCCCTGCAGGCACCGGTCATCCCCCACGCCGCGGCCGCCTGCGCGGGCCTGGCGCGGGTGAGCGAACGGGTGGGTCGTCGCGTGTCCGAGGACGCCCCGGGCCTCTTGACCGGGCGCGCCGCCCACCGGGATTTCCGCCGCGCCGGCCCGAGCTCGGTCAACGGGTCCTGCCGGCTGCTGCGGGCGGCCGACGGGTGGATCGCCGTGAACCTCCCCCGGCCGTCGGACCTCGAGCTGCTCCCGGCCGTCGTCGGCGGGGCGGTGTCCGACCCCTGGGTCGCCCTCACCGACGCGGCCGGGCGCCTCCCAGCCCACGCCCTGGCCGCCCGCGCCCAGCTGGTGGGCATCGCCGCCGCACCGCTGGGCACCGCCGGGCCGACCACACCCGACCCGTTCGTGGTCCGCGCCCTCGGCCCGGCCGCGCCGGACCGTCGGGCGGCCACCCGGACCGTGGTCGACTTCTCGGCCATGTGGGCCGGCCCCCTGTGTGCCCACCTGCTCGGTCGAGCCGGAGCGGCCGTCGTCACCGTGGAGGATCCGGACCGCCCCGACGGGGCCCGTGCCGGCGATCCCCTCCTCCATACCCGACTCCACCGGGGTCACCGGCTCGCGTCCGTCCGCTTCACCACCGGCGCCGGTGTCGACCGCATCCATCGGCTCGTCGACGGAGCCGACATCGTCATCGAGTCGTCACGTCCCCGCGCGCTGGCCCAGATCGGCCTGAGCCCCGAGCGGTTCCTCACGGCGCGGCCGGGCCGGACCTGGGTCAGCATCACCGGACACGGACGGAGCGGGCCGCGGGAGCATTGGGTCGGCTTCGGTGACGACACGGCCGTCGCCGGAGGTCTGGTGGCGTGGTCAGACGGGTCACCGGTCTTCTGCGCCGACGCCATCGCCGATCCGCTGAGCGGCCTCTATGCCGCCTTCGGCGCGCTGCTCTCGGTGGCCGCCGGTGGGGGGCATGCCGTGGAGGTCTCCATGCGGGCCTGCAGTGCCTACGTGCTCCAAGGACCGCAGTGTGGCGAACCGCACCCGGTGGTGCCCGATCCCGTGGCGGGGTGGATCGCCGCGCACGGTGGTGAAGAGCAGCCGGTGGTCCCGCCGCCCCGTCGCCTCGCGGCGTAGTGGCCGATCTGGTCCTCACCAACGTGGACCTCGGCCGGGGCGCGCCCCTCGGCCTGCGGCTCTCCGGCGGCCGGATCGCCGAGGTCACACCCGATCCCGGCCCGTCGCCGTCCGACGAGGTGATCGACGTCGAGGGCGGGGGCGTCCTCCCCGGCCTCCACGACCACCACCTCCATCTCCTCGCCGCCGGCGCCCTGGGGGACTCGCTCCAGGTCGGTCCGCCGCAGGTGACCGACGGCCGGGCGTTCCGCCGCGCCCTCTCGGGGGCCCACCGGGCGCTGGCCGCGGGACTCTGGATCCGTGCGGTGGGGTACCACGAGAGCGTGGCCGGAGCCCTGGACCGGCACGCGCTCGACCGCATCGTGGCCGAACGCCCGATCCGGGTGCAGCACCGCAGCGGCGTGCAGTGGGTCCTCAACACGTGGGCCCTGGGGCAGCTGCCCCAGAGCGCCCTGGCCCATCCCGGCGTCGAGCGGGACGGGACGGGGAGCCCGACGGGCGTGCTGACCCGCATGGACCGGGATCTGGCCCGGGTGGTGGACCCACCCCGGCTCGACCTGGCCGGGGTGAGCCGCCGTGCCGCCGGCGCCGGGATCACCGGTTTCACCGACGCCACGCCGCTGGCCGGCTCCACCGAGCTGGACGCGCTGCAGGGGGCCGTCGCCGGTGGACACCTCACTCAGCACCTGACCGTGATGTCGGCGCCGGACACGCCGCTCGACGTGCCCACCGGCTTCCGCCTGGGGCCGGTCAAGCTCCTGTTGGACGACGCGCGGCTGCCCGACTACCCGGACCTCTGCTCCACCATCGGCCGGGCCCACCGGGACGGGCGCGCCGTGGCCATCCACTGCGTCACCCGGGTCCAGACCGTCCTGGCCACCGCGGTCCTGGCCGACGTGGGCAGTATCCCGGGCGATCGGATCGAGCACGGCTCGGTGATCCCGGCGGCGTCGATCCCCGAGCTGGCCCGTCTCGGCGTCGTCGTGGTCACCAACCCGGGCTTCGTGGCCGCCCGGGGTGACCGGTACCGGCACGAGGTGGACCGGGGCGACCGGGCCGACCTGTACCGGTGTGCGTCGCTCCGGGCCGCCGGGGTCACCGTGGCGGCCGGGACCGACGCCCCCTTCGGACCGGCAGATCCGTGGGACGTGGCGCGCGCCGCCACGACCCGCCTGACCCGCCAGGGGGTGCCCCTGGGCCCCGATGAACGCCTGTCGCCCGCGGAGGCGCTGGGCCTGTTCTTAGGGAGGGCCGAGGCCCCGGGCGAGGCCCGGTCCGTCGCACCGGGCCAGGTGGCGGACCTCTGCGTGCTCCACCTCCCCATCCGACCCGCCCTCGACGAGCTCTCGGCCGGCAACGTGGCCCTGTGCATCATCGGGGGGAAGGTGGCGGCGGACAACCGCTGACCCGCGGACGATCGCCGACCCGCGGACGATCGCCGACCCGCCGTCGATCGCCGACCCGCCGCCCACCCGCATGAAAACGCAACTGCGTTCTAGGTCGGCCGGCTGCCGGTCGGGGTCGGGCGGACCGTCGGCGCGGCCCGGCGGCGCCGCTTGGAAACTGCAACCGAATTCTAGTAAGGTGTGGGGGCCGGAGCACCTGCCTGCGGGCGGGACCGGGACACCCGATCGAGGAGGGTCAACGCTCTGATGCCCATGCCGAGCGACGTCGGTGCCATCGACACCATGCTGGGGTTCCCGCATCCCGACATGAAAGAGGTCTACCGGTTCATCACCCAGCAGACCAAGGACGTCGAATCCAAAGAGGACTTTGCCTTCCCCGTGGAGTACATGTTCAAGGACGTCCCCGAGAAGAAGTTGACGGGAGCCGACGACCCCATCGGCGTGACCATCGGGGAGATGGATCGTTGGGGCATCGAGAAGGGGCTGATCGGGGTGGGCGACCCGGCGGGCACGGGGGCCGAGGCCCTGAAGCGGTACCCCGACCGGTTCATACCGTCGAGCGGGGCCGACCCCAATGAGGGGATGGCCGGGATCAACCGGCTGGTCCGCGACTACGAGACGTTCGGCGTGCGGGCGGTCGGCGTCTTCCCGGCCGGGACCTTCCCCCAGGTCCCCATCAACGACAAGAAGATGTACCCGATCTACGCCAAGTGCGTCGAGCTCGGGATCCCCATCTTCTGCTGCGCCGGCATCCCCGGACCACGCCTGAAGGCGGCGTGCCAGCACGTGGAGCTCATCGACGAGGTGATGTACGACTTTCCCGACCTGGTGTTCGTGACCCGGCACGGCTGCGAGCCGTGGACGGACCTGGCGGTGAAGCTGATGCTGAAATGGCCCGGCCTGCACTACTCGACCAGCGCCTTCGCGCCGAAGTACTACCCCAAGGCGATCATCGACTACGCCAACACACGGGGGGCCGACAAGGTCATCTACGCCGGCTACTTCCCGATGGGCCTCTCGCTCGAGCGCATCATGACCGAGATGCGCAACGTCGGCTTCAAGGACGACGTCTGGCCCAAGTTCCTGCGCACCAACGCGTTGCGCGTGCTGGGCCTGGAGTAATCCGTGTCGGAACGTCCCCGCATCGCCACCGAAGACCAGGAGCACCCATGACCACCACCATCGAAACGGGCCGGACCGAGGCCGCCACACCCGCTCCCGCCGTCGACTACACCACGTTCGACGCCGACAACCACTACTACGAAGCGACCGACGCCTACACCCGCTACATGGACCGGTCGATGGCCAAGCGGGCCATGCAGTGGGCCGAGATCGAGGGGAAGGTGCGACTGCTCGTGGGCGGGAAGGTGAACAAGTTCATCCCCAACCCCACGTTCGACCCCGTGGCCAAGCCCGGGAGCCTCGACGAGTTCTTCCGCGGGCGCAATCCCGAAGCGAAGGACATCCGGGCCCTCTTCGGCGATCTCGAGCCCATCCGGCCCGAGTACCGCGACCGCGAGGCCCGTCTGGCGGTCATGGACCGCCAGGGACTGGACGGATGCTTCCTCTTCCCCACCCTCGGGGTGGGCATGGAGGAGTCGCTGGCCGGTGACCCCGAGGCACTGGTGGCGGCCTTTCGCGCCTTCAATCGCTGGCTCGAAGACGACTGGGGTTACGCCTACCAGGAGCGCATCTTCGCCGCCCCGATGATCACGCTGATCGACGTCGACGCCGCGGTGGCCGAGCTGTCCCGCGTGCTCGACGCCGACGCGCGCATCGTCTGCCTGAAGGGAGGGCCCGCCCACACTCCGAGCGGTCTCATCTCGCCGGCGGACACGCGCTTCGACCCGTTCTGGGGACTGGTCAACGAGTCGGGCGTGACGATCGGCATCCACTCGGGCGACGCCGGCTACGGCCGGTACGTCAACGACTGGGAGCCCTATGACGTCGTCGAGTCCTTCCGCCAGTCGCCGTTCCGTTCGGTCATCCACTCCGACCGGCCTCCGTTCGAGACCATGGCCGCCTTCTTGTGCCAGGGACTGTTCGATCGCTTCCCGCGGGTCCGGGTGGCCAGCATCGAGGCGGGGGCCAGCTGGGTGCCGATCCTGATGAAGAAGCTGACCAAGGTGTACAGCCAGATGCCCGACAGCTTCCGCTCCGACCCGCTCGAGACGTTCCGCCAGCACATCTGGGTCGCCCCCTTCTACGAGGACGACCTGGCCAGCGTGAAGGACGCCCTGGGCACCGAGCACATCCTCTTCGGATCGGACTGGCCGCACGCCGAGGGCCTGGCCGAGCCGCGTGACTTCGCCCTGGACCTGCGCCGGTACGATTTCGCCGAGGACGAGATCCACACGGTCATGGCCGAGAACGGGTGGCTGCTCACCCGGCGGGACGGAGGACCCGCTCGGTAACTACTCGCGCGGTAGCCCCACTCCCAGGGGTGCGGCCCACCCCCCCGGGCCCGTACTGCGCGAGTAGTTACCGAGCCCATCCTCGTGCCCCGGCGACGTCGGCGTGGGTACGGCCCGGCCGGGATTGACCTTTCGGTCTCACCGGGATGCCCGGGGGAACCTGGTGCCCGGGCTCAACGCAGACGCGCCACCACGTCGTCGATCAGCACGCGGGCCTGCGCCAACGTGTCCCCGTGGGAGCACACCATGAAGACGAAGTGCCGGACGCCGGCTTCGCGGTACTCGCTCAGCCGACCCGCCACCTCGTCGGGCGAGCCCGCCGCCCCCACATGGGAGATCATCTCTTCGAACGACTGCGCGTAGGTGCCGCCCAGAAACGCAGCCGCCTCGCGCCGGGCGGCCGGGCCGTCGGTCTGGACGTTGACCGGCAGGAAGAGCGACCAGCAGAACCGGGACAGGTCGCGGCCGGCGGCGTCGGCGCACTGCCGCACCGTCGCCACCGACTCCCGGTAGCGCCGGGGCGAGTACATGTAGGGCATCCAGCCGTCTCCCAGCCGGGCCGCCCGGCGCATGGCCGGCTCCTGTCGACCGGCCACGATGACCGGCAGGTCGGCCCCCTGGCGCGGCGCCGGGTGGATCCGCACGTCGTCCATGGCGTAGAAGCGGCCACCGTGGGAGATCTCCTCGGCCGACCAGAGGCGGCGCAGCAGCGGGATCGCCTCGTCGAGGCGGGCGCCGCGCTCGGTGAGGGGGACGCCGGTGGCCCGGAACTCCTGGGGGTACTCGCCGCCGATCCCCACCCCCAGGGCGAGCCGCCCGCCGGACGCGCCGTCGAGGTCGGCCACCTGCTTGGCCACCAGGGCCGGCGGGTACAGCGGCAGGAGGAGGATGGCGGTCCCGACGGCCACCTCGGTCGTCTGCTCGACCAGCCGGGCCAGGCCCACCATGGCCTCGGGCGACGGGTTGGCCGAGGCGATGTGCCCCCCGGTCCAGAGGGAGTCGGCCCCCATGTCTTCCAGGCGGCCGGCCAGCGGGCCCCCGGCGGTGATGAACCCGAAGGAGACGGCGTCCCCCCGTAGGAGGTCCTCGGGTCGCATACACTCATCCTTGCATTCGATGAAGCGCACGATCAGACGACGCGCCGTCGCCGATGCCGTCGCTGTGCGGTCGAGAGGAATTGGAGCCATGACACTGAAAGCCGGGACCCGTTTGAAGAGCGCGGTGTGCGAGACGGAAGTCATCGTCGTGCGCGCACCGGACGCCGACGTCGACCTGCGGTGTGGCGGCGCCCCCATGATCGAATTCGAGGCGGACCGCCCGGCCGGTGGGTCGCCCACCGAGGCACATGGAGCCGGCACGCTCCTGGGCAAGCGCTACGCCGACGAGGACACGGGCATCGAGGTGCTCTGCACCAAGGCCGGCCAGGGCTCGCTGGCCGTGGGCGACCTTCCCCTGCCGCTCAAGGAGGCCAAGCCCCTCCCCGCCTCGGACTGACACCACCGCGCCGGCTCGAGCACCCCGAGGCCGAGCCGGACCTCAGAGCCCGAGACCGAGCAGGCGGATGGCGTTGCCCCGGGCCAGCTTGTCGATGACGGACTGGTCCATGTGACCGAACTGCTTGGCGGCTTCCTGGCGGGTGAAGGGCCAGGTCCCATCCTGATGGGGGTAGTCGCTCTCGAAGATCACGTTGTCCTCCCCGACCAGCTCGAGCATCCGGACGCCGACGGCGTCCTTGAAGAAGGTCGAGTAGATGTGATCCCAGTACAGGGTGGAAGGCTTCTCCTTGGTGTACTCCTGGCTGTGGCTCCATCCCCGGTGCGTCTCCCACACGTCGTCGATCCGCTCGAGGAGGTAGGGGATCCAGCCGATCTGGGCCTCGGCGTACAGGACCTTGAGATCGGGATAGCGGAGGAAGATCCCCGAGTAGAGGTAGTCGCTCAAGGAGCCCACGCTGTTCCCGAAGATGATGGTCCCCGCCACAGCATCGGGGGCGTCCGCGCTGGTCTGCGGGGTCTTGGTGCCCGAGCCGATGTGGCAGGCGACGACGGTGCCGGTCTCGTGGCAGGCGGCGAAGAACGGATCCCAGTGACCCGAATAGATGCTGGGGAGACCCAGGAACGTGGGCAGCTCGCTGAAGCAGACGGCCCGCACGCCGCGGGCGGCGTTGCGGCGGACCTCGTCGGCGGCCAGACCCGGATCCCACAGGGGCACCAGGCACAGGGGGATCAACCTCCCCCCGCTGTCGGCCGTCCACTCCTCCACCATCCAGTCGTTGTAGGCCTTGACACAGCGCAGGGCCAGGTCCTTGTCCCGGCCCCGCAGGAAGAGCTGCCCGCAGAAGCGCGGATAGTTGGGGAAGCACAGCTGGGCCTGAATGCCGTTGATGTCCATGTCGGCCAGCCGGTCCTCCGGCTTCCAGCATCCGGGCCGCATCTGGTCGAAGGTGATGCCCTGCATGCCGATCTCGTCGGCCGGATAGCCGGCGGCGGCGATGAGACGCTTGACCGAGTAGCGGTGGTCTTCGTAGAACCACCACGCCACCGGGGGGCCGTCCGTTCCCGGCGCCTCGATGTAACCGCCACCATCGAGGATGGGCGTGCCCCCGGGGAGGTACTCGACGTGGGGGCCGCGGTCACGGTCGCGGGCGGGGAGGCGGCTGGTCCACACGTCGGCGGGCTCCACCAGGTGGGCATCGAGATCCACGATGGGCGGGATACGGTCCACCAGGGCGTCGCTCACGTCGGGCCGCGGCGACACGGCCATGCTCACCGGGCGCTCCTCTGACTCCTCATTTCACATACATTATATGATGTTCAATCGTCCGGGCCAGGAGCGATCGCTCCGGTGCGGTCCCCCGCCCCGGAGCGGCACCGAGACGACGAGGACAGGGTCGGTCACCCGACGACCAGGGTCGGTCACCCGACGACCGGGCACGCCACCCTCGCCCGGCGACGTCCGGCGGTAAAGTACATCAAATATGCAACCTGTCACGGCCACGTCCGGCCCCCGGACCGGCAGCTCGGCCGGTACCGAGGCGGCGGGCGGCGACACCGGCCCACCATGACGGCGACGGCCGCAGGTGCTTGACCGAGCGTTGCTGGCCCCGCACGCGCTGGACCGTTGGGCGGTGGACACGCCGGACGGGGTGGCCCTGGAACACACCGACGGGTCCCGGCTCACCTTCAGCGAGCTGCGGCGCCAGAGCCTGGAGTTCGCCCATGCCCTGCAGCGACTCGGGGTGGCCCAGGGCACCCATGTCGGGACCATGCTGCCCAATGTCTTCGACGCGCACCGCACGCTGCTGGCCGTCGGCTGGCTGCGCGGCATCGAGGTTCCCCTCAACACGGCCCACGTGGGTGCCACCCTCGAGTACTGCCTCAATCTGGCCGATGTGACGGTCCTGGTGACCACGGCGGAGCTGGCCGAGCGGCTCCGTGACGTCGCTCCCGCTCTCACCACGCTCCACACGGTGGTCGTGGTCGATGGCGAACCGGCTGGGCCCCTGCCCTGGCGGACGCTCGGTCGGGCCGAGTTCCTGTCGGGAGCCGTGCCGGCGGGCGGACTGGAAGGGCCGAGCTATTCCGATGTGGCGGCGCTGCTCTTCACCTCGGGCACCACGGGACCGTCGAAGGCCGTGGTGACGCCCTGGGCCGTGGTGTACCAGTTCTGGTCGTTCCCCCCGGCCGGCCTGATCGGGCCGGGGGAGGGGCTCTTCTGCGCCCTCCCCCTCTTCCACAACTCCGGTCGTGCCGCCTTCAACTACACCCTGGTGCAGGGGGCACGGCTCATCATCCGTGAACGGTTCAGCGCCGCGCACCTGTGGGACGATGCCCGCCGCACCGACGCCAAGGTGCTGGCTCTCGTGGGTCCGTTGACGTCCCTGGTGTACTCGGCGCCGAGAACGGCGCAGGACGCGGACAACCCGGTGCGCACCGTGGTCTGCGGCCCCATGATCCCCGAGATGGGGGACTTCGAGCAGCGCTTCGCGGTGAACGTCCTCACCTGCTACGGCCAGACGGAATCGGGCATCGCCCTGGCCACCGGCTGGGACCACGGCCCCTGGGACACCTGTGGCCGGCCGCGCACCGACTACCCGTGGACCGAGGTGCGCGTGGTCAACGACAGGGACGAACCGGTCGCTCCCGGCGTGGTCGGCGAGCTGGTCGTGCGGAGCCCCGAGCCGTGGTCGCTCAACGGCGGCTACTACAAGATGCCCGCCCAGACGGCCGCCGCCTGGCGCAACGGGTGGTTCCATACCGGCGATGCCTTCCGCTACGACGAGGACGGATGGTATTACTTCGCCGATCGGCTGAACGACACCATCCGTCGGCGCGGGGAGAACATCTCGTCCTACGAGGTCGAGACGCTGGTGAACGAGTACCCGGCCGTGGTCGAATGTGCGGCGGTGGGCGTCCGCACGGTCCACGGCGACGACGAGTGCCTGGTCCATGTCATCGTCACCGACCCCGGCGCGTTCGACCCGGCCGATCTCATCCGCTTCCTCTCCCCTCGCATGCCCCGTCACATGGTGCCGCGCTACGTCGAGGTGGTGGACGGCGACCTCCCGCGCAACGAGACGTCCATGCGGGTGCGCAAGTCCGTCCTGCGAGACCGTGGTCTCTCGCCGCAGTCGTGGGACCGGGAGGCACCGGTGATGACCCCATGAGACGTCCGCTCCGGCCGCGGGCGCACGCCGCCCGTGCCGGCGCCCAGAGGCAACAGATGGCCGCGTCCACGAGGCACGGCAGGAAGAGGTGACGTGATGTCGTCCACCATACGGACCACGGCGGGCTCGGCCGACGCGCTCTCGATCGAGCAGCAGTCGGGTGCCATCGGGGCCGTCGTCACCAACGCGGGCCCCGGCAGCGAGATGGACGGGGCCACCTTCACCCGGTTGCACCGGGCCCTCCTCGACCACGGCGTGATCTGCATCCGCGGCCAGGAAGCCATGACGCCCGCCGACCACCTGCGCTTCGCCGCCCGCTGGGGGGAGATCTCGATCCACCCCTACGTGCCGTCCATAGAGGGCTATCCCGGTGTCATGCGCATCTACGATCCCAATCCGATCACCCAGACCTGGCACTCCGACACCACGCACGCGGCCCGGCCGCCGTCCATCACCATCCTGCTGGCTCGGACCATCCCCCCCTACGGCGGCGACACCATGTGGGCCAGCGCCTACAGCGCGCTCGAGGGCCTGTCCCCGGGCTTCCGGGCCACCCTCACGAGCCTGCGGGCCGTGCACCAGGGCACCGAACGGGCCGGCGACGCCGGGCTGGACCCGGCCTCGGTCACATCGATCCACCCCGTCGTCCGCACCCATCCCGAGACGGGTCGGCCCGCGCTGTTCGTCAACGCCAACTACGTGACCCACATCGACGGGTGGGGCGTCGAGGAGAGCGCACCCCTGCTCGAGTACCTCTACCGCCAGTTCGCCAAGCCCGAGTACCAGTACCGGCACCACTGGCGGGTGGGGGACCTCGTGCTGTGGGACAACCGATGCACGCAGCACTCGGTGGTGGGCGACACCCACGGAGCAGAACGCGTGCTCCACCGGATCACCATCGCCGGCGACACACCCCGCTAGCCTGCTCCCGCCGTGGATCTCTCCCTCTCCGAAGAGCAAGCGGACCTCCGGGCCAACCTGACGCACCTTCTGCAGCGCGAGGTCACGCTCGCCGTCGTGCGGGGCGCCGAGCCACTGGGCTTCGACCGCACCGTGTGGGCGTGTCTGGCGCGGGCGGGCCTTCCGGGCATGGGTGCCCCCGTCGGTGCCGGCGGCGGCGGGGCCGATCTGGCCCTCATGGCCGTGGCCGCCGAGGAGCTGGGCCGGGCCCTCACCCCCGCTCCGGTGGTCGAGCATCTGGTGGCGGTGCGGGTGCTGGCGGCGGCGGCGCCCGAACATCCCCTGCTCCCGGCGGCGATCGAGGGATCGGTCGTCGCTGCGTTCGCGCCCCGACCCGCCCGGGGGCACACGGCCGGGCTCGTGCCCGGCGGCGCCGCGGCGGACGTCGTCATCGCGCTCGACGGCGACGCGCTGGTCGCAGTGACCGCCGCGCCCCCGGGACAGCACCCCGACAACTACGCCTCGGCACCGATCGCCGACCGGGACCTCGCTTCGGGCCGCCTGGTCCTGGCCACCGGCGATGCCGCCACGGCCGCACACGCCACCGCGGCGGACGAATGGCGCGTGCTCACCGCGGCCGGCCTGGTCGGGCTGGCCGCCGGCTCCTTGGAACTCGTGGTGGCGTACGTCAAGGAGCGGACCCAGTTCGGGGTGCCCATCGGGTCCTTCCAAGCGGTCCAGCATGGTCTGGCCGAGCTGCCCGGCCTCATCGAGGGCGGTCGCCTGCTGGTCCACGAGGCGGCCTGGAGCCTGAGCGCCCGGCGCACGACCCGCAGCGGTGCCGACGGACGCGCCCTGGCCGCCATGGCCTTCCTCTTCGTCGGGGATGTGGCCCGCCAGGCCACGGCCGCCTGCGTCCAGTACCACGGCGGCTACGGGTACGCCGAGGAGTACGACGCCCAGCTCTTCTACCGCCGCGCCCGGGGGTGGCCGTTGATCCTGGGAGACCCGGCCGGGGAGCTCCAGCGCCTGGCCGATCTGCTCCTCCCCCGGACGGCGGCCTGACGAGGTCCTGGCGTGGAGTTCAGTGTCAGCCCCGACGTCGAGGCCTTCGCTCGACAGGTGCGCGCCGTCCTCGACGAGTACTTCACCGACGCCCGGCGCGAGGCCATGCATGCCAGTGGCACCTTTCACGACTGGGAGCTCCATCGCGCCATGGCCGCCCGCGGCTGGCTCCGGGCCGGGCTGGTCGGCACCGACGGGAGCAGGGACCCCTTCGAGCTGGCGGCCTTCTTCGCCGAGCTGGAGCAGGCCGACGCCCCCTACCACGGACTGGCCACCACCATGATCGTGGCCGGCGTGATCTCACACGCCGCCAACGCGGCGCTCAAGGACCGCGTCCTGCCCGAGCTGCTGTCCGGTCAGTCGATCGCGGCCCTGGGCTACTCCGAGCCCGATCACGGATCCGACGTCGCCGCGGCGTCCACCCGGGCTGTTCCCGACGCCGACCGGCAACGGTGGACCATCAACGGCCAGAAGATGTGGACCTCGCTGGCCCATGTCGCGCAGTACGTGCTCCTCCTCACCCGCACCGATCCGGACGTGCCCAAGCACCGCGGCCTGACCATGTTCCTCGTGCCGCTGCACAGCCCGGGCATCACGATCGAGCCGATCCACACCATGGGGGACGAACGGACGAACATCACCTTCTACGACGACGTCGTCGTCTCCGACGAATGCCGCATCGGCGAGGTCAACGGCGGGTGGCAGGTCATGGGTGTCGCCCTGGGTCTCGAGCGCGGCGTGATGGGCGGGACCGGTGAGGGCTGGCACCTCTGGGAGCAGTTCCGGGAGTGGGCCCGCGCCACGGTCGATGGGCGCGGCGTGACGCGGCTGGAGGACCCGGCCGTCCGGGCCGCGCTGGCCCGCTGCCGGATCGACAACGAGGTGTCGTGGCTGCTGGCGCAACGATCGGCCTACGTCGCCGCCACGGGGGGCGTCCCCAGCGTCGAGGGCTCCATGGCCAAGCTCTTCGCCACCCAGGCGTTCCAACGAGCCACCCGCGACTTCCAGGACCTGGCCGGCGCCGAGGGTCTCCTGCGTCCGGGCGCCGAGCACGCCGTGGTGGGCGGGGAGGTCGAGCGGGCCGCCCGCCATGCCCCGGTCACCACGATCTACGGAGGGACGAGCGAGATCCAGCGCAACAACATCGCCCTCCGTCACCTCGGACTGCCGCGTCCCCCCTCGGCCTGACCACCCGGTCCGACCGGACCGCAGCCCGGGGAGCGGTGCGGCGATCAGCCTGGTTCCGGGCCGAAGACCGGCTCCCGCCGTTCGAGGAAGGAGGACACGGCCTCCCGGTGGTCCGCCGTCCCGAAGGTCACCGCCTCCATGGCCAGTGAGGCGTCGATCACCCGGTTGATGCGGTCGACCAGATCGGCATTGGCCAGGCGCTTGTTGAACTGGATCGCCGTGCGGGGGGACCGGGCCAGGCGCAGCGCCATGGCGCCGGCCACCTCCTCGAGGTCGCGGCGGGGACAGACGTGGTTCACCAGCCCGAGACGAAGCGCCTCGTCGGAGGACATGAGGTCACCGGTGAAGAGGAACTCCTTGCCCCGGTGGGGGCCGAGCAGCAGGGGCCACAGGATGGCGCCGCCATCCCCGGCGACGAGACCAGCCTTGACGTGGGGATCGGCGATCCTGGCCTCTTCGGCCATGTAGACGATGTCGCAGAAGAGCGCCATGGTGGCCCCCAAGCCGATGGCATCGCCGTTGATCGCCGCGATCACCGGCTGCGGGATCGCCACTTGCGTCCGCACGACGTCGGCCGAGCCGATCATCAGGTCGGGGAAACCGTCGGCATAGCCGGCGTCGAGGTTCTCCTGCATGCCGCTGAAGTCGGCCCCCGCACAGAAGGCCTTGTCCCCGGCACCGGTCAGCACCACGACCGTGACGCTCCGGTCCCGGCTGATCCGGCGGAACAGGGGTGCGATCTCGGCATGCATGTCCGGCGTGATGGCGTTGCGTCGCTCGGGGCGGTTGAACGCCACCCACAGCACGCCCTCCTCGCGCTGCTCCGTGGCGAAATACGTGAAGCCGTAGAAGTCTGACATGGCGTGCCGAGTTCCCTTCTGGCCTTGCCCGGTGCGACTCGCGCAAATGGATAATATATTCGTTTGCCCATGGCCTCGACGACGTCCGATCCGAGCCGCCGGCCCGGGCCGCCCGCGGCAAGGCGACCCTGATGCTGCAGGGCCTTCGGGTGCTCGACTTCACCACGGACATCGCCGGCCCGTACTGTTCGAAGCTGTTGGCCGATGCGGGCGCCGACGTCGTCAAGGTCGAGCCTCCCGAAGGGGACCCGCTGCGTCACTGGGGATCGGGCGCCCTCTTCGAGTACCTGAACACCTCCAAGCGCTCCCTCCACGGCGACGGGTCCGACCTGCGCACCCGGGCCGAGGTGATCCTGACCTCGGCGCGCGTCGACACGGGGGCCCTGTGGGCCGAGAACCCGGCCCTGGTGATCGTCTCGCTCACCCCGTTCGGCTGCGACGGTCCGTGGGCCGATCGCCCCAGCACCGAGTTCACGCTCCAGGCCACCTGTGGGTCGACCGGGCAACGCGGCCTCCCCGAGGATCCGCCGCTGGCCGCCGGCGGCCGCGTCGGCGAATGGGTGGCGGGCACCTATGCCGCCCTCGGAGCCGTGGCCGCCGTCCGCGAAGCCCGTCGCTGTGGCCAGGGTGAGCACGTCGACGTGGCCATGCTCGACTGCATGGCGGTGACCATGGTGACGTACCCCTCGGTGTTCGCGTCGTTCGCCGGATGGCCCGAGCAGCAGGGCACCGGCCGCACCATCGAGGTGCCCTCGGTGGAACCGACCAAGGACGGCTACTTCGTCGCCACCACCAACAGCGCCCAGCAGTTCAAGGACTTCTTGGTCATGATCGGCCGTCCCGACCTCTTGGCCGACCCCGAGCTCCCGGTGGCCAGCAAACGATTCGCCCGCCGCCGGGAATTCCTGACCGCCGTGCACGACTACACCACCCGGCACACCACCGATGAGGTGCTCGACGCGGCGTCCCTGTACCGGATCCCCGCCGGCCCACTCCTCAACGGCTCGACCATGCCCCATTTCGAGCAGTTCGTCGCCCGGGACGTCTTCGTGCCCAACCCGTCCGGACGCTTTGCCCAGCCGCGGGTCCCCTATCGCATCGGGGGAACCACGGCGCCGCCGTTTCGCCCGGCACCGCCTCCGGGGGACGACGCCGGTGCCACCGGCTGGCCCGCGACCGGCGGCGGGGACGAGAAGCGGTGCGCCGCAGCCGCCGACGCCGCGCCATGGCGCCTGCCCCTCCAGGGCGTGCGCGTCATCGACTGCACCGCGTGGTGGGCCGGACCGGCCGCCACCAACGCGCTCGCCGCCCTCGGGGCAGACGTGATCAAGGTCGAGTCGGTGACCCGGCCCGACTACATGCGCTTCACCAGCGGTCGACCGCGCACCGACGACCGCTGGTGGGAATGGGGACCCCTGTTCCACGCCGTCAACATCGGCAAGCGCGGCATCACCCTGGACCTCTCGCGCCCCGAGGGGGTCGAGGTGTTCGAACGTCTGGCCGAGACCTCTGACGTCCTGGTGGAGAACTACACCCCCCGGGTGATGGAGCAGTTCGGCCTGGGGTGGGACCGCCTCCACGCGGTGAACCCCGAGCTCATCATGGTGCGGATGCCCGCCTTCGGCCTCGATGGGCCCTGGCGGGAGCGCACCGGGTTCGCCCAGACCATGGAATGCCTCACCGGCATGGCCTGGCTCACCGGCTTCGTCGACGGGCCACCGGTGCTCGTGCGCGGGGCGTGTGATCCGTTGGCCGCCATGCACGCGGTGTTCGCCACCCTCCTCGCCCTCATCGAACGGGACCGGTCAGGGGGTGGACGACTGGTGGAGACGGCGATGGTCGAATCGGTCCTCAACGCCGCCGCCGAACAGGTGGTCGAGTACGGGGCATCGGGCACCTTGCTGTGCCGGGAGGGGAACCGCGGCCCCGGAGCCGCACCCCAGGGCGTCTACCCGTGCCTCGGCGTGGACCAGTGGGCGGCGCTCGCCGTCACCACCGACGCCCACTGGCGGTCCCTGGTCCGGCTGCTCGGGGAGCCGGCCTGGGCCACCTCCGACGACCTGCGCCACGCGCCGGGACGCCGGGACGCGCATGACCGCATCGACCGGGCCGTGGCGGCCTGGACGTCGCCGCAGCCGGTCGAGGACGTCGTCGAGCGGCTGCTGGGGGCGGGTGTGCCCGCCGCGGTGGTGGCCGCGCCACGCGACATCGCGGCCAATCCACAATTGCGCTCCCGGCGGCTGTTCGAGGTCGAAGGGCACCCGGTGACCGGAGCGCATCAGATCCCCATGCTCCCGTTCCGCTACTCCCGGGTGGACCACTGGCTCCGGTCACCCTCCCCCACGCTCGGCCAGCACAACGATGAGGTGCTGGGCCAGCTCGGGCTGGAGCCGTCCGCCGTCGACGCACTGCGCCGGCAGCACATCGTGGGAGAGCTCCCGACGGGGCTCTGAGCCGGGTCGGGGTGGCGATCGGCCGGGTGAAGGGCCGCCGTTGCCGGCCACCCCTTCTGTCAGAATGTCAGCGAACGTTCTTCAGGGCAGCGAAGGGGGGATGCGGTGGCATCGAGGCGATGTGTGGTGACGGGTCAAACCGGGGACGGCAAGTCGGTCTTTGTCTCCGACGCCCAGGTGGAGCCCGTCGAGGTCGCCCTGGTTCCGGGCTACCAGTTCCACCGGCTCTGGGGTAGCGATGTGCCGCCCGCGCTCCCCTCCGATGGCTCCCCGCCGGACCAGACCCGCTACTTCCCGCCTCCTGGTGGGTACCGCTTCGGGTTCTTCACCGTGGGCCCGGACTCCATCGCCCTCCCGGAGGATCTGGACGTCCCGGCCGCCCTGGACGATCTCGAACGACGGCTCCCCGGCATCGGCGAGGTCATGGAGCCTGATCATCCCGGCATGCACACCACGGACACCGTGGACGTGGACTTCGTGGTGTCGGGCGAGGTGTGGCTGGAACTCGACGACGGCCAGGAGGTCCACCTCCGAGCCGGTGACACGGTGATCCAGAACGGCACCCGACATGCCTGGCACAACCGGACCGGCGAACCCTGCGTGGTCTTCGTGGGCCTTCTCGGTGCCCCGAGGAGACCGCGCTGAGCAGGGCTCGTCGGGTCAGCGCTCAGTCCCGAAGGATGCGTATGTGGGAGTGCTCGACGTCACCCGTTCGGTGAATCACGCCCTCATCGGTGAGCCGCGTGTCGTCCGAGACGATCCGGGGCATGCCCAGGGTGGTGGTCGGACGGCTCGTGGCCAGGTAGCTACGGATGCGATCGGCCAGGGCAAAGAGACGAGCCCCATCCTCTGGGCTCTCACAGGCGTCGCCCGCCTCATCGAGAGCGAGCGCCGCCTCGATGAGGAGATCCATGCCCGTGTCGTACGTCCCGGCCATCAGTGCCTGCCCCAGCGCGTCGGCTGACAGGTCGGGCACGCCCACCACGTCGACGTCGGCGCCGTCGAGGTTCCCCCCTCAGGTTCCCCTCGGTCGCCCGATTCGTGGGATTGGACAGAGGTGCTGGGTCCCATCGGGACTCTCAATCTTGTCACCGTAAGCGGCGACGCTGGTGCTCTCAGTGAGCCACCGCGACGGTACACCACACCGTGGCTCTCTCGAACACCGGGCGACCGCGGGACGGAATGGGCCGCACCACCGCCCGTCAGGTCAGCTCCCAGCGTGCGACCAGTCTCCCGGCAAGACCGCCTCGAAGGAGCCTGGCGAGTCGCTCAAGGAGAAGCGTCAGGCCAAGAAGGAGAAGGAACAGACCCGCAAGAGTCTGATTCACTCGATCGACCACGCCCCATTGAGGGCAGGCGTCCGGCGTGGCCGCGCCGAAACTCGTTGCCCTCATGGTGGACGATGAGCACCAGGGCCATCGCGGTCCTCGCCGAGAGACTCGGTTTCGACCTCGTCGAGGACCAGTCCGCTCTGACCGATGACGGGCGCCCTCACCCACCGACGGCCGGTCGGAGCCGGCTCACTCCTGCCAGTCGGTGCGATCCGAGCGGGCGGGCTGACGGTGGGTCCGGAACGGGCAGAGCGGCGCGTCCACCAGGAGGAACCGATGCATGGAGCGGGTCTCGCGCTGGACCCGATCTCTCCATTTGCGCAGCGCCGGGTGCGTCCGTTGTGCCTTCTCGAACGCCGCCCACTGCTCCCACGTCGGGACGGCCCACAGAAAGAAGCACTCCGAGTCGTCGGACATGATCGTCTCCCAGGCGCCGGCCAGCTCCCAGCCGAACTCCTGGTAGACGGGCACCGCCTCCTGACGCACGATCTCCAGATATTCCGCCGAATGACCCGGAGGGACGCGCACCTGCTCGTGGCCGTAGGTCTCGCCCTGCACCCCGTCGGCACACAGCTCGGTGATGGTGCGGGTCCACGGGGCGGGCGCCAGCAGTCGATCGGTCCCACTCGAGCGGAACTCCGCGGCCTTGGCCCACCACTTCGCCAGCTTGGGATCCTGCAGACCGGCGTGGTTGAACTCGTAGCGGAACGAGGTGGCCATGCCGTCGAGGCCATCCTCCTCCCAGATGTTGACCACCTCGGGCCAGCGCCGGGTGGTCCCCACCACGCCCCAGACCCCATAGCAGAGCTGGTCACGCTCCTCCTGGGCCGTCGGGCTGAAATTGGCCGTCATGTGGTGCATGTAGTTGGCGCGGTTGTGGCCGATGATGTCGATGAACTCGTGGATGTAGACCTTGTCGTTCATCGTTCTCCCGTCGCTGGTGCGGCCGTGCCGAGGGAGGCCACCCCCAGCTCGGCGGCGAACCGATTGAGCTCTTCGACCACGGCGGCGTCGAGGGGGATGCCGCGGTGGAGTCGTTGCTCCCTCAAGGCCCGCTCGATGTCGCCCGGCACCCGCACCCGGTCGAACCCTTCGGCCGGATCGGAGGCGCGCACATCTCGGACCAGGGTATCGATTCTCTCGGCGAACCCGGCGCCTCCGGGGAACGATCGGGGATCGATGGCCATGAAGCACGCGCCCTTGGCCACCCGCTCCTTCCCGTGCACCGGTGAGGCCGTCTGCTCCGTTCGGCCGAAGCTGCTGTTGGCCAACACACCGGCCATGACCTCGACGAAGAACGCGATGCCGTACCCCTTGTGACCACCGAACCATTGGAGATGGTCGATGGACGCCGTCGCGGTGTCGGTGGTCGGGCGGCCCTGTGCGTCGCCGGCCCATCCGGCGGGGATCGTCGGGTCCCCACGCTTCTTGGCCAGGAGGATCTTGTTCCCCGCCACCGCCGTGGTCGCGATGTCGAACACGACCGGTGCCTCCTCGCGGGCGGGGAATCCGTAGGCGAAAGGATTGGTCGAGAACAGCCCGGTCACGCCGCCGTAGGGGGGGACGAAGGCCGGCCCGTTCTGGAGCACCATGCCGATGCATCCCGCCTCGGCCGCCCGCAGCGCGTAGTACCCGAGCGCCCCCAAATGGGTCAGCTCCCGCACGGTGACGACGGCCATGCCGCGCTCCCGGGCCCGTTCCACCGCCAGGTCGGTGGCCCGGATCCCGGCGATCTGTCCCAGGCCGAGCCCGCCGTCGAGCTGCACCGACGTGCCGTGGTCGCCCAGCACCCGCACCGTCGCGCTGGGGTCGATGTGGCCGGAGCGGATCCGGGTGACATAGAGCGCCATCAGGTTGGCGCCGTGCGAGTGCACGCCCCGCAGATCGGCCTCGACCAGCGTCTCCGCCACCTGCGCCGCGTCGGCCGGGGCCACACCGAGTCCCATGAGCAGCTGCGCGCAGTGTGTCCGCAGGACGTCGGGCCGCACCACCTGCTGGGTCATCAACGCGTCTCTCCTCGCCCCCACGCCGGCGGCTCCCCTTCCTGCGGCCGCCTCGATAATATATTATATGAAACTCTGCGCTCCGGACGCCGGCGCCGGCCGTCAGTCATCGAGCAGCGTCGAGGCCACGGCGGCCCGCAGGGTCTGGACGCCTCCCAGCACCGGCACCAGCGCGGCGACGCGCCGGTGCCACAGGTGCAGCGGCTGATCGGCGTAGATCCCCTCGCCTCCGCACACCTGGTGCGCCGCGGCCGTCACGCGCCGGCAGGACCCGCTGCAGTAGGCCTTGGCCCCGGCCACCGCCGCATGCGCCTCCTCACCCCGATCGATGACGCCGGCCGCGTCGTACACGGCGTCCCGGGCCGTCACCACGTCCATGAGCGCATCGGCCAGCCGGTGCTGGACCGCCTGCTGCGAGCCGATCGGCACGCCGAACTGCGTGCGCTCACCCGCCCGCCGGCAGGCATGGGCCAGGGCCGCCGACGCCGCACCCACCATCTCGGCCGACACGGCCAGACGACCGATGTCGAGCACCCCGGGCAGCCACCGCGGGGCGTCGCCCACCTCGCCCACGACCTGGGTCGGTTCGACGGCCACGTCGGCCAACGAGAGGTGGCACAGGCGATCACCTCCGAGCGACGGCACCGGATGCGCCGTCACCCCGGGTGACGCGGCGTCGACGGCCATCAGCGTGGGCCCGCCACGGCCACCCGGGGCACGCACCGCGGCCACCACCAGGAGCACCTCGGCGTCGGCGCCGTAGGGGACGAAGTCGCACTGCCCGTCGAGGCGCCAACCCCCGGTGGTCGGGGTCGCCTCCACGGCCGGTGCCGGTCCCGCGGTGCCGCCGGATCCGTCCAGGGGGCAGAAGACGAAACGGCGCTCACCGGACAACAGGGAGCGCAGCCGGTGGTCGTCCGGGGACGCCGCCCAGAGCGCCCGCCCGCTCAGCACGATGCCGCCGTGGAACGGCGTGGGCACCGGGCCCTCTCCCAGGGCCTCCGCCGCCGCCACCAGGTCGGTCACCCCGCCTCCGGCACCGCCGACCGATTCGGGGAACCCGACCGAGATCCAGCCCCCGGCCGCCAGGTCGGCCCACAGCGTCCGGTCGTATCCCGGCTCGGTGGACACCACCTGCTCCCACCCGAGCGAGCTGGACCGGGCGCGGAGCAGCGCCCGCATGGCCTCGAGGTGCGCCTCCTGGCGGTCAGTCAACGACAGCTTCACCGGTGCGGCCCCTGCGCCCCGGCCCGCGACCGGGTGGGGCGGCCGGCGGCACGGGCCGGCGCCGGCGTGGCGGCACGGCGACCACGCCCCCGGCGCGCACCCCGGCTCACGTCGCCCCGCGGGCCCGGGGCAGGCCCAGGCCCTGCTGGGCGATCATGGAGCGCTTGATCTCATTGGTCCCTCCGCCGATCGTTCCATGCACCCGCTCGAGGTACTCCCAGGCCATCCGCCCCTCGCCGCCGCGCTCGCTCGCATCGGGAGCGAAGAGTGGACGATAGGTCACGGCGTCGGCCCCCCCCACGTCCGCGGCCGCCAGGGCCAGGCGTTGCAGGAGCTCGGAGGCGTACACCTTGGCCATGGCCGCCGCCACGGCGTTGTCCCGACCGACCTCCTCCATCCAGACCGCTCGCTTGGCCAGACGCTCGGCGGTGGCCCACTCGATGTGCAGCTCGGCGAGGCGGTCCCGGACGAGCGGATCGTCGGCCAGCCGGACGCCGTCCCGCTCGGTCGTGACGGCGTAGCGCACCAGGCGCTCGAGGGCGTGGCGGGCGAAGCCGACGTAGAACATCCCCCCACCCTCGGTCGCCACTGCGGCAGCCAGCTGTCGCCAGCCGTCGTCCCGTCGGCCCAGGAGCGCGTCGGCGCCCACCGCGACGTGGTCGAACACGATCTCACTCAGCGTCCACTGGTTCATGGTCCGCCGACGCCGCACGCGCAGGCCGTCCGACCCCATGTCGACCAGGAACATGGAGAGCCCCTGGCGGGGCGGCCCCTCCGGACGGGTGCGGGCGATGGTGAGGCACCAGTCGGCCTTGTGCGCTCCGGTGACGAGCGACTTCACCCCGGTGAGCGAGAACCCTTCCCCGTCGGCTTCGGCCACCGTGGTCAGGCTGGCCAGGTCGCTGCCGGCGTCGGGCTCGGTGTAGGCGATGCACATGAGCAGCTCGCCGTCCAGCAGGCGCGGCAGGAAGAAGGCCAGCTGGGCGGGGGAGCCCCACGCCACCAGCGGGTGGGCGGCCAGCGTGATCGCCGTGTCGACCAGGGGGGCGTCGTGGGCCGCCACTTCCAGATCGAAGGCGGCCTGGTACGACACCGGTCGGCCGCCCCCTCCCCACGCGGCGGGCAGGGAGACGCCGAGGAAGCCCCGCCGGCCGGCCCGCTGCAGCAGGGCGCGCTCGAACTCCTGGCGCAGGCCGGTCAGATCGCCGGCGTCGCCCTGCGTGGCGACGTGGTCCGGTGCCATCTCCCGTTCGAGAAACGCCCGCACCTCGTCCCGGAACGCCTCGACCTCGGGAGCGAAGCGAAAGTCCAGCGACGTCCCGCCCTCCCCCTCGTCGTGGTGATCGGGAGCCTGGGCGGCACCCGGCGGGCCCGGCACCCCTACCCGAAGGTGATCTCGCGCCGCGCCAGTCGCCAACTCTGGCCCTCACGAACGAAGCTGTCGTGGTACGCGCCCATGTTGAAGATGGTCGGGGCGGTGGTGGTGTGCTGCAGGAACACGAAATAGGAGTCGGCCACGGCCCGGTCGGGGCCATGCAGGTGCACCGAGACGTTGGTGATGACGTGCCGGGTGGCGCTGCCCGGGCCGGTGACGCCGTCCGCACGCCGCGCCTCCGCTCCGGCCCGGATGTCGTCCCGGCCGTGCCGCGGTGCGCCCGGAAAGTCCCACACCGAGTCCTCGGTGAACTGGTCCAGGTACTCGTCGAGGTGGCCCTGGTCGGCCAGCCGGGCGATCCGCATGATGACGTTGCGAATGTCGAGCTCGGCCGCCACCCGGGCCGTCACCGCATCGGTCATGGCGCCCCACCGCCGGGTGTGGTGGCCGCCGGCCGCGAGGATGGCCGGACGCCACTGATCACGCCGGCCGCCATCAGCTCGTCGATCGCCGTCTCGTCCAGACCCAGCACCGAGCTGAGGACGGAGACCGTGTGCTCGCCCATCAGCGGGACATCGCGCTCGGGCCCCTCGGTGACCCGGGACATCTTGATGGGATTGCCGGCCACCAGGACCGGTTGGTCGACCCCGTCGGTCCGCTCCATCTCCACCAGCATGTGGCGCAGGGCCACGTGGGGGTCATGGGCGACGTCGGGGGCCGAGCTGCACGGCGCGGCGGCCAGGCCGTTCTCGGCCAGCGCGCCGGCCGCCTCGTAGTTGGTCTTGTCGGCCGCCCACGCCTCGATGGCCGGGCGGATGACGTCCTCGAAGTGATCGCGCCACCCCTGGCGCACCGCGAACCTGGGGTCACCGGCCCACTCCGGGTGTCCCACCAGGTTGGCCAGGCGCTCGAACTGGTGCTCGCGGACCATCTGGAGGATGAACCAGCCCTGGGCGCTCCGGAAGGAATCGAGGATGAAGGGGAAGTTGAACGGCTCGTCGGGCTGGCGGAACTGGCCCATCGACCAGTAGTTGACGGCCAGGTCGCAGATGGAGACCATGGCGTCGAACATCGCCACGTCGACGTACTGTCCGAGCCCGGTGGTGTCGCGGTGGCGGAGCGCGGCCAGCACACCGATCACGCCGAACATCCCCGTCCCGGTGTCCCCCAGTCCACCCACCGGGTTGATCACCGGCGGCTGGTGCGGACGCCGCGCGTACTCGTAGATCCCCGACATCGCCTCGGCCACCGAGGCGTAGGCCGGCCAGGTCTCGTAGGGCGACGACCCGTCGTTGCCGAACCCCGAGATGGACAGGTAGATCACTTCGGGGTGCCCGGCGGCCACCGAGGGGTAGTCGAGGCCGAGCCGTTTGGCCTTGCCCGGTCCCAGGTTCTCGCACACCACATCGGCCCGGGCACAGAGATCGAGGACCAGACGGCGCCCCCGGTCGGACTGGAAGTCGATGGCCACGCTCTCCTTGCCCAAATTGTTGCGCAGGAACGTGGCCCCCATCGTCTCGCCGTTCTCCCGGGTGAGCATGGGCATGGCCGTCCGTCCCGAATCACCCCGGCCGACCTGCTCCACCTTGATCACCTCGGCGCCCAGCCGCGCCAGCAACTGGGTGGCGAAGGGCAGCGTCTGCATCTGTTCGAGCGCGACCACCCGCACCCCGTCGAGGGGCCGGCCGAAGGGGCGCGCCTCCTCGTTGGCCACGTCACCCAGCCGCATCCGACACCTCCGTGCCGCCCGGGGGCACGCTCGTGCGGGCGACCGTTCCCCCGGGGACCGTCGTCTGGTGCACCGACCCGACCGCCACGGTCGTGCCGCGGGAGCGGTCCGTCATGATCGGCATGGTAGCCGTGGCCCCGGCGGGAGCCGGGAACGCCGGACTCCCGGAACGGACGGATCCGGCCGCGCCGATGGTCACTGCCCGGTCCACTGCGGCGGGCGCTTCTCGATGAATGCGGCCAGGCCTTCACGGAAGTCGGCCGACCGTGTCACCGTGCCGAGCGCCTCGTTCGACACGGCAAAGCCCTCCTCGTCGGCCAGGCGCGTGCGGGCCAGCACCACCCGTCGGCTCTCCCGGACGGCCAGGGGGCTGTTGGCCACGATGCGCCCGGCCAGGGCCAGCGCCGCCTCCACGGCGTGCCCGTCGTCCACCAACTCGTTGACCAGGCCGAACTGGGCGGCGCGTTCGGCCGTCATCGGATCGCCGGTCAATGCGCACTCCATGGCCACGTTCTCGGGGATCTTCCGGGGTAGACGGAAGAGGCCGCCGGCGCCGGCCACCAGGGCGCGCGTGACCTCGGGAAGGCCGAACGTGGCGCGCCGGGAGGCCACGACCAGATCGGCGGCCAACACCAGTTCGGTCCCTCCGGCCAGCGCGGGCCCGTCGACGGCGGCGATGAAGGGCTTGGTCCGTTGCCGGGACACGAACCCGGCGAACCCGCCGCGCTCGGTGAACAGCCCGGCGCCCGCACCGTGTTGCAACTCCTTCAGGTCGGCGCCGGCGCAGAAGGCCGGGGGCACACCGGTCAAGATGCCGACCCACAGGTCGTCGTCGGCTTCGAGCCGGTCGATCCCCGCTTCGATCCCGGCCGCGACGTCGGTGTTGACCGCGTTGCGGGCCTGGGGCCGGTCGATGGTGAGGAGGGCACAGCGACCCCGCCGCTCGAACGTCACGCTCACGATGACCCTCGATCCCGAGAGCGGGAGGCCCGCACGGCCAGGTACGGCGGCATGATGGAGTAGGCGCCGTCGACGACCACCTCGGCGCCGGTGTGGTAGGCCAACGTGGGGTCGCACAGGGTGACCACGGCCACGCGCCCCGCCAGGTCAACGGGGGCCACGACGCACCTCCGCGCCCCCTCGCCCTGGGCGCGATGCCGCCGAGCGCGTACACTGCGCCCTCGCCATGACCCGAGCGATCACCCACCGATGAGGGCGTCCGCCCCATCCGCCACCACGGATCCCCAGGAGATGACCGGCGGTCAGGCCCTGGCGGGTCAGTTGCGCCGCGAGGGGGTGGAGGTGATCTTCGGTCTCCCCGGCGACCAGCTCATGGCCGCCCTCGACGCGCTGGTCGACACGCCCGAGATCCGCTACATCGTCACCCGCCACGAGCAGGGCACCACCTACATGGCGGACGGCTACGCCCGCACCTCGGGCCGCCCGGGCGTGGCCATGGTGGTGCCCGGTGTCGGCGTGTACAACGCGGCCGGCGGACTGGCCACCGCCTACGCCTGCTCGTCCCCGGTCCTCCTGCTCGCCGGCCAGGTCAACCGGCACGGCATCGGCCGCGATCTGGGCTTGCTGCACGACGTCCACGACCAGCTCGAGGTGGTGCGCCCCGTCACCAAGTGGGCCCGGCGCGTGCTCGAGCCCCGCGCCGTGCCCGGCGCGGTGCGCGAGGCCTTCCGGCAGATGGCGACGGGCCGCCCCCGTCCCACCGAGGTCGAGATCCCCCCGGAGACCTTCGCCGAGCACGAGCCGGTGGCCCTGATCGACCCGGAGGCGGTCGCCGCCGTGCCGGCCGATCCGGACCAGGTGGCCCGCGCGGCCGACCTGCTCGCCGCCTCGCGCGCACCGCTGGTCGTCGCCGGGGGTGGCGTCGTGCTGGGCGGGGCCACCGACAGCCTCCGGCGGGTGGTCGAGCTCCTGCAGAGCCCGGTCCTCACCACGCGCGAAGGCAAGGGGGCCATGGACGACCGCCATCCGCTCTCGGTCGGGACGGCCTGGGTCAACCGGCGGGTCCAGCCGCTCATGGACGGGGCCGACGTGGTCCTGGCCGTCGGATCCCGGGGACAGGGACTGGGCCTGGCCAAGGGCCAGCGGCTCGTTCACCTCGACATCGATCCGGACCAGATCGGCCGCCACCACCCGGCCGCCGTCGCCCTGGCGGGCGACGCCCGGGCCACCCTGGAGGTGCTCGGGGCGGCACTGTCCGAGCGCGGGGTCCGGCGCCCGTCGCGCGCCGATGAGGCCCAGTCGGTCCGGGCCCGCATCGGGGAGCAGCTCCGGGCCGTGGGCCCGCAGGCCCGCATGGTCGAGCTGCTGCGCCAGGGCGTACCCGAGGACGGGATCCTGGTGTGCGACACCACGACGGTGGCCTACATGTGCCACATGTACTACCCGGTCTACGCCCCGCGGACCTATCTGTCGACGTCGTACATGGGCACACTCGGCTTCGGCTACCCGGCCTCCCTGGGGGTCAAGGTGGCGCGACCCGACCGCCCGGTGGTCACCGTGGTGGGTGACGGCGGCTTCCTCTTCGCCGCCACCGAGCTGGCCACGGCCGTCCAGCACGACATCCACACCGTCACGGTGGTCTTCGACGACGGGGCCTACGGCAATTCCAACCGGGACCAGCGCGAGCGGTACCACGGACGGGAGCTGGGCACGCTGTTGCGCAATCCCGATTGGGTGGCTCTGGCCCGATCCTTCGGCGCCGCGGGTGTCACGGTGGACGACGTGGAGGACCTGCCCGCCGTGCTGCGCGACGCCATCGCCGCCACCGACTCCACCTCGACGGTGGTGGCCGTGCCCATGGACCGGCTCCCTTCGCCCTTCTGATCGGAGGTCCACGCGGGACGACGGCACCGGCGTCCGACCTCAGCGAGCCGGGGCGGTCTCCTTGGGCCCCAGCTTCTTGAAGTAATCCCGGTCGCTCTGCGTGGGCGCCCGGCCGACGTGGGTCACCGTGTCGACGTCGGCCGCCTCGGCCCGCAGCGCCTTGGCCGTGCAGCGCTCCTTCGGACGGACGGCGAACGGATCGAACGAGAAGTGGCGCATGGCGTTCTCGTGGGTGATCTTGTTGATCTGCTCGTCGGTCAGCGGCGCGAACTGCACCTCGTTGACCTCGGGGCCGTGGGGCCACGAGCTGTCCGAGTGGGGGAAGTCCGACTCCCAGCACACGTTGTCGATGTTGAAGTGGTCGATCAGGCTGACCCCCACCGGGTCGTTGATGAAGCAGCACAGGATCCGCTGGCGGAACACCTCGGCCGGGCCCATGCCGTCGGGGAACGTGTGGCCGGACCAGCCCGAGTGGCGGTCCTGGATGTGCTCGGCCCGCTGCAGGAAGTACGGGATCCAACCGATGTCGCCCTCGGTGAGCGAGAAGGTGAGGTCGGGGTAGCGCCACCAGAAGTCGGCCCACATGAGGTCGCCCAGGGAGTAGATGGACATGGCCGACGAGAGGCTCATGGCCACCGACACCGGCGCGTCGGGGGTGGTGGAGGCGGACCGGGACGAGGAGCCCACGTGGCAGCAGAGCACCGTGCCCTCGTCCGAGCAGGCGGCGAAGAGGGGATCCCAGTGGCCGGAGTGGATCGACGGCATGTGCAGCGCGGCAGGGTTCTCCGAGAAGGTCACCGCCCGGCAGCCCTTGGCGGCCAGGCGCCGCACCTCGGCGGCGGCCTTGTCCACGTCGAAGAGGGGGAGGATGCCGCAGGGGATGAAACGCTCGGGGTACGGCGCGCACCACTCGTCGACGTGCCAGTCGTTGTACGCCTTGATCATGATTTCGTTGACCGCCCGATCCGGCCCCTCGTTGAGGACCTGACCCGAGAATCCGGTCCAGTTGGGGAAATTGAGACCGGCCAGGGTCCCCCCGGCCGACATGTCGCGGACCCGCTCGTGGACGTCGAAGCAGCCCGGGCGCATTTCGGAGTACTTGGACGGGTTGACGTTGAACATCTCCCGGGGCTTGCCCGCCACCGCGTTGAGGCCGAGGTTGCGACCCATCTTGTCGCCGTACCACCACTGCTGGAAGCCGTCCTCGTCGGTCTCCACCCGCGGTGTCAAGTCCCGGTACTTCTCCGGTACGTGCCCCTCGAACATGTCGGCCGGTTCCGCGATGTGGTCGTCCACGCTGATCAGGATCATGTCGTCTGCTCGCATGTCATCATCCTCCTCGGGATGCACTCATGTCGTTGCCACCGCACTCTCGACGTGCGTCTGACCCAGGTAGATGGCGGTGAGCTGCTCGCCGTCGAGCTCGGCTCGGGGCCCCGACCACACCAGCCGGCCCAGCTCGAGCAGCGCGACGTCGTCGGCCACGTCCAAGACGGCCTTGGCCCGCTCCTCGACCACGAGCAGGGTGACCCCCTGGTCGCGCAATTCGGCGAAGACCCCGATGATCTGCTGGACGATCATCGGGGCCAGGCCCAGGGTGGGCTCGTCGGCGATGAGCAGCCGGGGCGGCTTGACCAGCATGGGCGCCATGGTCAGCATCTGCTGCTCGCCGCCCGAGAGGCTGCCGGCTGCCAACCGGCGACGCTCCTTGAGGATGGGGAAGCGCTGGTAGGCCTGTTCCCGTTCGGCGACGTCGTGGAGCAGCACCATCAGATTGTCCTCGACCGACAGCGCCGGGAAGATGCCGCGTGATTCGGGGGCCAGCAGCAGCTGCTTGGACCGCTGGTGCGCCGGCTGCCTGGTCACGTCCTTCCCCTCGACGAAGATGGCGCCGCTGCTCGGCTCCATCAGGCCCGCCAGCACCTTGCACAGGGTCGACTTGCCGGCGCCGTTGGCCCCCACCAGCGCGGTGATCCTGCCGGGCCGGAGGTCGAGGTCGATGTCGAACAGGACCGGGGTCTCGCCGTAGGCGGCGCAGACGGCGTCGACCCGCAGGGCGGCGCCCGGCCGGGCGCCGTCGGGTGCCGCCAAGCCGGCCGCGGCCACCGACGCAGGCCCGGACGGCACGCCGTTGAGCGGTGGGGCCGCCACGGCCACCGCCGCGGTCGCCGCCGCGGTCGCCGCCGCCTCCCGCTTCTGGGCCCGCCTGGCCTCCCGTCGTTTCCTGGCGAGGTAACTCGACTCCTCGGTGAGGGAGAGGATGCCGTCGGGGTTCTGGGCCATCGTCACCGCCCCCAGCCCGAAGAGGACCTCGGGGATCAGGGTGGAGGTGGTGCCCGACCACGAGATCAGCGAGAAGTGGAAGCCGGACGACAGCACGCCGGCCAGCAGGATGCTCGACATGCCCGCCGCGATGGCCCCGCTCGGCCGCCGGATCCCCCAGAGCACCACCGTGGCCAGCCACACCAGCCCCACCGGGGTCGAGTACGTCGTGGCCGAGGCCTGCTGATCCACCGTCACCAGCAGGACGCCACCGAGGCCGGCCAGCGCGGCCGACACGGCGAAAATGGTGAACTTGACCCTCGTCCCCGAGATGCCCGAGGTCTCCGCGGCCGATTGGGAGGTGCGGACCGCGCTCATCATGCGCCCCGACGAGGAGCGCTGGAGGTTGCGGATCAGGAGCGTGACCAACAGGACGAGCACGACCAGCACCAAGGCCATCGTCTTGTCGTTGGAGAGGTGGATCGGCCCGAAGGAGGGCCGGGGGATGACCCACCCCTGCTGGAGCGGGCCCGCCAGCCACGACCACTGGAAGAGCACGTTGTCGCCGACGAAGCCGAGGGCGAGGGTGGCCAGCGCCAGGGCCAGGCCACCCTGGCGGAGCGCGGGCACGGCCACGACCACGCCGAGCAGCACGGCGAAGGCGACGCCCCCGAGCAGGCCGACGAGGTAGGGCTGGTGGAAATGAACCATGAGCACGCCCGCCATCAACCCCGCCGCGGTGACGAAGGCCGCCTGGGCCAGGCTGACGATGCCCCCGGTGCCGGTGACGATGGTGAAGGACAGGAAGACCAGCGACAGCGCCAGGCCCTGGGTGGCCAGGCCCAGCCAGTAGGAATCGGCGCCGACGAAGATGTAGAGCAACAAGGCGCCGAACCAGAAGACCCACGGGGCGATGCGCCGCCAGCGGGGTCGCAGGGCCAGGTAGTCCGGCGGGGGCACGTCATGGGCGGCCTGACCCGTCCGGCGCCCGCGCTCGCGGCCCCAGATGGCCAGGCCGACCAGGAGCAGCACGAAGGGGACGGCGTCACTGAAGCCCGGGATGGACGACGCGAAGCTGGCGTAGCCGGCCACCAGGCTCTGGATGGCCCCGATGAGCAGCCCGCCCAGGGCCGCCAGGGGGACCGAGCGCAGGCCGCCGAGCACGGCGGCGGCCGTGGCCACCAGCAGGATGTAGAGGTAGGTGCTCGAGGTCAAGGAGTTGAAGATGGGCGCGGCGGCCACCCCGGCCATGGCGGCCATCACCGTGCCCAGTATCCAGGCCACGCCCGAGGTGCGTCCGCGGTCCACCCCGCGGGCGACGGCCAGGTCGGGTCGGTCGACCAGGGCCCGCATGCGCAGCCCGAGCGCGGTGTGGTTGAGCAGGTACCACAACCCGAGGGCCATGAGCCCGGCCACGATGGCCACGATCAGCTGGTCCGAGTCGAATCCGATGTAGGCCAGGTGCCACTGGATGGGCGGCTCGGGCCCGATCCCCGGGGCCAGCGTCACCAGGGAGCCGTCGGGGATGTTGAAGTGGCCGACGCTGATGAGCAGCTCCACCACCCATTGGGCCAGGGCCGGCAGGGCGATCAGGACGCCGACGGTGGCCATGATCTTGGAGGCCTCGCTGGCCTGGCTCAGCTTTCTGAACACGAAGCGGTCGAGCACCAGCCCGAGCAGCGGCGCGAAGATCAGGATCACCACCACGGCCGCCCACGCATTGGGCCAGTGCAGGCCGTTCTGCAGCTCGAAGTAGATGAAGGCCGCCGTGAACGCCACCGCGCCGTAGGCCAGGTTGAAGATGCCCGTCGTGGTGTAGGTCAGGGTGAGGCCCGCCGCCAGCATGGAGTAGATGGCGCCCGACACGATGCCGGTGACCAGCAGGTTGATGAACTTGCTCACGCCGGCTCCCGCTCAGCCAAGGTAGGCGTCCCGGACCGCCGCATTGGCCTGGATCTCGGCGGGCGTGCCCTCGGCCAGCACGCGGCCGAGCTCGAGCACCACGATGCGGTCGCAGTGCGACATCACGAAGGAGATGTCGTGCTCGACGAGGAGCACGGCGCACGTGCTCTCGTCGCGCAGCCGGTTGATGACCGTGCTCAGGCGCTCCATCTCGGGTTCCCCCAGCCCCGAGGTCGGCTCGTCGAGGAGCAGGAGCGAGGGCGATTCGGCCAGGGCCCGACCCAGCTCGACCATCCGGGCCGTGCCGATGGGGAGGGCGCCGGCCATGGTGTGGCGGACCGGGCCCAGCCCGCAGAGCTCCATCACCCGCTCGACGTCGGTCCGACGACGCCGCTCGATGCGTCGCCGTGCCGGGAGCGCGACCAGGTCCGCCAGGACGCCGCCCCCGCCGCCCCGCCATTCGAGGGCGCACAGCAGGTTCTCCTCGACGCTGAGACGGCCGAAGACCTGCTGGCGCTGGAAGGTCCGCCGCATGCCGGCCCGTGACCGCCAGACCGCGGAGCGACCGGTCACTTCCTCCCCGTCGAAGTAGATGCTGCCGCGGTTGGGTTCACGAAGCCCCGAGACCACATCGAAGAAGGTCGTCTTGCCCGCCCCGTTGGGACCGATGAGGCCGAGCACCTCGCCGCGAGCCACCTCCAGCGAGACGTCGCTCAGGGCGATGACGCCCGAGAACGACACCCCGATCCCCTGCACCTTGAGGGCGCCGCCGCCCACCGGGGGCCGGTCGACCGGGGCGATCTGCTCCATCGACGTCATCGGCACCCCCCTTCCACGATGCTCTTACCGGCCGCCTGCGCACGCGGGTCCACCGCTCGCTACGCCGGTGTCAAGCGACCGGACCCTACCGCTCGAGGACCGCTTCTCCCGGGGTCGACCGTCATGCTTGACAGTAGGCCGTGCCTGTGGTCTCATTTCTTCGTATACTATATTCGATCGAGTGGTGACGTGAAGGCTGAGGTCACGCCGTCCTCTCGTCGAAAGCACACCATCACCGCAGCAGCCGTGTGCGTCGGATCGACTTGGGGGGCACTCGCCCTTCACTGAGGGAGGGGATCACGTGCGTCGACTCTGGAATCTCACCATCGTCCTGGGTGTGCTGGCGGCCGCCTGCGGAGCGGCCGGCGCGATGTCGGCCGGAGGGGCAGCCGCCAGCACGACCGACAACACCCCGATCATCGTCGGCGGGGACGGCGACCTCACCATCTCCACGGGCGTTGCGCAAGGTTTCGAGGCGGGGATCTACCGGTTCAACAAGGCCGGCGGACTGGACGGACGCAAGATCGACTTCGTCGGCTTCCTCGACGACGGGTTCAGCCCCCAGACCAACCTGACCAACGCCCAGCAGCTGGTGGAGGACAAGCACGTCACCGTGGTGGCGCCGTTCCTGAGCGAAGTGGGCGCGCCGGCGACGGGCACGTTCCTCGAGCAGAACAAGGTTCCCTTCGTCGGTTGGGCGGTCAATACCGCCTTCACCACCGCACCGGCCTGGGGCTACGGCATCAACGGCCTGCAGATCAACCCGGACGCGCAGGGTCTGGCCGGCGGCCGCCAGCTCCTGGCCTACACGGGCAACACCAAGACCCCGAGCAAGTTGAAGGTGGCGCTGATCGCGGAGAACGTGGCCGGCGCCATCTCGGCCAACAATGCGCTGGCCGGCGCGTTCAAGTACCTCAAGGCGACCGTCGTCTACAAGGAAGCGCCCATGGCCGAAGTCGGGACGACCAACTACGCGCCCTACGCCCAGGCCATGATCGCCTCCGGGGCCAACGTGGCTTTCGAGACCCTCGACTCCACGGACGCCATCGGTCTGGCCGCGGCGCTCAAGGCCGCCGGCTTCAAGGGGCTCATCGTCAACGGCGTGACCTACTTCCCCGGCCAGCTGGCCAGCCAGCCCAGCGAGGCCGCCGCCCTCAACGGCGTGATCGTGACCGACGAGTTCCCGGCCGACGAGAACTACACGGACGCCACGAAACAGGCGCAGAAGGACCTGGCCGCAGTGGGCTACAAGCCGTACCTGACCTCGGGAGCGTCCGTCGGGTACTGGTCGGCCATCGTGCTCGAGCAGATGCTGCGGGCCACCCTGGCCAAGGAGAACGGTGACGCGGCCAAGGTCACCGGCGCCACCATCGGGGCCACGGTGCACGGAGGCTTCACCTACAACGACCCGATCGCCGGCGGCATCGGCCCGGAGTACTTCCCGGCCGCCACCACCATCCCGACCGGTTGCAGCACCCTGTTGAAGACGGTGGGCACGAAGTTCAAGCAGCTCTACCCCTACCAGTGTCAGAGCTCGGTGGACATCTCCACCGACCAGGTCTACAACCAGAAGACCGGCAAGACCGAGTCGTAGGGGAAGGGTCGTCGGGGCCGCGCCGTCGCGCCCGCCGCGTCCAGAGGTGGCCCGGAGGGGGACGAGGCCCGGCGGGGGGTGCCCGCTCAGCTCTGGGCCAGTTCGGCCAAGAGGTCGAGGCTCACGTAGACGTTCCCGGTGCGATCGGGCTCGCACTCGGACAGGGCCAGGACCGCCTCGACCATCGACGCCATGGGCTCCACCTGTTCGGGGCGGAGCATGGACCCGACCAGCGCGTCCGCTCCTTCGCTCAAGACGGCGGCACGCGGCATGACGGCGTTCACCCGTATGCCCGTTCCGTACACCGAGGCGGCCATGGCGTTGGTCAGCCGGTTGAGGGCGGCCTTGGTCGCCCCGTAGAGGCCGATCTCGACGGCCACCTCGAACGGCGGACCCGCCACGGGACGGGCCGCGGCACTGGTGAGGTTGACGATCCAGCCCTCGCCGGCCTCCACCAGGTGGGGGATCACGGCCTGCATCAGGTCGGCGGGCGCCTGGTAGTTCACCTCCATGGAGAGGCGACGGTGCTTGAGCGAGTACGTCGGTGGGGTCTGGTAGATGGCCGCGGCGGCGTTGTTGACCAGGATGTCCACATGCCCGAGCCCGTCCAGTGCCTCGGGGACGATTCGGGCCCGGTCGTCGGCGTCGCTGAGGTCGGCGGCGATGACGAGACACCGGGCGCCGTGCCGGCGCACGCCCTCGGCCGTCTCGTTGAGACTGCCGGCGATCCGGTCGTGGGGCTCCAGGCTCCGGGCCACGATCGCCACGTCGGCCCCTTCGGCGGCGAACTGCAGCGCCACCGCCGCGCCGATGCCCCGGCTGGCGCCGGTGACCAGCACACAACGCCCCGCGAATCTCTCGAGGGCGGGACGGTGTCCCCCGCCTGCGTCAGGAGCGGTCATCAGTGCCCGAAGGTCGACCCGCCGTTCAGGTGGATGACCTGTCCCGTGACGAAGCCGGCATTCTCGGACGACAACCACGCCGCGGCCAGTCCCACCTCGTCGGGTCGACCCAGCCGTCCGACCGGCACGCCGGCCAGTAGCCGCGCCAGCCGGTCGCTGTCCGTTGCGGTGTTGTCCATCAGGCCCAGGGCCAGGGCATTGGCCGTGACGCCGTGCCGGCCGTTCTCGACGGCGACGTGACGGATCAGTGATTCTGCACCGGCCTTGGCCGCACCGTAGGCGCTGACGCCGATCGACAGGCCGGTGGTGCCGGCGCCCGATGAGATCTGGATGATGCGGCCCCATCGCTGCTCGATCATGGGCGGCAGGCTGCGCCGGATCATGTTCATGGAGCCGAACAGGTTCAGCTTCACGGTCGGGACCCAATCGTCGGGACCGGACGCGCTGAACCGCGTCATCGTCATCCCTTCGGCGATGCCGGCGTTGTTCACCAGGATGTCGACCGTGCGTCCGTGCGTCTCGATCTGGGTGAAGGCCCCGTCGACGGCGTCCGGCTCGGTGACGTCGAAGGGCAGCGCCTGCCCGGCTCCACCCGCCGCGGCGATGGCCGCCACGGTCTCGTGGGCCCTCTCCTCATGGAGGTCGTTCACATGGACGAACGCCCCGGCCGACGCCAGGACCTCGGCGATACCCCGACCCACACTCCGGCCCGCGCCCGTCACCAATGCGGTACGCCCGGTCAAATCGATCAGCACATCGACCCCCTTCCCAGCCGGCCTGCCTCCGGGGCTTGCCCCCCGAAGGGCGGCATTTGTATACTATATGTGATCACCAGGTGATCGCAGGCGGCCCGAATCGGGTCGGGACGCCTGACGACCGGAACGGGGGACCCGGTGGGCCGAGGCCGTGTGAGAACGGGCGGAGCGGACAACGACGTCGAGCGACCCCTCCGTCTGCCGGGCATGACGGCGGCACGGCCCTGAGCGTGGCGCCCGCTGCTGACGACGCCCGTCGTCCGGCCCTCTCGTGTGCACTGCCGCCGAGCCGCGACCTCCCCACCCACGCGCGCATCGCCGAGGAGCTGGGCTACCGGCGCCTGTGGGTCTACGACTCCCCCGCCCTCTACGGCGACGTCTGGCTGGCCCTGGGGCGGGCGGCCGAAGCCACCTCGCGGATCGGCCTGGGGACCGGCGTGGCCGTCCCGAGCCTGCGCCATGTCATGGTGACGGCGTCGGCCATCGGGGCGATCGAGGAGCTGGCCCCGGGCCGGCTGGTGGCGGCCTTCGGGACGGGCTTCACCGCCCGGCGGGCCATGGGTCGCCCGCCCATGCGCTGGGCCGACCTGGCCACCTACGTGACCCAGCTCCGGGGTCTGCTGGCCGGCGAGGTGGTCGAGGTGGACGGCGCGGCGTGCCAGATGATCCATTCCCCGGGCTTCGGGGCACCCCGGCCGATCGACGTGCCGCTCCTGGTGGCGCCGGTCGGCCCCAAGGGATTCGCGGTGGCCCGCGACAGCGCCGACGGGGTGGTGCTGGCGGTGGCGCCGGCGGAGCGGCTCGACGGGCCGTGGGACATCCGCGCCCTGTTGGCCTCCGGCACGATCGTGGGGTCCGGCGAGGACCACACCACTCCCCGGGTCCGCGCCGCTCTGGGGCCGGCCTTCGTGACCGGCTACCACGCCGTCTGGGAGTGGAGCGGGCCGGCGGTCGACGCGATGCCCGGTGGAGCCGAGTGGCGGGCCCGCATCGAAGCCGAGCGACCGCCGGCGCAGCGCCATCTGGCCGTCCACGAGGGGCATCTCGTGGTGGTGACCGATCGCGACCGCCCCACCATGGAGGCGGTGGGTCCCGCGCTCCTCGATACCGGCTGGACCGGTGATGCGGGGACCTTCCGGGACCACCTCGACCGCGCCGGGGAGGCCGGGGTGACCGAGGTCCTCCTCACCCCGGCCGGCCCCGATATCGCCGCCCAGCTCGAGGCCTTTGCGGCGGCCGGAGAGGGCGCCTCCGGCTGACCCGGGCTTACGGCGCGTCCCCGGGCCCTGCATCGGAGGCAGGGAGGTCGAGCTTGAAGACCCGGATGGCATTGTCCCGCAGGAACTTGGGCCAGACCTCGTCCTTGAAGCCCACCCCGGGCAGCTCCTCGAAGATGCGGCGCAGGCTCAGCCCCATCGGGTAGTACCCGGCGTACATGACCTTGTCACCGCCCCTGGTGTTGGCGTAGTCGATGATGGCCCGGGGGTAGTACCTGGGGGCGAAGGCGCTCGGCATGTAGTACAGCCCGGGCCATTTCAACATGAGCTTGACGGCCAGGGCCTCCCAGGGCTCCGCGCCGTGGCGCATCACGATCCGCAGCTCGGGGAAGTCGTAGCACACCTCGTCGAAGTGCATGACGTCCTGGCAGGCGGCCGGCACCCGCGGCCCGGGAATGCCGGCGTTGGAGATGATGGGGATGTCGAGGTCGATGCAGGTCTGGTAGATCGGGTAGTAGCGCCGGTCGCTCACCGGCACCTGGGGCGAGCAGCCCGCCGGGAAGGTGGTGACCGCCTTGATGTCCCACTCGTCCTTGGCCCGGCGGATCTTGCGAACGGCCCCCGTGATGTCGTTGGGATCGATCTCGAGGCCGGCGAAGAAGCGGTCAGGGTGCTGGGCCAGCGCGCGCTGGCAGACCGGGCTGGCCGGGTTGCCCACGAGCCCGGCCGCCACGCCGCAGTGGTCCATCTCCCCCAGCGCCACCTCGACGGGGTCGGCGCCTTCGGGCAGGTGGTTGGGTACCTGCTTGAACATGTACTCGGCCGGGAATTCCATCTCCTTGCTCTCGGCGTCCTTGGCCAGGGCGCGCAGGTTCTCGTAGTGACTCCGGGCATCGGCGGAGGGGAACCCGATCATCAGGTCCACGGCTCCGATTCGGTCAATGGCCGTCATGGCTGCTCCTCGTCACTGCGGCGTCACCGGCTGGGTGCGGCGCACCGCCCGGCATGGCGGCGCCCCGGTCGTGGCCGCGACCGGCGCTCCCGGCGTGCGCTCCTACCCCGTGCGCACGACCGATTTGAGCAGCGCGTCGTTCGGGTTCTCGGGTAGCCGGTCCAGAGGCTGTGCCAGCTCCTCGACCGTCGGGCCGAACCTCGCGGCCAGCGGGGCCAGCTTGGCCAGGTCGAAACCGTACAGCCGGGCGCAGTTCTCCCCGAGGATCTTCTGCTTCTCGTCGGGCCCGATGCCGGGCAGCACCTGGCGCAGGGTCTCGCGGGTGAAGGGGTAGGTCCCCTCGTCGTGGGGGTAGTCGCTGCCCCACATGAAGCGCTCGATGCCCACCTCGTCGCGCACCGCCACATCGGCCGGCCGGGGCTGGCTGACCCCCATCCACACGTTCTGGGCGAAGTACTCGCTGGCCAGATGGTCGAGCTTGTGCTCGTCGCCGTAGCGGATCTCCCCGGTCTGGCCCGTCTTGCGGATCCGGTCGATGGTCGCGTCGAGATCCTTGAGGAGCCGGGGCACCCAGGAGCACTGCGTCTCGGTGATGACGAACTTGAGGCCGGGGAAGCGCTCGAACACGCCGCCCAGCACGAAATGGACGAAGGGACGCTGCGAGTAGAAGCCCACCTCGTTGATGTAGAAGAGCATGGCGAAGGGGTAGTCGCCGTAGTCGGGCGCCCCGGTGCCCCCGTGGATGTTGATCGGGACCTCGAGATCTTCGATCACCTCCCACAGCCGGTCATAGGCCGGGTCGTACAGCGGTCGCACCCACTTGACATCGGGCGGCACGTTGGGGAGGAGGATGCCGCCCCGCAGACCGTGCTCCTTGATCCAGCGGACATCGGCGATGGCGTCATCGATGTCGTTGAGGAAGATCTGCCCGATGCCGGCCCGACGTTCGGGGAACTCGCCGCAGAAGTCCACCAGCCAGCGGTTGTGGGCCCGGATGCCGGCCAGGCGATGCTCGTAGTCCTCGGGTTTGGGGGGTGCGGCGAACAGCACGAAGCTGGGGAAGAAGGGTGGGACGGTGTTGGGGAAGATGACCTCGCCCACGATGCCGTCCTGCTCCTGCTGGCCGTTGCGCATCTCGTTGTCCCAGTTCCGCAGGCGCCGCGTGTCGCCCAGGTCCTTGAAGGGGTTCTTGTACTTGGCCCGCCAGGCGTCGAACTCCTCGAGGTACTCGGGGTCGAGGTACTCCCGGTAGGCGGCATGGCTGCCTCCGGCGTGGCTGTCGGCCGTGATGATGGTGTAGTGGCCGTCGGCCCGGTCAATCGTCGTATTGCCCGTCTTCATGGGTGCTCTCGTCTCTCTTGCCTACCCGGCCACTGCCTACCGGCGACCGCTGCCCGCGCGCCCGGCCCGCGAGCAGCCCCTCCGGCACCACGGTGTCCATGATGCCCCAAGCACCGGCCGGCACGTTCGTATCTAATATACAGCCCCGGGTGCTCCGGGCGTCGGCCCAGGGCGGTCGCCGACCGGAACTGGTACCGTTCCGCTGGTTTCGAGATGCTCCTCGGAGGCTCGCATGACTGCACTGGCAGGCGATCGCTACATCGTGATCTCGTCGGACGGCCACGCCGGTGGCCAGATGTCGGAGTACCGGGACTACCTCGAAGAGCGCTACCTCGACGAGTTCGACGACTGGGCCACGTCGTACGTCAACCCGTACGACGACCTCCAGGGCGAGACGGCCTACCGCAACTGGGACTCCGCACGCCGCCGCCGCGAGCTCGAGGACGACGGCGTCGTCGCCGAGGTCCTCTTCCCCAACACGGTGCCCCCCTTCTACCCGAGCGGCAACCTGGTCGCCCCCGTTCCCACCGCCGCCGAGTTCGAGCTCCGGTGGGCGGGACTGCGGGCCCACAACCGCTGGATGGTCGACTTCTGCCGCGACGCGCCCGGCCGGCGGGCCGGCATGGCCCAGATCCTCCTCAACGACATCGACGCCGCGGTCGAGGAGATCCGATGGGCCCGGGAGCACGACCTCTTCGGCGGCGTGCTCCTTCCGGGCGTCCCACCCGACAGCGGCCTGCCGCCCCTCATCGCCCCCGAGTACGAGCCCATCTGGGCGGCGTGCGAGGAGCTCGACATGCCGATCAACAACCACAGCGGCCAGTCGGCGCCCGACTTCGGGCAGTACCCCGCCTCCATGGCGCTCTGGATGATCGAGCTCGGGTGGTTCTCGCATCGCGTGTTCTGGCACCTGGTCTTCGGTGGCGTCTTCGGCCGCCATCCCGATCTGAAACTGGTCCTCACCGAGCAGTCGGCCGGATGGGTACCGGGGGTCCTGGCGCTGCTCGATCACCACTACGAGCGCTTCCTCACACCGGGGGCCGCCGAGGCGCACTTCGGTGGCGAGCTGGCCGTCGACATGAAGAAGTCCCCCAGCGACTGCTGGATGGAGAACTGCTACGCCGGGGCCAGCTTCCTCCGCCGCTCGGAGTGCAACATCCGACACGAGATCGGCGTCGACAAGATCATGTGGGGGCAGGACTACCCGCACGGTGAGGGGACGTACCCCTACACCCTCGAGGCCTTGCGGAACACCTTCGCCGGCGTTCCCACCGACGAGGTGGCCGCCATGGTCGGCGGGACGGCGGCCCGGGTCTACGGGTTCGACACCGACGCGCTGGCCCGCGTGGCGACGGCGGTCGGCCCGCCGATCACCGAGGTGGCCACCCCCCTCGACGCCATCCCGGCCGGCTCGCTGTCGATGGCCTTCGCGGACCAGGCGCTGAAGCCCTGGTGACCGGCGGCGGCGCGCCCCGCCGCCCCGGGTTATCGGGACCGCTCCGGCGGCGCCACTACGGGTCGGAGACGGGTGCACCGATGGCGATCGAAACGGACGCGGCCGCGGCGCGCAGGCGTTGGCCCGTGGACTCGATCTCCGCGCCGGTGAGCGGGGTGGAGAACCCCATCAGCGACGCCACGAGCACGACGTCGCCGGCGCCATCGAGCACCGGGGCGTTGATGGCGCTGACCGAGTAGGAGCGGGCGCGGTCCAGCTCGATGGGCAGGACCTCGGGTGTGAGCACACGGGCCAGCCGTTCGACCACCTCGGGGAGCGTGGCCCCGTCCGCCGGAGCGGTGAGCGGTGCCTCGGCCAGCTCGACCACGTAGCCGCGCCGGCGCACCGCCTCGAGCGCGGCGGCGTAGCGGTCGGCGGTGTCGGGCGGCGCCCGGTCCAACCAGGTGCGGGTCGTCTCGGGGCGGGCCCAGGCCGCCACGGCGGCACCGAAGGGGGGGCGCAGGGGGATGAAACCGTGCGGGATGGGCCCACCCTGGGCCCGCAGGTCGCGCACCTGGTCCACCACCGTCACGGCATCGGGCCCGACCGCCAGCGCCACCCCGTGCGAACCCACACTGCGGCAGATCTCGATCAGCGCCGGCCGGATGAACTCCAAGGCGGGCAGACCCGCTGACGCCGCCCGGCCCACGGCCACCAGGGCCGGCCCCAGGCGGTAGGTCTTGCGGAAGGGATCACGCAGGAGCCAGCCGGCCTCCGTGAGCGCGCCCAGCATGGAATAGCAGCTCGACTTGTTCACGCCCAGCCGCCGGGTGATCTCGGCCAGCGTGAGCGCCTCTTCGGGACGGGCCGACAAGATCTCCATCACGGCGACCACCCGGGCGGTCTGGGGGGAGGGTCGGACCATACCCTATGGTTGCACATTGCAACCCTTGTGGTGCATCAATGGAACATGTCAAGATGGCCGAGAGGTATGAGGAGGCCGAATGCATGATCTCGTGATCCGTGGTGGCACCGTCGTCGACGGGAACGGGGGCCGGCCCCGGAGCGCCGACGTGGCGGTCGACGGCGACCGCATCACCGCCGTGGGCCGCGTCCCCGACGGGGCGGCGCGCCGGACGATCGACGCGGACGGGCTGCTCGTCATGCCCGGCGTGGTGGACGTGCACACCCACTACGACGGTCAGGTGACGTGGGATCCCCAGGTCACCCCGAGCTCGTGGCACGGTGTCACCTCCGTGGTCATGGGGAACTGCGGCGTCGGGTTCGCCCCCGTCCGTCCCGGCTCCGAGGAGTGGCTGGTCCAGCTGATGGAGGGGGTGGAGGACATCCCCGGCACGGCCCTCACCGAGGGGATCACGTGGAGTTGGGAGAGCTTCCCCGAATACCTCTCGGCACTGGAGGGCATGGGTCGCTCCGTGGACATCGGCACGCAGGTGCCCCACGGCGCGGTGCGCGCCTACGTCATGGGGGAACGCGGGTCGCGCAACGAGCCGGCCACGCCCGAGGACATCTCGGCCATGGCGGCCCTGGTGGAAGAGGGGCTGGGCGCGGGCGCGCTCGGGTTCTCGACCTCGCGGACCATCGTGCACCGGGCGGTCGACGGGGAGCCGGTACCGGGCACCTTCGCCGCCGAGGACGAGCTCTTCGGCATCGGCCAGGCGCTGGCGTCCCTCGGCACCGGGGTGTTCGAGCTGGCGCCGGCCGGGGCGATGGGAGAGGACCTCGCCGCCCCCGAGCGCGAGGTGGCCTGGATGCGGCGACTGTCGGCGGCCATCCACCGGCCGGTCAGCTTCGCCCTCCTGCAGGTGGACAGCGCGCCCGACCTGTGGCGCGACATCCTGCGCCTGGCGGCGGAGGCCAACGCCGAGGGCGCCGACCTCCGGCCCCAGGTGGCCGGCCGGGCACTCAACATCCTGGTCGGGTTCCAGACCTTCCACCCGTTCTCGCGACGGCCGACCTACGCCGCCATCGCCGATGTCCCCCTGGCGGAGCGGATCCAGCACCTGCGCAAGCAGGAGGTGCGTCAGGCCATCCTCACCGAGCGTGTCGAGGACGACCCCCTCATGGCCATGATCGGCATCGGCGGGACCGCCCACATGTTCCCGCTGGGGGAGCCGCCCAACTACGAGCCGACCCCGGACATGAGCGTGGCCGCCATCGCCGCCCGGGAGGGACGTCCCGAGGAGGAGGTGCTCTACGACCTCATGCTCCGCCACGACGGCCGCGAGCTCGTGCTGTACACCCTGGGCGGGTACAGCCACGGCAGCCTCGACGACATGAAGGAGATGCTGCTCCATCCCAATTCCGCGCTCGGGCTGTCCGACGGCGGCGCCCACTGCGGTGTCATCTGCGATGCCAGCGCCCCCACGTTCATGCTGAGCCACTGGGCCCGTGACCGAGCGGACGGCCTGCCGGTCGAGCTGGTGGTGCAGAAGATGACCCGCGACACGGCGCGCCTGTACGGCCTGGGCGACCGCGGCGTGGTGGCCCCCGGCTACAAGGCGGACCTGAACCTGGTCGACCTCGAGCACCTCGACTGCCGCCTGCCCGAGATGGTGCACGACCTCCCGGGTGGAGCCCGCCGCCTGATCCAGCGGGCCGACGGCTGGAAGGCCACCATCTGCTCGGGCCACGTCACCGTCGAGGAGGGCGAGCACACCGACGCCCGGCCGGGACGCCTGATCCGGGGTGCGCGGCCGGCTCCCGCCGGGTAGGCCGATGACCGACGTCCTCCGCGAGCTCACTGATGCGGCGCCGGTCGGGGCCACCATCACCAGCGGCGCCCGCCAGCCCGTCACCATCCCGGCGTCGCGCTACGTCGACCCGTCCTTCGCGCAGCTCGAGCTCGAGCGCCTCTGGCCCCGGGTGTGGCAGTTGGCCTGCGCCGCCGACCATGTGGCCACGGCCGGTGACGCCTACGAGTACCGGTGCGGCCCCTACTCCGTCGTGATCGTCCGCGGCGACGACGGGCAGCTGCGAGCGTTCCAGAACGTCTGCCGGCACCGCGGCACCGCCATCTGCGAGGGTGTGGCGTCGGGCCTGACCGAGTTGCGCTGCCCCTTCCACCGCTGGTCCTGGGACCTGGCGGGCAAGCTGCGGGAGGTGCCGTCGCGGCGCGGCTTCGGGACCCTCCCGGCAGCCGACTACGGGCTCTTCCCCGTGGCCGTCGAGAGCTGGGGGCCCTTCGTCTTCGTCGACCCCTCGGGCACGGCCGGCAGCCTCTGGGACTTCCTCGAGGGCGTCCCGGAGGACATCTCGTGGATCGCCCTGGACGAATTCCGTTGCGACTACCTGGTCACCGTGCCGCTGCCGGGGAACTGGAAGATCATCAGCGACGGATTCAGCGAGACCTACCACGTGCAGGGCCTGCACCGCGAGATGCTGCCCAGCGTCGACGACGTCAACGGGCCCCAGCGGCTCTGGCGGCACCACGGGAAGCTGGAGCAGCGCTACGGGCTGCCATCGCCCCGGTTCCGGGAACCGCCGGACACCGAGACCACGTGGCGCTCGTTCGTGGAGATCATGGGGGCCCGGGTCGGCGTCACCGATCCCGCCGCGCCCACGCCACCGGTACCCGCCGGCGCGACCCTGCGCGAGGTCCTGGCCGGGATGGTCCGAACCGTCGGGGAGGCGGCCGGCGTCTCCTACGAACGGTTCAGCGACGACCAGATGATGACGATGCAGCAGTACAACCTCTTCCCCAACGTCAGCCTGGTCATCTTCCCGGACCTGCTGACCGTCCTGCGGGCCCGGCCGGGACCGACGCCCGATGCGGGCTTCCTCGACATCATCAACTACCACCGCGCCGCGCCGGGCGCGCCGTTCCCGCGGCCCACCGATGTCGTGCTCCCCGAGGGCCAGGTGCCCGGCCTGGGCCTCATCCTCGATCAGGATGCCGGGAACGTGGCCCGGGCCCAGCGCGGCCTCGCACAACCGGGCTTCACCCGGATGACCCTGTCGCGCGAGGAGTGCCGCATTCTCAACATGCACCGGAACCTCGAGCAGTGGCTCGGCATCGTCCCGTCGGAGATCCACGGCGACGAAGGCTGAGCATTCGGGGATGTCGGCCGGGGGCCTGCGCCTGAACCTGCCCCCGCTCCGCCCGGCCGGGCGCGCCGCGCCGAAGGAGCTGGTGGCCCGCCGCGAGGAGGTGGCCACCGCGATGGCCGATCAACCGGTCACGCCGGGGGTCGAGGTGGCCGAGGACTCCCTGGGCGGCGTGGCCTGCGTGTCCTGCCGGCCGCCCGCGCCCGCCTCGACCGTGCTCTACCTCCACGGAGGGGGCTACCGGCTGGGATCGGCCCGGTCCTGGATCTCGTTCGCCTCGCGGATGGCGGCCGCGGCGGCGGCCCAGGTGGTGATCGCCGACTACCGGCTCGCGCCCGAACATCCCTTCCCGGCCGCGCTGCACGACGCGGCCACCGCCTTCGAAGCGCTCCTCGCGCGCGACGCCACCCCCCCGGTCGTGGCAGGCGACTCCGCCGGCGGTGGACTGGCCGCCGCACTGACCGCGGTGTGCACGCGGGGCACGGGACCGGTGCCGGCCGGGCTGGTGCTGCTGTCCCCCTGGGTCGACCTGACCGTCACCAGCGACACCTACACGTCGCGTTCGGGCACCGATCAGCTCTTCGGGCGTGAGGCGGCCCAGGTGGCGGCGGCGGCGTACCTGCAGGGCGGCGATCCCCGCGACCCCCTGGCCTCACCGCTCTTCGCCGATCTGTCCCGCTTCCCCCCGTCGCTCGTCTTCGCCGGTGGCGCCGAGACCCTGCTCGGCGACGGCGTGGACCTGACGTCACGCCTGGTCCGGGCCGGTGCCTCGGTCGAGGCGCACTTTCCGGCCGGCATGCAGCACGTCTGGCCCACGCTCTTCCCGCACCTTCCCGAGTCCGTCGCCGCCGTGTCCGCCATGGCCCGGTTCGTCGAACGGGTGACGGCGGTGCGTCCGGGCCCGTGAGGCACGGGGCCGTTACGCCGGAGTCGTCGCCGGGGTCGTCGCCGGAGTGCCCATGAGCCCTCCGGCCCGCCGTCACGAGGCCGTCAGTGTGACCTCGTAGTTCCCGATGGCCGGCAGGACCTCCTTGCCCAACAGCTCGATGGTCTTCATGACCGACTCATGGGAGTTGTAGCCGAACTGCACGTAACAGATCAGTTGGTCCACGCCCAGATCGGCGTAGTGCTTCATCTTCTCGTAGCAGCGTTCGGGGTCGCCGACGACCAGCATGTCGGCTTCATGAAAGTGCTGCACCGGCACCTCGCCCTCGAGCAGCGGCTTGAGGAGGGGGAAGGTGGCGTCCCGCTCGGCCGGTGAGAGATGCTCCAGCTCCCAGTCCAAGGTGAACTGGGCCAGGTTGCTGTACCACCAGCCCACCGAGTCCCAGATGCCGTGGTCCTCGGCCTCCGCCATCGACTCCGCGCAGTGCACCAGCGTGTAGGCCGCCACCTTGTCGGTGGTGACCTGGGTCAGCGGTGTGGGCGACTGCGACGCCACCCGGTACTCCCGGATGACCTTGGCCAAGGTCTCCAGGGGCTGCATGATGGAGAAGGAGAGCAGCCCCAGTCCGTTCTCGCCGGCCACGGTGGCCGAGTGGCCCGACGTGGCCGCCATCCAGCACGGCGGATGGGGGTCCTGGACGGGCTTGGGCGTGACCATGCGCCGGGGAAAGTGGAAGCGCTCGGAGTCGTAGGCGAAGTACTCCTCGCGCCACATGCCCACGATGATCCGTATGGCTTCCGCCCAGTCGGCGCGTGACTGTTCCCGGTCCACCCCGAACGCGGTCTGCTCCATCGGGGTGGAGCGGCCGGTCCCCCACTCGACCCGGCCGTTGGAGAGGATGTCGACCGCCGCCACCTTCTCGGCGATCCGCTGGGGGGGCGTGAAGCCGAACGGGGTCAGCGTCACCCCGAAGCCCAGCCGGATCTGATCGGTGACCTGGGACAGCGCGCCCAGCAGCACCTCGGGCGCCGGGCAGTGCGACCGACCCTCGCGGAAGTGGTGCTCGACGGCCCAGATGGTGTTGAACCCGAGGCTGTCGCCCAGGCGTATCTGCTCGACCGCCTCGCGGTAGGCCCGCTGCTCGGCCTCTCGCTGCCCGTAGGGGTGCGGCTTGCCCCACGGCTTGGGCGCATCGACCTCGTAGAGCAGGTCAAGCTTCACTCGTCCCCCTGGTCCCCATCGGGTCGGGCGATGGGCCTCTGCCATCGCTCCCCGGGAGATTCGCGTCGGCGCGCCGGGATGTCAAGCCATCGCCGCTGGCCGGGCCCCGCCCGGAGCCGCCGCGCCGGGCACGCACCCGCCGGCGGCCCTACGAAACGGGCCGGCCCGTGATCTCGCTCACCCTTTGACCGGTCCGGACGTCGATCGCCCCCCCGCACCGGTAGGGGGCGATCTGCTCGTAACGGGTGCCCACCGTCTTGAGCAAGGTCGAGCAACCGGTGGTGATGTGCTCGGCGGCGGGGAAGTGCTCGGTGCCGATCCCGCCGGCGATGGGGTCGGTGTAGACGAAGCCGTGGTTGACCGTCTCGTCGAGGGTCGCACCGGTCACCTTGGCCGGGTCACCGCCGACGGCCCTCAGCGTGGCCCGCAGCATCTGCTCGAACACGATGGCGGACCAGTAGCCCTGGGAGACGCCGGAGGTCAGGTAGGGCGGCTGGCCCACCGAGACGAGGTCCTTCTCGGCCTGCCGGACGGCGGGGGTGTCGTTCTGGTCGGCGGGGAATTCGTCGACGACGTAGACGCCGTTCAGCGCGGCGGCCTCGTTGGGCTGGCTGGCCAGCTGTCCGGGGAGATAGCTCACCCCGTTGACGATGGCGCCACGGTACCCGGCGGCCTTGAGGGCGGCGGCCAGGCCGACCGCGTCGGGGTTGTCCAACAGTTCGAAGACGACGTTGGGATGGGCGGCCAGCAGATCCTGGGCGAACGGGGCGTAGCTGGTGGTGCCGAGCACGGGGATGGGAGCCCCGCGGTAGACGACCCGGGCTCCCCCGAGCTTGACGGCGCCGGCGACGGCGTCGAGGGCGGAGATGGCGGGAGCGATGTTCTCGGCGATGAAGGCCATCTTCACCTGGCCGAAGCGCGTGGTACCGGCCATGGCGTCGTACTCCGCGGTGCTGCCGTCGCCCTGCACCTCGGGATTCCCCTGGCTGCCGTCGATGGGAAGGCCCCACGCGGGCTGGGTCACATAGGCCGTGTTGGTCGCCCAACCGATGAACGGGGTCTTGTTCTGGGCCAGGAACGTGCCCGTGGCCCCGGTCGCCACGTTGCTGACGAAGGGCACCACGGCCAGGACGTGCCGGTTCTCCACCAGCTGCTGGGCATTGACCAGGTTGGTCTGCGCGCTGTAGCCGTCATCGAGGAATCCGGTGAATCGGATCTTGCGCCCGTCGAGCCCGCCCGCCTTGTTGAAACGGTAGATCCCGGCCACGAATCCCTGCGTCACGCCCGGTGACAGCGAGTCGCCGTCGCCGCCCACCACGATCGGTGCCCCGCTCCCGCCGGCCGCGGCGGCCGCCGACGCGGCGGCGGGCGTCCCGAGGGACGACACGCCCAGGCACGAAGCCGCCACGAGGGCGAGGAGGGCGCTGACGGCGGACGAGCGCAACACGGATCCCCTCCCTCCTCGGACGTTCCCGGCGGGCCTACCGGGTGTTCCGGCTCCGACCGGCACCGGACCCCCACAGCTCACAGCAGAACCCGCCCGGGGGCTCGTCACCCCCGCCTCCCCGTGGCGCCGGGCCGGGCCACCGGCGGGCCACCGGCCGGTCCCGCCGGAGACCGCGGCGCGTCACGGTGAGGGGGCGTACGCCTTGGGGTCGGGCACCCCCGGAGGGGGCGCCTCGTCGAATTCGACGAACTCGAGCAGGTAGCCGTCATGGTCCCGGACGAACGCGATGGTCACGGGCCAGCGGTCGGGGCGGCTCGGTGCGGCCACCGACTCGCAACCGGCCGCGATGGCCCGCGCGTACAAGGCGGCGCAGTCGTCGGTGTTGACGTAGAGCTTCCACATGGCGCTCCCCATGTCGATGGGCCCTTCGTGGTCCAGGTGCTGCGCCAGCTGCATCCGGCTCCCGCCGGCGGGAGACTGGAGGACCGCCTCCTTGGCGTTGGGGATCTCGGTCCGGCTCTGCAGCGGGATGCCGACGACGCCCTCCCAGAACTCGATGGACCGGTCGATGTCGCTCACGTTGATGCAGTACTGCGAGAGGATAGAGACCATCACTTCTCCTTGTCGGCGGGTCGAGATGCCATCAGGTTGGCCCCGAGGAGGTACTCGGGGGCGCGCAGCTCCGTCTGCGAGGTGGCGCGCGCCAGGATCTTGCGGTTCTGCTCGTCGTTGGGGGCGGCGATCCAGAAGGTGTCGTTGACGATGCCCTGGAAGCAGAGGTCGGCCACCTCGGACAGCGGGGCGAACTGGACCTCCAAACCGGCCGCCTTCATCCGCTCGAGGTAGGGCCCGAGGGCGTCACGACCCTCGGTGGGCGGGGCACCGGGACGGTCGTACCGGCTCGGCCGGTTGGCGCCCGGCCGCCAGATGCCGGTGTTCAACATCCCCGGCGTGGTGGTCGAGGGATACAGGAGCGATGCACCGACCTTGGCGCCCACCTCGCGGAGCTGTCCCCACAGGCACTCGGTGATGGTCGTGACGGCCGCCTTGGTGGTGGCGTAGACCGCGCTGTTGATGAGGGGCGTGAACCCGCCGTTGCCCGACGTGGTGTTGACCACGTGGCCCTCCTCGTCCTGCGCCAGCAGCGTGGGCACGAACGCGTTGATGCCGTTGACCACGCCCATGACGTTCACGTCGAGTGACCACCGCCAGTCGTTGACGTGATGCTCCCAGATCTGGCCCTCGGAACCCGATCCGATCCCCGCGTTGTTGCAGACGAGGTGGACGCCCCCGTAGACCTCGAGGGTGGCCTCGCGGAGCGCCGTGACCGATTCGAGATCCGTCACGTCGGTCACCACCCCGGTCACCTCCAGTCCCTGATCGCGCAATTCCCCGGTGGTGGTCTCCACCAGGTCCGGCACGACGTCGGCCAGCACCACCTTCATCCCCTCGGCGCCGAAGCGCTCCACCAGGGCGCGCCCGATGCCCTGGCCGCCCCCGGTGACCACCGCCACCTTGCCCACCACGTCCTTCACCGTCGTCCTCCTCGTCTCGGCGCAACGAGACCCGGAGCCTCGCCGGCGGGTGGATACAAACGTCGTGCCCTCGATCCGTCGGCCCAGCCGGTCCGGTGCCCGCTCATGGCGCCAGGGCGGCGACCCACTCGAGGACGGTCGCGTTGAACTCGGACGGGCGCTCCTGGTGCAGCCAGTGACCGGCATCGCCCCACGTCACGGAGCGGCTGTGGGGAGAGGCGGGCGACGCGTCGGCCACGATGCCGGCCTCCCAGGCCGCCTTGGCCGGATCGGTGTGGAAGGCCAGGACCGGGCACTCCCGGCGACGCAGGTAGGCGTCGGCGGCGGGCCGGACGGCGAACTGGTCCTCGGCGGCGAAGATGCCCGAGAAGGTCTCGGCCATGACCTCCGGCGGCATGCCGAGCAGGCGGCGACGATGCCAGGTGGACAGGGCCGGAGGAATGTGCGACCCGTCCAGCTGGGCGAACAGGCCGGCGGCCGTCCCGAGCCCCTCCGGTCCGCGCATCGAGGCCGCCGTGTCCCCGAGCAGGCCGGCGAGCTCGCCTCCCAGTCCATAGGCCGGGTCGACCACCACCACGGCGCGGATCAGCTCGGGATGCTCGACGGCCAGGGCGCTGACGATGAGGGTGCCCAGCGAATGGCCCACGGCGACCACCGGCTCGGCGCCGAGCCGGTGGAGCAGGCCGGCCAGGTCGTCGGCGAAGACCCGCGGCCGGTAGCCGTGCTCGGGCACGGACGAGCGCCCGTGGCCCCTGATGTCGGGGGCGATCACCCGGTGGGCGGCGGTGAAGTCGTCGAGCTGGAAGGTCCAGTCGTGGGAGTCGCACGTCCACCCGTGGACCAGCAGCAACGGCGGGTCCCCGCTCCCCTCGTCGGTGTAGAACAGCCGCACCCCGTCGAGCTCGGCGAACGCCATCCGTTCCTCCCCTGGTGACCTGGTTGCGGCGCGACCGAACGCCTCGGTCCTGAGCGACCTTATCTAAAGGCCGTACACCCGGGCGGCGTTGCCGCAGACCATGAGCTCGGTCTCGTCCTCCGGCACGCCGGCGAAGTTGCGGGCGACGAAGGCCTGGGAGTTGGGCCACGTGGTGGCCGGGTGCGGGAAGTCCGTCGACCACATGATGTTCTCCACGCCGATCTCGTGGCGCATGCCGACGCCCCGGGGGTCGTCCATGAACGTCAGCATCATGTTGCGACGGAAGTAGAAGCTCGGCACCTCGGTGATGTCGGGCATGGCGTACTTGCCCACCCGGCGGTCCAGGACGTCGAGGTAGTACTTCACCCAGCCCAGGCCGGGCTCGACGAAGACGATGGTGAGCCCGGGGTGGCGCTCGAGGACCCCGGTCAGGATCCACCACGCCATGTTCTCCGCCAGGGCCATGGCGGGGAGTGACGTGAAGATCGCCTTCTGGGGCAAGGGGTCACGGCGGAAGACGTCCCACAGGGAGTCCTTGGGACCCAGATGCTGGCTGATGGCGATGTCCGTCTCCTCGAGCGCCGACCACAGCGGGTCGTACCGGGCGTCGTGATAGTCGGCGAAGCCCAGTTCCGACGGGTAGTTGGGCAGCTGGACGGAGCGGGCCCCCAGGTCGGCCAGCCGCTGCACCTCGGCCACGGCGTGATCGATGTCGATGATCGGGAGTTGATAGGACACCAGCAGGCGCTTGGGGTCGACCGCGGCGAAGTCGGACAGGTGGTCGTTGAAGGCCCGCGCCACCACCCGCCACTCGTCCCCCACCAGATGAAAGTGCCGGAACGAGCTCAGCTCGGAGTAGAGGACCTCGACCTCCACGCCGTCACGGTCCATGTCGGCCAGGCGCGCCTCGGCGTCGAAGTAGCCCGGGCTCCGCGAGCCCTCCATGTCGAAATCCTCGAGGGACAGCACCTGACCGCCCCGCTGCTCCGCCGCCGCCGCGGCCTGGACGGCCAGCGCGTCCTCGTAGGCGGGGACGACCTTCCGGGGCAACCGCGCCTTGACGTCGTCGGGTCGCACCAGCACATGTGAGTCCGCCGAGATCAATCGCTGCTTGGTTCCGGTCATGCGACCCTCGCTCCCCGCGTCTCGTACGCCGTGTCTTGTCCGCCGTCAACATAGCAACTACGATGTAGTGAATGCAACGGCCCGAGCCCGTCGTGCCGGACGGGGCCTGATGCGCCCGGCCCCGATCCTGACCGAGGACAACCGGTCCTTCTGGGAGGCCGCGGCGCGGGGCCGGCTGGTGGCGCAGCGCTGCCGGGGCTGCGGCCGGCTGCACCATCCACCCCGCCCCATGTGCCCCGCCTGCCACGGCCTGGAGCACGAGGAGGTCCAACTGTCGGGACGGGGGCGGGTCTACAGCTACGCCGTCCTGCACCACCCCCGGAGTCCGGCGTTCACCTATCCGCTGGTGACCGCCCTGGTCGACCTTGAGGAAGGGGTCCGGATGGTCACCAACCTGGTGGGCATCGAACCGGCCGACGTGCGGATCGGGATGCCCGTGCGGGTGACCTTCGCCCCCACGGCGGACGACATGTGCGTGCCGGTGTTCGAGCGCTCGGACGTCGGCTGATGTCGACCCTGCCGCGGGGAGCCGCGGCCATCGTCGGCATCGGCCAGACCGAGTTCTCGAAGGCCGCCGGGCGCAGCGAGACCCGCCTGGCCGCCGAGGCGATCGTGGCGGCACTGGCCGACGCCGGGCTCGGCCCGGACGAGGTGGACGGCCTGGTCAGCTACACCATCGACCCGGTGGAGGAGACCGAGCTGGTCCGGTCGCTCGGCATCCCCCAGATCGGCTGGTCCAGCCGCGTGCCCTACGGCGGGGGTGGCTCCCAAGGCGTGGTGCTCCACGCCGCCGCCGCCGTGGCCGCGGGGGCGGCCGACGTGGTGGTGGCCTACCGCGCCCTGCGGGCCCGGTCCGGGGAGCGGTTCGGCGCGGCGGAACGGTCGGCGCCCCGGGCGACCTCGGCCCACTCGGGCACGACGGCCATGCAGTGGGCCTACCCCTACGGGGTGCTCACCCCCGCCTCGTGGATGTCCCTCAACGCCACGCGCTACATGCACACGTTCGGGGTGACCAGCGAGGACTTCGGGCGGGCCGTGGTGCAGCTCCGGGACTACGCCGCCACCAATCCCAACGCCCATTTCTTCGGCCGGCCCATCGAGCTGGCGGATCACCAGGCCTCGCGGTGGATCGCCGAACCGTGCATCCGGCTCTTCGACTGCTGCCAGGAGACCGACGGTTCGGTGGCGCTGGTCGTCACCGCCAGCGACCGGGCCGCCGACACGCGGGACCCCGTGCTGATCGAGACGGCGGCGGGGGCCGGGCTCTTCGAGCAGGAGGTGGCCAGCGACCACTACCGGGCGGACCTGTCGGTCATGGACGGCTCGGTGGCGTTGGGCCGACGCCTCTTCGACGACTCGGGTATCAGCCGCGGCGACGTCGACGTGGCCCTGATCTACGACGCCTTCTCCCCCATTCTGCTCATGCAGCTCGAAGCGCTGGGGCTGTGCGGGCCCGGCGAGGCCAAGGACTTCATCGCCGAGGGCAACCTCGGCCCCAAGGGCGCCCTGCCGTGCAACACCAACGGAGGGCTCATCGGCGAGGGCTACATCCACGGCATGAACCTCACCCTCGAGGCGGTGCGCCAGCTCCGGGGCGACGCCGCCAACCAGCTGGAGGACCCCCACCTCGCCCTGATATCGGCCAGCCGGACCGGATCGATCCTGCGCCGGCCCTGAGCCGGCGACCGTCACGAAAGGAACCCACCATGGCCAGCGTGCTCGCAGGCATCCGCGTCCTCGACCTCAGCCAGGGGATCTCGGGCCCCATCGCCGGCATGCTGCTGTCGGACCACGGGGCCGACGTCACCAAGGTCGAGCCGCCCGGCGGCGACCGCTTCCGGTCGCTCCCGGGGTCGCGCACCTGGCTCCGGGGCCGGCGCAGCGTCGAGCTCGACCTGGCCAAGCCCGACGATCTCGCCACGTGTCACGCGCTGGTCCGCTCGTGCGACGTCGTCCTCGAGACCTTCGCCCCCGGCGCCGCCGCCCGCCTCGGCGTCGACGCCGACACGCTCCTGGGCCTCAATCCGGGCCTCGTCCACTGCTCCATCACGGGCTACGGTGCGCACCCGGCGCACCGCGACCGGCCCGCCTACGACGCGCTGGTCGCCGCCCGTCTCGGCCTCCTCCACGAGAACCGCGGCCACCTGGGCAGCCCCACCGGGTACCTCAACGGGGACGAGCCCTTCCTGCCCGACCTGCCCATCCCCGAGGGCATGCCGCCCGGTCCCCCGCGGCCCGGGCCCATCTTCACCCACACCCCCTGGACCAGCCTGTGCGCCGCCTACCTGGCCACCTTGGGCGTCAACGCGGCCCTCCTGGCCCGCCAGCGGGACGGGCACGGCCAACACGTCGAGACCTCCCTGCTGCAGGCCGCCCTGGCCCTCACCACGGGGAAGTGGCAGAAGTCCGACAACCCCCACGCCACGGGCTATCCCACCTGGATCTACGACGAACGGGCCTCCAAGGGGTTCTTCCAGTGCTCCGACGGCCGGTGGATCGAGACCTGGGTGCCCAACCCGCGCTTCATCCTCTCCAGCGCGGCGGGTGACACCCTCGAGGTGCGCAGCGACCTGGCCAGCACCCGTGACGACGACGCTCGCATCCCCCCCGGCCCCGAGAACCTCGTGGTGCTGGCCCACTACTGGCCCGCCATGAAGGAGGCCATCGCCCGGTTCCCCAGCGACGAGTGGGTCCGGGTGGCCGCCGAGGCCGGGGTGCCCCTCCAGCCCGTCCGCACCCCCGAGGAGGCGCTGTCGGACCCCGCCCTCCTGGCCGAAGGCGTCGTGGTCGACCTGCCGCACCCCGAGCACGGCCCGCTCCGCCAGGTCGGCGTGCTCTACGGCATGAGCGCCACACCTGGCGCCGTCCGCGGTCCGGTCCCGCGCATCGGCCAGCACAACGAGGAGGTGCGGGCCGAACGGGCCGCCGCCGGGGACGGGTCCGTGGGGGCACCGGCCCCGGCCACGCCACCGGGGCGGCCACCCCTCGACGGCGTGACCGTCCTCGATCTCGGCTTCGCCGTGGCCGGGCCGTTCGGCACGCAGGCCCTGTCGGACCTGGGGGCCGACGTGATCAAGATCAACGCCACCCGTGACCCGTGGTGGCACGCCACCCACATCGCCTATGCCTGCAACCGGGGCAAGCGCAGCATCTGCATCGACCTCAAGAACCCCGCGGGCCTCGCCGTCTTGCACCGGTTGGTGGCCGACGCCGACGTGGTGCACTCCAACATGCGACGCGATGCGCTGGCGCGTCTGGGCTGTGACGAGGCGTCCCTGCGACCCCTCAACCCGACCATGATCTACTGCCACACCCGCGGCTTCGACCGGGGACCCCGGTCGGACGCCCCGGGCAACGACCAGACGGGTGCGTCACTGGCCGGGGTCACCTGGGAGGACGGCGGGGGCTACGACGGCGGCCGTCCCTTCTGGAGCCTCACCTCCATGGGGGACACCGGCAACGGCTATCTCTCCGCCATCGCCGTCATCCAGGCCCTGCTCCACCGGGAACGGACCGGCCAGGGCCAGAGCGTGGACACC
>JBKQIP010000108.1:0-47141 GCA_052148295.1 Acidimicrobiales bacterium
CCACGCCGCCCACCAACCTCCTGAGCGACCTCCTCCCCTACATCTTCATCATCGCCATCGGCGCCGCCTTCATCTTCTTCATCGGCCGCCAGACCAGGGGTCAGATGTCGGGCATCATGTCCATCGGCCGTTCCAAGGCCAAGACCTTCAGCAGCGACCGGCCGTCGACCACCTTCGAGGACGTCGCCGGGTACGCCGGGGTCAAGCAGGAGATCAGCGAGGTGGTCGACTTCTTGAAGACGCCGGCACGCTTCAAGGAGATCGGGGCGAAGATCCCCAAGGGTGTGCTGCTGGTCGGCCCCCCCGGAACGGGCAAGACCCTCTTGGCCCGGGCCGTGGCCGGGGAGGCCGGGGTGCCTTTCATGTCGGTCAGCGGATCGGACTTCATGGAGATGTTCGTCGGCGTGGGGGCGAGCCGGGTCCGTGACCTCTTCCAGACGGCGCGCAAGCAGGCGCCGGCCATCGTCTTCGTCGACGAGATCGACTCCATCGGCCGCAAGCGGGGGGCCGGGCTCGGAGGCGGGCACGACGAGCGCGAGCAGACCCTCAACCAGATGCTCTCGGAGATGGACGGGTTCGACACGTCGGAGGGCGTGGTCATGATCGCGGCCACCAACCGCCCCGACATTCTCGATCCGGCGCTCCTGCGGCCTGGTCGGTTCGACCGCCAGATCGTGGTGCCCCTGCCCGACCTCGAGGAGCGGCTCCCGATCCTGCAGGTCCATTGCAAGGGAAAGCGGATGCACGACGACGTGGATCTCGATGTCGTCGCCCGCGGCACCCCGGGCATGAGCGGCGCGGACCTGGCCAACCTGGTCAACGAGGCTGCGCTCCACGCCGTGCGCCGGGGCAGCCTCGAGATCGCCATGGAGGACTTCGAGTCGGCCCGCGACCGGGTGCTGCTCGGGCAGCGCCGGGAGAGCATGGTGCTCTCCGACGCCGAGAAGGAGCGGATCGCCTATCACGAGGGCGGGCACGCCGTGCTGGCCTACGTCCTGGAGCACGCCGACCCCGTGCACAAGGTGACCATCCTGCCCACGGGCATGGCCCTGGGCGTGACCCACCAGCTCCCGATGGAGGAGCGGCACATCCATCCGCGCCAGTACATCGAGGACACCCTGTGCGTCCGCATGGGTGGCCGGGTGGCCGAGCTCCTGGTCTACGGCGACCTCTCGACCGGCGCGGCCAACGACCTGGTCGGCAACACCGAGCTGGCCCGCAAGATGGTGCGCGAGTGGGGCATGAGCGAGGCCATCGGTCCCATGGCCTGGGGATCACAGGGCCAGGTGTTCCTCGGCGAGGACCTGATGCACACCCGCGACTACTCCGAGGACACCTCCAAGATCATCGACGACGAGGTGGAACGGATCCTCCGGGCCGAAGAGGATCGCGCCATGCAGGTCCTCAGCCAGCATCGCAGCGGCCTCAACGCCATCGCCCGGGCCCTGCTCGACAACGAGATCATCGACGGTCGCGAGGTGTCGCGCCTGGTCGACGAGGCCCACGGTGAGCCCGTCCACACCGAGGGCGCCAAGGCCGTGCCCCAGTTCAACGGTGCGCCCAGCAATGGCAACGGGAGTCACCAGGGTGAGCCGGAACCCGCCGTCGTCCCGGCCACGCCGGCGCCGCCCGAGCACGGGGCCGAGGGGACCTGGGCCCCGCCGCCGTGGCCGCCCCCGGATCCGTCCTCGGCGGCGCTCCCCCCCGACGGGCCCACCGCCCCGTCCTAGCCCCGTTCGGGGCGTCGGGCCGCCCGGCCTCAGGGGTCAGCCGCGATGGGGATCCCCGGCATGGTCACCACGCCGTAGCCACCGCTGGGTCCGACGTTCTCGCCGATGGCCACCGGACCGGTCGCACTGACGAGCAGCGGATGAAGGCCGGCCGAGGCCAGGACCGGGCCGCTCAGCGAGATGAAGGTCGACGTCGGCAGCCTTCCCCGGGTCAGGACCCGCAGACCCGCGGCCGACATGACCGAGACGACGTAGTCAACCGTGGGCCCGCCTGGATTCGACAGGGCCAGCGTGTCGGGCGTCGCTCCCGCCACCGCCGGCGACGCCGCGCTGCCCGGGGAGGGCACCACCCACTGGAGGGAGGGCGAGGCCGCGCTCAAGGCGTCCACCGCGGTGGAGAGCCCGGCCTGCGGGGCGGCCGCCGAGCCCGGGGCCACCACCGTGCGCCCGACGACCACGCCGGGCCCCCCGCTGGCGTCGATCACCGTGGCGTAGCCGCCGCCGGCGCCGGTGGCCTTGGGGATGCGGGTCTGCTTGCTGGTCGCCAGGGTCCAGGTGGCGTCGGGGAGCACGTGGGCCTGGAACGGGGGCAGCGGACCAGATGCCAGCCGGCAACGCACCGTCACGACCTCGGTGGTCGATCCCGGATTGAAGATGTCGATCGACGACGACCCCCCGGCGACCTCCTGGCTCTGCGGGATCGACCACTGGCGCTCGGGACGGGGGGACCCCGGCAGCACGGCCAGACCGGAACTGCTTCCCGTGAAGACCTGCGTCTCGCTCGCCACGACGCGCCCGGTGCGCGAGGCCACGGTCGTGGCGACGGACGATTGGTCCTGGACGTAGGTGCCGATGTTCTCCACTTGGATCTGCTCGGGCTGGAGGACAATTCCCTGGAAGCTGATCGGGTGGAGGACCCCCGAGGGGGTCACGAAGCTGAGGTCGACGACGTCGGTGGTCGACGTGGGGTTGAACAGGACGACGTAGAGGTCGTTCGAGCCCGCGGTCTGCCCGCTGGGGAAGTACCACTGCTGGGAGGTGCCGCTCACGCAGGGGGCCTGGCCCCAGCCCGACGACCCGTGGATCGACTGGGTCACGGCCACCCCGCCGGTCGAGAGGACGACGGTCCGGGAGATCCAGGTGCCGCTCGATGCCGGGGGACCGGTGACCAGCTGGCCGCGCGCCGGCACCGTCACCGGGATGGCCGAGGTGTCCCCCGTGTTGGAGACGGTGGTGACCGAACCGGCCGCGGCACTGGCGCCGGTGTTGGTGAGGTCGATGGATCCGACCGCGAGGTTGCCCGCGGTCGACTGTCCCGTGCAGTACCAGGCCGACGACTCCGCCCCCGACGATCCCACGATGGCCCCGGGGGTCAGTGGCGGCCCACTCGGCGGGGACGACACCGCCGAGTCGGCCAGAGCGGCCCCGCCGAACAGCACCAGGGCGACCGACACCAGCGCCAGCCATCGCCGTGGCTCCTGGTGGCGGGTCGGGCTCACCCCGCCTCCCGCGCCCGTCGCGGGGCGAAGGGCCGGCGCCGCCATCCGACCAGCGCGACCACCAGGGCGAGCCATGCCAGCACCTCGAGTGCCACCAGCAGGGGCACGTAGGGGAAACCGCCAAAGGTCAGCGTGGCCGGGCCGGCGGTGGCTCCGGGATACTGGGCGGCCCAGCCGAAGGCGGGGAGGCGGGCCACGGACCGACCACCCTCGGCCAAGGTGAAGTCCCCGGCCGGGGCGTAGCCCGCGTACAGCGTGCCGGTGGCGATCGTCCCGGTCGCCCCGTGGCGGTGCGAGAGGGGTGCCAGCACCGGCTGCCACCCCTGGACGTCCTCGGCCGAGGGGTAGGACCACAGCGGGGTCGGCGTCAGGGCCGGGTGTGCTCGCTGTGCCGTCACCGGCATGGTCTCGACGTTCTGGTAGATCTGCACGCCGGACGGCCCCGGCACCACCTGCAGGTCGGCCTGGTCGAGCAGGGCACGCTGCAGGCCGGCCGGCGGCGGCGCGTCGATCGAGGCCGGCTCCGCACCTCCCGAGGGGTTGACGGCGTCGACGACCACCACGTAGCGCACGCCGAGCGGCGCCAGCAGGCGTCCGAGATGCACGGTGTCCCCGGCCATGGCCAGGCGCATGGCGTCCCCCGCGGTGTCCGCCGGGCCCGGTCCCGACGGCGTCCATACCGCCGTGGTGTCGGGCTTGCTCTCCGCGGTCAGGGCATACGCCAGCCCGGACTGCACCGACCACCCCCCCAGGGGAACGGCTCGGGGGTCGCCCAGCCAGAGGACCCGGTACGCCGCCGGGGCGGGGCGGTTCAGGAAGGCCAGGGGCTGTTCCACACCGCTGGTGGGCAGTCCCCACCGTCCGTTGAACGCCCCCGCCGCCACCGGGAGGACACCCAGCACGATGGCGACCACGGCGACCCCGCTGACCACCTGGCGCCAGCTGAAGACGCGGCCGGCCACATCGACCTCGAAGGAGGAGACGCCCAGGCCGACGCCCGCGGCCACGGCCAGGGCGGCCGGGACCAGGACGACCGTCTCGGAGGGTGCGAAGCTGGCCGTCCAGCCGTGCGTCGAGCCGAAGGCCAGGAGCCACGACAGGCAGGCCATCGCCCAGAAGCGGGCCGCCCAGACCAGGCGGGGACCGCGCCCCAGGAGCAGCGGCAGGGCCGCCGCGGCCACCAGCAGCCAGACCACGGGGGACCGGGCGGTCGGGCCGACGGCGAAGCGGATGACCTCGCCCCAGTTGGGTGCGTCCGTGGCCGAGATCGGCAGGCCGAAGATGCCGATGGCGTGGGAGCCCGAGGCCAGGGTGCCGAGGACCCACGGGAGCGAGAGCACGGCCGCCACGCCGATGGCCTTGACCGCCACCCACAGGGCCCGGCCGGAGGGGTCCCTCGACCCGGTGACCACCGATCCCACGAAGAGGCCCAGCGCGCAGACCAGGGTCATGGGCACGACCGCCGGAGCGAACGACGCGGCGACGCCGACGATGGCCCCCAGCACCACGACCTGACCCAGGTCGGTGGCCCGCCATCCGGTGCCCTCGACCCGGTCGAAAGGAGGGATCTGGGCCGCACGCGCCAGCCGGGCCACGATGAACGGGAGGGCGGCGTAGGCCACCAGGCCGTCCCAGCGGCCGGTCCCCAGCGCGCCGTAGGGGAGCGGCAGTCCGAGGTAGCAGATGACGGCCACCACGCGGGCCCGGGCGGAGACGAGCGGGCGCATGCAGCGGGAGAGGCCGACGGCCCCCACCGGGATGCAGCCGAGGATGAGGATCTTCTGGGTCACGCCCATGGCTCCGAGCAGGACGGTCCCGACGACGCCCACGAGCCCGAAAGCCGGTGTGGCCGGCGCCGTCGTCCCCGCCCCGGCCGGTTGCCACCCGGAGAAGAAGTGGTGCCAGCTGGCCGCCCATCCCGGTAGCGGTGCCAGCTGTCCGACCAGGGGCAACGAGCCGAAGAGGAGCTCGCGGGTGCCCACGAGGATCACCAGTGCGGCCACCAGCACGGCCACGAACCGGGACCGGCCGGTGGTCAGGGGGGACCGGCGCACCTTCCGGCCGAAGCGGTCCCGCCCCGACCGGTGGCCCAGGTCGTCGAGATCGTCGAAATCGGCGTCCTCACTGAAGGCGAGGCCCACGCTGCCCGTCAGCACGGCCACCTCGTCCTCCCGCTGGCGCTCCCCGGCTCCCCGCGACGACACCACGGCGTTGGCGGCCTCCAGTCCCTGGTGCGACAGTCGGGACAGGTAGCGGCTCAGGCGGGCGCTGCCGTGGAGCTGGAGGCGCCGCACCTCGGAATCGGGGAACAGGCGGTGCGCCTTGAGCTCCTGGCGCAGGGGGCGGAGCTCGTGGCGGTGATGGGCGTTCCACGTCCAGGCCCCGGCCACGGCCCGGGCCCGCAGCCGGTCACGGGCCAGCCTGGCCACCACCACCTCGCACACGGCCAGCAGCGCCGCCTGGGGCAGCACGCGGACGAGATGGAACCGGCCGTAACACTTCAACACGGCCCGGAGCTCGTGCCGTCGCTGCAGGTCCTGCAGCGTGACCGGGCGCTTGGCCGCGCCGTCCGTCGCCACCACCAGCGGCCGCGACCCGCCGGCCACGGCCTCTCGGTGCCGCACCCGCGCCTCGGGGGCGACGACCACCCGGGCCCCGGCCACCTGGCTCCTCCAGGAGAGGTCGAGGTCCTCGCCCATGGCGACGATGCCGGCGTCGAAACCACCGAGCTCGCGGAAGAGGTCGGCCCGGATGAGGATGCAGCCGCCCGGGGCCACGAAGACGTCACGCACCCCGTCGTGCTGGCCGTGGTCGACCTCGCCGTCCCCGATCCGATCGACCACGGCCCCGGTCTTGTCCGCGCTCATCCCGACGTGGAGCAGGATGGTGGGATCGTCCCAGTTGACGAACTTCGGTGACACCACGCCCGCGTTGGAACGGAACGACTCCTCCACCAGGTTGTGCACCACGTCAGGGTCCAGGGCGCAGTCGTGATGGCACAGGAGGAAGAAGGCGGCCCCCTCGACCATGTCGAGGGCGGCGTTCGATGCGGCGGCATAGCCCGGCTGGCCGGGGAGCCGGCTGACGAAGGCATTGGGCAGCGACCGACCCACCCGTCCGCTCAGATCCGGTCCCTCACCGGTGTCGAGGACGAGGACGGACAGCTCCTCGTAGTCCTGCCTGGCCAGGGAAGTCAGCATCTCCTCGAACCAGGGCCCGGGATCGGTGGCGACCACGACGGCGACCACGGCCGGTACTTGGGCGTCCATCAGGTGGACGAGGCTATACCGAACCTGATCGACGCCTGAGGACCGGTCTCGAGCCGGAGAAGTGCTTGCAACTGTTTAACAAATGCTATACTGTTGTTGACGAACATACGGAGCCGGGCAGGGCGTCGGGGCCTCGGAACGGGGCCTGCCCAGCGCAGGCGCCGCCATGGACACGTTGTCACGAACCAGCGAGAAACGGGAGGCACACATGCCTGAAATGACCAACATCAACGACCTCTCCAAGGGCGTGGGCACTCTGGCCCGCGACGCCGCCTACGTGGCCGTCGGGCTGGGCGTGCTGGGCTACCAGCGAGCCCAGGTCCACCGGGTGGAGCTCCAGAACAGGCTCTCCGAGGACTTCTCCTTCGACGAGCGTCTCAACGTCTTGCGCGACGAGGTGGCCCGGGGCGTCAAGCAGCTGGACGAGCTGGTCGAGCAGGCCGTCCAGTTCCTGGAATCCAGCATTCACCCATTTGAGGACCAGCTGCCGCCCACCGTCACCCAGGTGACCACCAAGGCCTTCGGCCAGGCCCGCGAGGTGCGCAGCCAGATCCGCCAGCGGGTCGTCCCCGCCTGAATCAGCACCCCCGCCGAACGACGCTCGCCGCTACTCCGTCTCCCAGGAGGCCAGGACGTCGGCGAGCGTCGTGGCGAGCGGGATGGCCGGGGCCCATTCCGTGGCGGCATGCAATCTGGCGGCGTCGCCCCGCAGCACCGGGACATCGACCGGCCGTACCAGCTCAGGGTCGGTCACCAGCTCGAGGTGGGCGTGCGCCAGGTTCAAGAGGGTGTCGGCCACCTCGGAGATGGCCACGTCCCGACCGGAGCACACGTTGTAGACGGTCCCCGGGACGCCCACTTCGATCAGCCGTCGGTAGGCCATCACGACGTCGCGCACATCGGTGAAGTCCCGCCGCGTGGTGAGCGTCCCCACCCGGAGCGAGTTGGCCCCTGACCGGCTGGCCTCGACGATGCGCTTGGCCAGGGCGGGCACGGCGAAATTGGGTGACTGACCGGGCCCGATGTGGTTGAACGGGCGCACCACGATCACCGGTTGCCGATAGCCGCGCCACGCCTGCAGGGCCACCACCTCGGCCGCCAGCTTGCTGGCGGCATAGGGGGTGACCGGGACCGTCGCCGCCTCCTCGACCAGGGGCAGCTGTCCGGGGGTGACGATGCCGTACACCTCCGCCGAGCTCACCACCAGGACGGTGGCCGGCTCGGACAGCGAGCGCGCCGCGGCGAGCACTTCCGCCGTGCCGAGCACGTTCACTCGGAGCACCTGGCTCGGGTTCTCCCAGCTCTCGCCCACATGGGTCAGCGCGGCCAGGTGGTAGATCGCCTGCGGAGCCGCCTCGGCGACCACCCGACCGAGTGCGACCCCGTCGGCCACGTCGGTCTCGACGTCCACCACGAAGACCTCGTCGCCCGAGTCCTTCAGATGCGCGGCCAGCCACTGGCCCACGAATCCCTTGCCCCCCGTGATCAGCGCGCGCATGGCACGACCCTAGTGCCCCGCCCGGGCGATCTCGTAAGCCTCGACGTGGCGCGTCGCGCTGGCCTCCCAGGTGTGCGCAGCGGCCAGCCGCAGGCCGCGGGCCCGCCGCTGCGCCGTATCGGTGGACGCGGTCCCGCCGTCGAGCACCGCCTGCAAGGCCTCGGCCAGCATGGCGGCGTCACCCGGCCGCACCAGCAGGGCGGCGTCCCGGGCCACTTCGGCCATCGCCGTTCCCTCGGTGGTGACCAGCGGGGCGCCGCAGGCCATGGCCTCGAGCGCCGGTAGCCCGAAGCCCTCGGCCAGGGCCGGGTAGGCCACCACGGCGGCACGCCGCAGGAGGGCCGGCACGGCCGGGTCGGGAAGGTAGCCGACCCGGATGATCCGATCGGCATGGCGGGCAGCGGCCAGCGCGCCCTCGATCTCGCGCATCCCCCAGCCGACCTGCCCGCCCAGGACCAGCACGACATCGGGGTGCGACGCGGCGACCCGATCGAAGGCGGCCACCAGTGGAGCCACACCCTTGCGGGGCTCCAGCGTGCCCACGAAGGCGATGACGGGCCGCTCGAGCGGTACCCCCGCCCCTTCGAGCGCAGCCCGGTCGGCACCGGGCCCGGGCTCGGCCGGCGCGAACCTCTCGTGGTCGACGCCGTGCGGCGCCACCACGACGGGGGCCCGCACCTCGCACGACGCCCGGAGTGCGGTGGCGGTGACCTCACTGACGCAGACCAGCGCGGCGGCCCGGAGGCTGGCGCGGCGGATGGCACGGCGGAAGAGCACCGCCTTCGATCTGAGGTGCCACTCGGGGTGATCGAAGAACGTGCAGTCGTGAATGGTCACGACACACGGGACCCGGGCGCGTTCGGGCATCGTGTAGTGGGGCCCGTGGTGCACGTCGACCCCCAGAGACCGGAGCAGGCCGGGGAAGCGGAGCTGCTCGAAGGCCAGGCGGCCGGGGCGGGACCGGGGGACGGCACCGGTCACACCGGCCCTGCCACCCGCCAGCCCCTGCCATCGGTCCTCGTCGCCGCGGCGGGACACCATGGTCAAGGTGACGTCGGGACGGGTGGCGAGGCTCCGCGCCAGCTCCATGGTGTAGTAGCCGACCCCACCCGGGCGGGCCGGCACGGCCGAGACGTCGAGGGAGAGGCCGAGGCCGGTGGGCTTCATGCGAGCGAGCCCCACAAGGCAAGATGCGTATCGGCGGCGGCTCTCCAGGTGCGGGCGCGGGCGTGCGCCCGCCCGCGCCGGCTCAGGTCGTCCCGGAGCGGGTCGTCGGTCAGGACGCGCACGAGACCCTCGGCGATGTCGTCCACGCTGAGGGGGTCGACCAGGTACGCCGGTGCGGCACCGGTCTCGCCCAGGTCGTGAACGCTGGGCACCTCGCGCCCCACCACGGCCGGCGTGCCGTTGCGCAGGGCCTCGAGCGGGGGCAGGCCGTACCCCTCGGTCAGGGGGACGTAGACGAAGGCGCGGGCCCGCTGGTAGAGACCCGACAGCACCGCATCGGCCAGCCGTCCGGTGAAGGTCACACCCTCGTCGTCCGCGAGCGGGGGCAGGGCCGGTCCCCAACCCGCCGGGCCCACCACCAGCAGCGGCCACGGCTCGGGGAGCGAGCGCCGGACCTGCTGGTAGGCGCCCACCAGCCGGAGCAGGTTCTTGCGAGGTTCCAGGGTGCTCACCGTGAGGACGAATTCCCCCGGTACCCCCAGGGCGCGCAGGACCGCATCGGTCCGCGCCAGGTCGGGCTCCACCAGGTGGTCGCTGCCTCCATGGACGACCGTGATGCGGTCCTCCTCCACCCCGTCGCCGACCAGATCGGCGGCCACGAAGCCCGACGTCACCACCAGCTGGGCCCCGGAGTCGCGGGCGCGACGCAGCGCCGCCTCATGCCATCTCCTGCCCCGGGCCGTCGTGGCCTCGGGATGCCGGCGCCACGCCGCGTCGTGCACGGTGATGACGGCCGCCGCGCCGCCGCGAGCGCGCCGGCGCGGCGCGCTCAACGACACCGAGTGCACGACGTCGAAACCGCCGGGAGCGCCGGACACGCCATGGTCCCACGACCGGGTCAGGATCCGACCGGGCAGCGGCGAGAGCACGACGGGCCGTCCCAGCCCCTCGAGTGGGTCGGCCTGCAGGCGCGCGCCCCCCCGTCGTGGAGCGCGGCTGGCAAAGAGCGTCAGGTCGACGGGGGTGCCGGCGTCCTCGCTGGCGGCCAGCCCGGACAACAGGCCCCGGGCATAGACACCGATGCCGCCGGGAACGGCCCGCCGAAGCTGCTCCACGACCATGAGCACCCTCGGGCCGGCGGCGTCAGCCACCGTGCTCGACCGCCACGCTTCGGTACAGCTGCGCCAATCCGGCTCCGCAGGCGCTCCAGGTGAAGGCCGCGGCCCGCCGCCTCCCGGCCCCCACCAGACGGGCCGCCTCGGCCCGGTCGTCGAGGACCCGGTGCAGCGCCTCACCGAGGGCATGGCTGTCGCCCACCTCGACCAGCGCCGCCGCGTCACCCAACACCTCGGGGAGCGATCCCGCCCGCGTGGCCACCACGGGGACCCCGGCCGCCATCGCTTCGAGCGGCGGGAAGCCGAAGCCTTCGTACAGGGAGGGGTAGGCCAGGACGTCGGCCTGGCCGAGCAGGGCGGCGAGGTCGCGGTCGTCGACCCAACCGGTGCGCACCACCCTGGTCCCGGAGTGCGCCGCCGCAATGGCCTGCGCCAGGGTCGCCTCGCCCCATCCGGGGGGCCCGGCCAGGACCAGCACCAGGTCGGGGTGGCGGGCGGCGATACGGTCGAAGGCCCGCACCAGGCCGGGGAGATCCTTGCGGGGCTCGGCCGTTCCGATGGCCAGGATGTAGCGCCTCGCGCCCGGCGGGAGGAGGCGCTGGACCATCTGCCGCGCCGCCTCCGGCGCCACGGCGGGCCGTTCGGGAACACCGGGTGCCACCACCCGGACCCGGGATGGATCAGCCTGAAAGGCCTCCACGACCTCGGCCGCCACGTAGGCCGAGTCGGCGTGCACCCACGCACCGCGTCGCAAGGCCTTGCGGATCAGGTCCGGGTACGCCAGGGTCGCCCGGTCGCACAGCTCGGGATGGTGCACCGGGGTGAGGTCGTGCACCGAGACCACGGCCGCGGCCCGCCGGGTCGGCGGCACGACGAAGTTGGTGCCATGGACGACGTCGATGTCGCCGAGGAACCATTCGACCGGTGGGACGGTGCCCCGCCCCCACAACGCATGACGGGGGCGGGCCGGCATGGGGTGCTGTGAGCCCGAGACGCCGGGCGGGAGGAGCGTGGCGATACCGCCGCGGCGGCGCCAGCTCACGGCGAAGGCCTGCACGGTCAGGTCCTCCCGCGCGCCGAGTGCCCCCAACGCGCCCAGACAGAAGGCGGCGATGCCGGTCGGGTGGCCGAGGAGCGGGGTCGCATCGAGCGCCACCCGGAGCGTCTCCGGGTTCGACGGGGTCGCGCTCGGCACTCACGGAGCCTTGCACACGGGTCAGGAGGTGATCGCCCCGTCGATCGAGAGAATGGCACCGGTGATGTACGCCGCCTCGTGCGATCCCAGGTAGGCGAACGCCCCGGCGATCTCGTGCGGGTAGGCAAAGCCGATGGGCGTCATGAGGCGCTCGATCAGCTTGAAGTCGGCATCGTCGGGCGGACCGAAATTGTGGATGATGGGGGTGTCGACGCCACCGGGTGCCACACCGTTGACCCTGACCCCCCGAGCCATGTACTCCACCGCCAGTGCCTTGGTGAGCAACTTGACGCCCCCCTTCGAAGCGCAGTACGCCGCCGAGTAGGGCTGCCCGATGACGCCGGCCGTCGAGACCGTGTTGACGATGGCCCCGCCGTGCTCGAGCATCCCGGGCAGGACGGCCCGGCACATGAGAAAGGTGCCGTCGAGGTTCACGGCCAGGATCTTCTGCCACCCCGCGTACGACTGCTCGGTCGTGTGCGAGAAGCCACCGATTCCTGCGATGTTGCACAGCACGGTGACGTCGCCGAGCTCCCCGGCCGCCCGGGCCACCACGGAGGCCACCATGTCCTCGTCCGTGACGTCGCAGCGCAGGGCGATGGCCCGGCCCCCGCCCCGCTCGGTGTCCGCCGTGATCTCGGCCGCCACCTCGGCCACGGCGCCCTCCACCACGTCGAGGCAGGCCACCGCCGCACCCTCCGCGGCCAGCCGTCGCGCCGTGGCGCGCCCGATACCCGAACCTGCCCCCGTGACCAGCGCGACCTGGCCCTCGTAGCGGCCGGGCGTCCAGACCTCGACCGACGTCCCGCGATCGGGATCGGCCGCTCCGACTCTGGTCGTGGGACTCATGTGCGCTCCTTGTACGGTGAGCGGGGGCGGGACCCGGTGGCCCGAACCTCCTCGGTGGTGCCCGAATGGCGACGCTGCCTACCCCTGCCCCCGCTCATCGTGCGCGGGGGCCCGGGTGCCCGCCCACCATGATGTCGCGGCGATCCGACGGGCGGTCACCGGCGGTACGCCGTGCGGAGCTCCGGGGCAAATGGTGCGCCATGGCGGGAGCGGATCGTAGCAAAGGGCCGCCGGGCCTCGGCCGACGTGACGATCGCGCCGTGTCGCCTTCTATGCTCGCTGCGTGCTGGTCACCCTCTGCGGCGGAGTCGGGGCCGCTCGCATGCTGTCCGGACTGCAGGGTGTCGTAGCCCCGTCGTCCATCACCGCAGTGGTCAACGTCGGCGACGACACCGTCCTCCATGGCCTGCACATCAGCCCCGATCTCGACACCATCACCTACACCCTGGCCGGCCTGGACAATCGAGAGACCGGGTGGGGCGTGACCGGCGAGAGCTGGACGGTGATGGAAGAACTGGCGGGCCTCGGCGGCGACACCTGGTTCAGGCTGGGCGACCGCGATCTGGCCACGCACCTCCTGCGCACCGCACGACTCGGGGCCGGCGCCACCTTGAGCGAGGTCACCGCGTTCCTGGCCTCCCGGCGTGAAGTGGGCGTGCACCTGCTCCCGGTCACCGACGATCCGGTGCGCACGATGCTCACCCTGGCCGAGGCCACCGAGTTGGGACCGGCGGGGACCGAGGTGGGGTTTCAGGACTACTTCGTCCGTCTCCGGCACGCCGTCTCGGTGCGGGCGGTTCGGTTCGACGGCGCCGAGGCGGCCCGGCCAGCGCCCGGCGTGCTCGAGGCCGTGGCGCACGCCGAGCGGATCGTCGTGTGCCCGTCGAACCCGATCGTCTCCATCGGACCGCTGCTGGCCATCCCCGGCGTGCTGGCCGCGCTCGGTGCCCGTCGCGAGGACATCGTCGCCGTGTCGCCCATCATCGCCGGAGCGGCGCTGCGGGGCCCCGCCGACCGGCTGATGGCCGAGCTCGGATCGGAGCCCACGGTCGTCGGCGTGGCCCGTCTGTACGCTCCGTGGGTGCACACGTTGGTGGTCGACGAAGCCGACCGCGCCCAGGCCGGTGCGGTCGAGGCGACCGGGGTGCGGTGCGTGGTGGCGCCGACGGTCATGGACTCGCCCGAGCGGGCGGCCGCACTGGCCCGGGTGGTGATCGGTCCCCGTGCCTGAGGGGATCTCCCTCATCCCGCTCACCGGGATCGGGGAGATCGAACCGGGGGCCGACCTGTCCCAGCTGGTAGCCGGTGCGCTGTCGCCGCGCCGCGACCGGAGCCCCACATTGGCCCGGGGCGACGTGGTGGTGATCACCCAGAAAGCCGTCTCCAAGGCGGAGGGGCGACTGGTGCCGGTGGATGCGGCCGATCCCGCCGCTCGTCGGTCCGTGGTGGAGCGGGAGTCGGTCCGCGTGGTCCGTCGCCGGGGCGACCTGATCATCAGCGAGACCAGGCACGGCTTCATCTGCGCCAATGCCGGCGTCGATCTCTCCAACGTCGCCGAGGGGACGGCGGCGCTCCTCCCCGAGGACGCGGATCGCTCCGCCCGCCGCATTCGCGCCGGGCTCCATCGGCTCCTGGGCGTGGAGGTCGGTGTGGTGATCTCCGACACCTTCGGGCGGCCGTGGCGGCAGGGGGTCACCGACGTCGCCATCGGTTGTGCCGGCGTGGCGGCGGTGATCGACCTGCGCGGCACCCGGGACGACCACGGGCGGGTGCTGATGGTCACCGAGGTGTGCGTCGCGGATGAACTGGCGTCGGCGGCCGAGCTGGTCATGGGCAAGAGCCGGCGGATCCCGGCCGCCATCGTGCGCGGTGTGCCCCAAGACTGGATGCGGCCTTCGTCGGTGCGCGACGAGATCATCCGGCCGCCCGACGAGGATCTCTTTCGCTGAACGCGGGCGCGGGTCAGCCCAGCTGGGCCCGCACGAACTCGAGCACGGCCCGGGTCCCGTCGGCCAGGGAGGTCCAGGGACGCCAACCCAGTTGAATGGCCGCGCGTTCGATGTCCAGACTGGAGCGGAGGAGCTCACCCGGTCGCAGGGGGGCCATCACCGGCGTCGAGTCCACGCCCGCCTGCTCGGCCATGGTGCGGTGGAGATCGAGGACGGACGTCTCCTGCCCGGTTCCGATGTTGCAGACCAACCCGCCGCCGCGGGTGGCCGCTCGCACGAAGGCGTCCACGACGTCGTCGACATAGACGAAGTCGCGGGTTTGGGCGCCGTCGCCGAAGATGGTCACCGGCTCGCCCTGCAACAGGTGCTGGGCGAAGATGGCCACGACGCCGGCCTCTCCGTGGGGATCCTGCCGTGGCCCGTACACGTTGGCCAGCGCCAGGGCCGAGAACTCCAGCGCATGGAGCTCCCGGTAGGCCACCAGATAGTCGAGTACCGACTTCTTGGCCACCCCGTAGGGGGACAGGGGCTGGTGGGGGTGTGCCTCGCGGACGGGCAGGTCCTCAGGCGAGGGCTCTCCGTAAAGGGTGCCTCCGCTGGCCGCGAAGACGACGCGGTCGGCTTCGGCCTGCCGGGCCCCTTCGAGGATGTTGAGGGATCCGACGATGTTGACCTCGGCGTCGAAGGCCGGGCGGGCCACGGACACCCGCACGTCGGCCTGCGCCGCGAGATGGAAGACCAGCGCGGGCCGGCGCCGCACCATCAGGTCGACGACGGCGGGAGCCGTGATGTCGAGATGGTGGATGGTGAGCGAGCGGCCGGCGCTGCCCCGGGCATCCGCCAGATTGGAGAGTGATCCGGTCGAGAGATCGTCGATCACGTCGACCTCGTACCCTTCGACCAGGAGCCGGTCCACCAAGGTGGACCCGATGAAGCCGGCCCCTCCGGTGACCAGGGTGCGCATCAGCCGAACCCGTCAGCCCGAGATCCGCTCACCGTCGACCACGGTTCCCGAGGCGACCACCGCACGCGCGCCGAGCACCGAGGTCGGTCGGAGGTCGCCCCGCTGGCCGACCGTGGCGTGAGGCCCGAGCACCGACCCGGCCACTCTGGCATCGGCAGCCACGTGGGCCCCGGTCATGAGGACCGAATCGACGACGACCGCGCCCGGACCGATGATCGACCCGGGGCCGAGGACGCTGTGCTCCACCCGGGCGCCCGCCGCGATCTCACCGTTTCGGAAGATGACGGCGGGCCCGATGACCTCGCCGTCAATACGGCTCTCGTGCTCGAGGTACACGCCGTCGCCGCGATCGTGCAGTCCCGGCGCCGGAGGACCCGCCCGCGTACCCGACAGCAGGTCGTAATGGGCCTGCAGATAGTCGGCCGGCGTACCGGTATCGAGCCAATAGCCGGCATCGGACCGGGCGAAGAGGACGCCCTCACGCACCATCGCCGGGAACGTCTCGCGCTCGATGGACACCCGGCCGCTCACCGGGATCCGGTCGAGCACGGACGCCTCGAAGACGTAGGTGCCGGCGTTGATCTGGTTGGTCGGTGCCTCGTCGCGGGGAGGCTTCTCGACGAACGCGGTCACACGACCGTTCGCGTCGGTCGGCACGACACCGAAGGCAGAGGGGTCCGGCACGGGATGCAGGGCGATGGTGCCCTCGGCGTGACGCTGCCGATGGAAGGCCACGAGGCCGCTCAGATCGAGGTCGGTCAGAACGTCGCCATTGACGACCACGAAGGTGTCGTCCACGGCGCCGGCGGTCGCGGCGAAGCGGACCGCACCCGCCGTGTCGAGCGGTTCCGGCTCCACCGCATAGCTCAGCTTGATGCCCGCGATCACGCCCTCTGGATAGGCCTCGAGGAAGGCGTTGGGCAGGTACCCGAGCGACAGGATCGCCTGGTCGACTCCGTGGGCGTGCAGGTGGGCCAGCACCCGTTCGATCATGGGCACGCCCACGATGGGCAGCATCTGCTTCGGGGCCGAGAGCGTCAGCGGCCGGAGTCGGGTCCCCTCCCCTCCAACCAGGACAACCGCCTTCATGACTACGACGGCTTGGCGGTGGTGGTCGTGGTCGGCCTGGTCGTGGTCGTTGTCGGCTTGGTGGTCGTCGTCGCCGGCGTGGTGGTCGTCGTGGTGGGTGCCGTGGTGGACGGCACCGTGGCGGCGGACGTCGTGGGCGTCGTGGTCGCCGGGGTGGTGGTCGTGGTAACCGGCGCGGCCACGCCCTCGAGGGTGTGCTCCAGAGCGGTGATGGTCGACTGGCTCGGTTTGGGCAGGTCCTGGCTCGACGGCCCGAAGCCGACGGTGATGAGCTGGCGGTCGAGCAGCTTGAGGCCGGTCGGGCTGGGGGCGTACTGGCCGCCGAGAGCACTGAACGACCCGTTGTTGCTCGCCGTCGTGGCCAGGACCCACGTGCGTACCCGCAGAACGCCCTTCTTCCCGGCATCGGGCGTCTTGGCGGCGCACTTCTGGCCGTTCGTGTACTCGGTGGCGCCGGGATATTTGACCGAGCTGTCCGTCAACGTCAAGCCCGTGTACTCCGAGGCGAACTTGCCGAGCGTGGCGTTGTTGCCCGCCTGGCTGCTCGTCGCCGGGTGGATCACCATCACGCCACCGGCGGCGGCGACGAGGCCGTTGGTCGAGGTCGGGGTCGTGGCCGGCAGGTCCGGCTCCATGGTCCCGCAGATGTCAAAGGCCAGCCCGGCATGCCAGGTCTGACTGGTCGTGGGAGGCGGCCCGCCCTTGGCGTAGTTGTACCGGGCAAAGGCGACCGAGGCCACGCCCAACACGACGATGACCACGAGGGCGGCGTACCAGTTGACGGGCATCTGGCCGCGATAGGTCGTCCCGCCACCTGTAGCGGCGGCGCGGGCGACCGACTTTCCGGTTGAGCTTCTGGCCATGGCGGGACGCCACCCTACAACCTGACGAGGTCCCCTCCGGCCTCGGGCCGCGGGATCCGGGCCAATTCTCGGTAGAGCGCCACCGTCTGCGGGTGGACGCCCCCACCCCCGCCGTCGCTGGCCAGGCGGAGCAGCTCGGACATGGCGGACCGCAATCCCAGCCGATTCCCCGTAGCCTCGGTCGCCCGCAGCAGACCCCGGTAGAGCCGCTCGTCGTAGGGGCTGACCCGCAGGCCGCGTCGGATCATCCACTCGGCCTCCTCGCCCGAACCGACGTGCAACGCCTCCGCGGCGCCACGGAGGGCCGTGGCGACGACCATCGACTCCAATTCGGCCTGGATCCCCTCGAGCACGGCCCAGTCGGACAGACACAACCCGTCGAAGATCGGGCCCCGTACCAGGGCAAGCGCCTCCTTGCGACCTCCGGGGTCAGAAGACCCGGCGGCGCGGACGAACCGGTCGAGGTCGGTACCGACCGCATCGCCGAGGCGCAGCCGGCCGCCGCAGCGGGTCATGTGGCCCCCCCCCCCCGCCGAGCGCCCGCGCGCCCGGCGGGCGACCGACGCCGTCGAGTGCTGGGTGGACGGAGCCACGCAGCGATCCGGCCATAACGCGGCCGCCCACACGTCATTGGCTGCCCCCCTGGGATGGAGAGCGAGATACACCACCAGCTCGAGGGCCGCCCGTCGGCTGAACGGTCGCGCCCCCCGGATCTCCACCGGCCCGAGCACCGCCACTTCGACCTCGGGTGCCCCCTCGCTCACCGGGGCACGTGCATGCCCCACGGTCTCCGGGGCCAGGTCCGGGGCCAGGTCCGGCGCCATATCAGGAAACGGTCGGGGCCAGGTCCGGGGCCAGGTCCGGCGCCATGTCAGGAAACGGTCGGGGCCAGGTCCGGGGTCATGTCAGGGAACGGTCGGGGCCCTGGGGCGTGACGTGCGCCCGAGCCCCGGCCCCGGGCCCCGAGAGCCCATGAGCCAGAGCCCGCGACCGAAACCGAGACCGAGACCGAGACCGGGAGCGCTAGACCGAGAGCGCGCCGTCCCGCACGCCCGGTGGGGCCGGAGCGCCCGGGGGTTCGAGCGGTGGCGGGGGCGGATGAGCCAAAAGGACGGCGCCGCACACCACGGCGACGAAGCTCGCCACTCGGACCACGCCCGCCCATCCCGCCGGCAACGCCTCGTGGAACAGGATCACGCCGCCGACAATCGGTATCAGGTTGTTGACCAGCGTGGACAGGCCCGCCGTCTCGAGGACGCGGCCGCGTTGAAAAGCCAGTTGGAGCACGACAAAGCCCGAGGCCGTGCAGGCAGCCAGGATCGGTACGAAGAGCGCGCCGTTTCCGTCCACCGCGCCCTTGGTGGCCAGGTCGCCGACCCCGAAGAGAATCCCCGCCGCCGCGCCGAGCGACGCAGCGGGACGTATGGATGCCGCGGCGAGTCCGGCCAGCAGACCGGCCACCACGCATCCCGCGGCGACGACGACGAGCAACGTGGACGTCCGAGCCGGCGCGGCCGGCGCGACGTGCGCCGTCAGCGACAACCCGAGGAGGACGAGTCCCCCGACGGCGACCATCGCCCCCTGTCGCTCCCGCACCAGGAGGGGCGTGCCGCATCGGTGGGCCACGATGGCCAGCACACCCACGCCGCCGGCCGAGACGGCCTGCACGAGCGAGAGCGGCGCCAGGCTGAGGGCGGCGATGTAGAGCCCCCAACCGATCCACCCCGCGGCGTAGCCGAGCAGCCATTGCCGATTGCCGATCAGGAGGCGAACCGATCGCACCGGTCGTCGGGGCGACAGCACGTGCATGGTGTGGGTCGCCCCGTGCTGCACGTAGAAGCCGACGTTCAAGGCTCCCGCCGCCACCAGGGCCAACAGGAGCCCGGCAGCCAGGCTCACGGATTCGACCAGCCGGTGTTCGTCATGCACGCACCCATCCGGCCCGCCTCTTCGAGGTCGGGCAACCGCCGATCCGATCACGGCGGACCAACGGCCACTACGCTACGAGATCTGGTGTCATGAGGGTTACCGCATGAGGGTTACCGCAGGTGCGCCGCCGGGACGGCCGGGACCCGGAGGGCGTGCAGGCCCGATGGCTCCCGCAGGCCCGGTGGCCCCGCCGATCCCGGTGGTGGCCGTCGCTCCACAAGAGGGAGGCGTCTTGTCCGCCGTGATCGGATCGAGGAGGATTGACCGCCGTGCGGTGGCGCGCCGACCCGATCGTGTGATCCACGCCGTCTGGCGGGCGCGTTGACGATGTCGGGTGCGCCTCAGGCGACCGCGGGCCGCATCGGCGTGTTGCATGTGCCGAAGTGCGGCGGGGCATCCCTGCGCGTCGCGCTCGGGCAGATGCCCGGGTGTTACGCCGAACCGCTCTACTTCGACCGGGCCCATTTCGGATCGCCCCGGCTGATCGACGGCATCCCGGCACCGACCCGAGACGACATCGCCACGACCGACGACGTGGCCGCCATCGTCCGCAGTCACGAGCTGGTGATCGGGCATTACTGCACGGAGACCCTCGTGGCCGCCGGCTGCGCTCGTCTCGCCGTGCAAGTCCGCGAGCCCCGAGCCCGGTTGCTCAGCCTCTACCGGTATTGGCAGAATTACACCCCATCCCAGCGCGCCGAGTGGGGTCTCTGGGGATCGGAGCTGGTGGCCAAGACGGGTGCCCCCTTCAACGAGTTTCTGGCGGCACCCGAGACCCGCCCGGCGACCGACAACCAGATTGCCCGGCAGGTGCTGTCGTACGGGAGGAAGCCGGCGTCCACCTTCGGCCGCCGAAGGCTGCTCTCCCGCTTTCGCCACGACGCGGCGGGGCGCTTCTCCATCGTCGAATGGAGCTCGCGCTCCGAGCAGTTCTTCGCACGACTCTGCGAGCTGCTGGGCGTGTCCTCGGCGCCGACGGTCGGCTGGGCGAACGTGTCGGAAGTGACCCACGGGGAACAGGTGATCGACGCCGTGACCAGGCGCCACCTCGAGCGCCTGACGACGTTCGATCAGCTCCTGCTCGATCAGCTGGCGGCAGACGGGGTGCTGGCCAGGCGGACGCAGGCGGATCTCGACGCAGAGTTCGAGACCACGGCGCAGCGCTTGCGCTTTCGGCTCGGGTAATCCCCACCCGCGTCGGCGGGAGCACGCCCGGGGACGCACAGAGATTCGCCACGACGGCCGCGACGGGGGCGCCGGCGGGGCCGTTCGATCGGTGGTCCAATGGCACGGTGCCCGGGGTCTCCGACACCGAACGGTCTGCCGCCACCCGCCGCCTCGCCGGCGCCGGCTGCGTTGCTCCCGAGGAGGAGGTCGCGGAGCTCGTCGCGGTGTCCCGGGGCGACGGCCAGCTGCTGGCGGCGCTGGTCGAACGCCGAACGGTTGGCGAGCCGCTGGCGTGGATCACCGGGGACGTGAGCTTCTGCGGGTGCAGGATCGCCGTCAGCCCCGGCGTGTACGTGCCGCGATGGCAGAGTGAGCCGCTGGCCGAGCGGGCGGCCGATCTGCTCCCGCCCGACGGCCGGGCGATCGATCTGGGTACGGGGAGTGGAGCGATCGCACACGTGCTGGCGCGCCGACACCCGGGCGCGACCGTCCTCGGTACCGAAGCCGATCCCCTGGCCGCCAGGTGCGCCCGGCGCAACGGCGTCACCGTGGCCGAGGGAGACCTCTTCGCGGGCGTGCCGGATCGGTGGAGGGGGACGGTCGACGTCATCGTCGCCGTCCTGCCCTATGTGCCCACCGACGCCATCCCCTTCCTGCCCCAGGACGCCCGCGCCTTCGAGCCGCTGTCCTCCCTCGACGGCGGCGCGGACGGTCTGGTCGTCATCCGCCGAGCGGTCAGCGAGTCCCCCCGGTGGCTCCGTGGAGGAGGCCACGTGCTCCTCGAGGTGGGCGGGGATCAGCCCGAGGCACTCGTCCCGCTGCTGGAGCAGGCGCAGTTCGGTTCGATACGGGCGGTATCGGACAGCGACGGCGATCCGCGACGCATCGAGGCCGTCCTGCGACCGCGACGCCGCGATCACCCCGACGTCGGGCGACTGCGCTGAGTCGCAGCCGCCGGCGGTCGTGACCACCCTCCCCTCCCGCGGTCGGGGGACGAGAGCAGGGTCGGAGCGGGACGGGGACAGGATCGTACCCAATGGGGTCAACCGCAGCGAGTGGGGACGGAGGGATTCGAACCCTCACTGGAGACGGTTTAAGCGCCCTGCCTCTGCCAATTGGGCTACGCCCCCGACGTGCTGGCTGCCGGCCTCCATTGTGCGCCAGATGGGCACCCACATGTGGCGCAGGGGGCTTCCGGGCCCGCGGTCGACGCTTGACCCACCGCGGCGACGCCGGAATGATGGCGGGATGGTCGATGCGCTCGGCGGCCTCGATCTGACCGACCTGGACCATTTCGCCCAGGGGTTCCCCCACCACCTCTTCGAGATCCATCGGCGCGAGGCGCCCGTGTGGTGGCACGCGCCGACGCCCCACACCCCCGACGGCGAGGGCTTCTGGTCGGTGGCCGGGTACGACGACGTCCTGCGGGTGCTCCACGACCCGGTGACCTTCTCCTCGGAGACCGGAGGCGAGCGCGCCTACGGGGGGACGGTCCTGCAGGACCTCCCGGTGGCCGGCGTGATGCTCAACATGATGGACGACCCCCGCCATGCGCGCATCCGGCGACTGGTGACGAGAGGCCTCACCCCGGCCATGGTGCGCCGCCTCGAAAACCAGCTGCGTCGCCGGACGCGCCGGCTGCTCGCACCCATCACCGGCTCGTGCGACTTCCTGGTCGAAGTGGCGGCCGAACTCCCCATGCAGGCCATCTGTCTGCTCGTGGGCATTCCCGAAGAGGACCGGCACCGACTCGTCACCTGTGTCGAGCACATCTTCGACCGTCCCGACGACGGGGACTACATGGCGATGACACCACAGCGCGAGACGGCGGTCGGTGAGATGTTCACCTATGGCGAGGCCTTGATCGCCGAGAAGCGCCGTCGACCCCGCGACGACATGCTCTCCGCCGTCATTCACGCCGAACTACCCGACGAGGATCCCCCGGCCCTGACCGACGGCGAGCTGTCCGCCTTCTTCTCCCTCTTGTTCTCCGCCGGGGCGGAGACCACGCGCCATGCCATCGCCGGGGCCATGCTGGCCCTGGTGGAGTGGCCCGACCAGCTCGCGTTGCTGCGCGGCGAGGAGTCGCTCGTCGCCGGCGCGGTGGAGGAGATCCTGCGGTGGACGACACCCTCGCCCTCCAAGCGGCGGACGGCCACGCGACCGTGCGTGCTCGGGGGCCAGAGCATCCAGCCCGGTGACAAGGTCCTCGTCTGGGAGGGCTCGGCCAACCGGGATGACCTCCGCTTCGACGCGCCCATGTCGTTTCTCGTCACCCGCGACCCCAATCCCCATCTGAGTTTCGGGCACGGCGTGCACTTCTGTCTCGGGGCGCACCTGGCCCGCGCCGAGATACGGGTCGCGCTGTCCGAGACGCTGCGGGCCTTTGCCGACTTCTCGCTGGACGGTGCGCCCGAGTGGACCCGGAGCAACCGCCATACCGGACTCCGTCACCTGCCCCTGCGCATGACGCCTTCCCGCTGAGGTCACCCTCGACCGTCACCGCGGGAGCGGCTGCTCACGTCGCCGCCCCGACGGCCAGGGGACGATGCTCCTCCCACACCGACAACTCGGGGTTGCGGGGGGCGGTCGCCAGAGCGGACCGGGGACCGAAGACCATGGTCGAGCGGGTCGCCGGGTCCCAGGTCGGCCAGCTCCCCAGGGCCTGATGGGCGGGATCGCCGGTACGGGCGAAGGCGGACCATGCGTGCTGCATCAGCGCGGAGAGCCGCTCCACCTCGGTGCCACTTCCCGTGAACAGCTGCACGGCCGGGACGTGGACCACACCGAAGACGAAGGGCAGCTCGAGCCCGTGACACGATCGGAGCAGCCCGCCGAAGGCCGGGGACTCCCATTCGAAGAGATAGACGAAGGTCCGCGCGCCGCGCGCTCCGTGGGCGGCCGCCAATTGCAGGCTGGGCCATCGGAAGACACCGTCGGTCCCCATGGAGACCCACAGGTCGTGGGGGGTGACGCCCTCCGCTCGGGCCTGGCGGGCCTCCCGGTACGCCTTCATCAACGACGCCGTGGGCACGTCGGGGGCCGCGTTGCCGACCCAGTCGGCCACACCATCGGCATCGAGGGCGAGCAGCGCCGGATTGCCCAACCCGAAGAGGGTGAGCTCGTCGCGGTTGGTGCCGATGAGGAGATCGACCTCCGGGACCGCGCCCCGTCCGACCGCGGCCAGCGGGTGCTCGGGAACGAAGGATCCGTCCACCACCGGAAGGAAGGGCAGCGGGATCAATCCGGGATCAGGTCGACGCTTGGCCACCTCCTCGGTCGCCGCCACCAGGTCGGCGGCCGGGACGGACTCCAGGCGGTGGCGGTCGCACGCGGCCAGGCCCAGCGCCGACACCAGGCGATCGGCGGCGCGCTCGGCTTCCGCCACGCTGTGCACGTGGACACCGCCGCTCTGGACGATGGCGCGACGGAACAATCCGCTGCCGGCCGGCGTGCCCATGAGGGTCGACACGCTGAATCCGCCCGCCGACTCGCCGAAGAGGGTCACGTTGCCGGCATCTCCCCCGAACTGAGCGATGTTGTCCCGGACCCATCGCAAGGCCGCGACCTGGTCGTGCAGGCCCCAGTTGCCGATGTGCCCCTCGGGATCGCGCAGCGCGGGATGACCCAGGAAGCCGAGCGCGCCCAGCCGGTAGTTGAGGGTGACCACCACCACGTCGCCGTTCCGCACCAGCTCACCGCCGCGATAGAGGAAGACCGAGCCGCTGCCGGTGGTGAATCCACCGCCGTGGATCCACACCATGACCGGACGGCCGGTGCCTGGGCTCGGGGATTCCGGCACCACAGGCGTCCACACGTTCAGGCTGAGGCAGTCCTCGCTCTGCTCATCGGCGGCGTCGGGATCCGAGGGGCCGGTGATCCCCACCACCGGCGCCGATTGGGGGGCGATGGGCCCGAACGACGACGCATCACGCACGCCCTCCCACGCGGTGGGCGGCCGCGGCGGGCGCCAGCGCAGGGGGCCCACCGGAGCCTCGGCATAGGGGATGCCCGAGAAGGACCAGACGCCGTCGCGCCGGATCCCTCGCACCCTCCCGCCGGTGACCGTCACGACCTGGTCCATGACGGCACCATATGGAGGGATCGTCCACAGGGTCAACCACTACATGGGGTACCCGGCCCCCGGTCGAGGCCGAATTTGGCCCTCAGGCCCAGCTCAGACGGGAACAATTGCCCATTGGCAGGTGGGGTGGGAGGGGGTACTGTTGCGCAAGTGGCAGCAGTGAGGTGTCGGATCGCTGGTCGCCGACGGCCCCTCCCCGTCATGGCCCGAGGAGTTGTCGTCGCCACCTTGATGGTGCTCGTGGTCGCGGGAGCGCTCGGGCGGGGCCTCGTCACGCCCGCGGCCGGCGCCTCCGGCCCCACGTCGACCACGACGCCGGGGCCGGCCCCCAACCAGTCGCAGATCGATGCGGCCCAGGCCCAGGTCAAGGCCGTCGAGAGCACCCTGGCGCAGGAGGAGCAGCAGAGCTCCCTGCTCGACGGCCGCTACGACACCGCCATCGAGAACGAGCAGAACGCGCAGGCCGCCCTGGCCTCCATCTCGGCCCGGCTGGCGCAGACCAAGTCAGCGGTGGCCGTGGACAAGCGCCAGCTGACCAACGACGCCGTCAAGGCCTACGTCTACGGCACGCCGCAGTCGAAGTTCACCTCGCTCTTCAGCTCCTCCGCCGACCTGTCCAATGCGCGCGACCAGTACACCGAGCAGATCGTCGGTGACCTCGATCAGGCCCGCGACGCGTTGGAGTCCTCCGAGTCGCAACTGGCCGGCCAACGGGCCCAGCAGAAGAGCCTGGCCGCGCAGGCGCAGGCGCAGGCCGCGCAGGCCGCCTCGCTGGCCCGGGCCAACCAGCAGGAGGCAGCCGCCACGCAGGCGACCCTGAACTCGGTGCAGGGGCAATTGGCCCAGGAAGTGGCCCAGGCTGCGGTGCTGGAGGCGCAGCAAGAGGCGGCGGCGGCGGCCCAGGCGTCGAACGCGGCCCAGGCCCAGCAGGCGACGGCGGCGGCCCAGGCCGCGGCCACCGTGGCGGGAGCGGTCGGTGGATCCTCCAGCGGTGCGGCGGCGACCACCGCGGCGAATCAGGCCGCGGGCACGGGGAGCTCCTCAACGGGGCCGGTCGGCGGCTCCGGTGGCGGGACGTCGCAGGGCCAGGACGCCGTCAACGCGGCGATCTCGCAGATCGGCGTGCCGTACGCGTGGGGCGGCGACAGCCCCGCCACTGGCTTCGACTGCTCGGGACTGGTGCAATGGGCGTGGGCCCAAGCGGGGGTGTCCATCCCCCGGACCACCGAAACCCAGTGGGCCGAACTCCCCCACGTCTCGCTCAGCGCACTCGAGCCCGGGGACCTGCTCTATTACTTCAACCTCGACGGCGACAACGAGGTGGACCATGTGGTGATGTACGTCGGGTCCGACACCGTGGTGCAAGCCCCCTTCACCGGCTCCGTGGTCTCGTACTCGCCCATCTTCACCGAGGGCCTCATCGGGGCGGCTCGGCCCTAGCCGCCCGGCCCGACGCTACGCTCTGCGCCACGCAGTGGAGAATGGGCGGATGACCACCAACGAGGAGTACCCGGCCTTGGGCCGGCTGCGCCCGGCTCCACTGAAGTTGTCCCTGGTCATACCGGCCTACAACGAGAGCGCGCGGCTCGGCGCCGGGGTGTCCCGCCTGCGTGACGCCGTCGAGGCGGGGCGCATCGACCCCGCCAGCACCGAGTTCGTCGTGGTGGACGACGGGAGCACCGATGCCACGTCGGCCGGGGCCGAGGCGCTCTTCGGTCCGTTTCCCCACCGCCGGTTCATCCGGTTGGCCGCCAACCGGGGCAAGGGCGCGGCGGTCCGCGCCGGCGTGACCGCGGCGTCGGCCCCCCTCATCGCCTTTGCCGACGCCGACATGTCGATCGATCCCGCACAGACACCGGACTTCGTCCACGCCCTGGCCACGGACGATCTGGCCATCGGCTCCCGCGCCGCCTCGGGCGCGGCGGTCGACCGCCGCAGCATCCGGCGCTCCGCCATGAATCGCACCTTCAATCGGATCGTCAACCTGCTCACCCGGGTTGCGCTCAACGACACCCAGTGCGGGTTCAAGGCGTTCCGGGCGCCGGTGGCCAAGCTGCTGTTCCACTGCTCGGTCACCGAACGCTTCGCCTTCGACGTGGAGATCCTCTCGCTGGCCCGGCGCTTGGGCCTGACCATTGCCGAGGTCCCGGTGCAGTGGTCGCGGGTGGAGGGCAGCCGGACCCGCCCGTGGCTCGATCCGGGCTCCATGACCAGGGATGTCGTCCGGGCCAGGCGTGGTGCGGCTTCGGCACCACCGGTCCCCGCACTGGTCGTGCATCCCGACTCGGGGCTGCGGGCGAGCCCGGATCCGGCCGTCGCCCTCAAGGCGCTCCGACAGGAGCTCTCCCCGGTCATGCCCGTCCTGTCCCGGCCCGACGGGGGCCTGCTGGTGATGTGCCCCCTCATGGCCGAGTCGCAGATCGAGGCGACCGCCGAACGGATGGCCGCCCACGGCACCGCCCCACCGGAACGCCGTGTCCTGACCGTGCCCGAGCTCGTGGCGCGGGCCCCGCTGACGCTGTGGTGGGATGCCTAGGACGGCCACGTCATCGTGAGGATGCCCGATGTCATCGTGAGGATGCCCCATCCCAGGCTCGGTACCATGGCCGGGTGAGCAATGGGCGCGGCGTCGCCACCAAGAAGCAGAAGACCACGGACATCGTCCCCCTTCGCATCCCGCCCGAGGCTCCGGGGTCCGGCGAAGATCCGCGGTTGTCCGATGTCGACGAATGGGGCCGGTCCGAACGGACGAGGGCCTTCGCTCGCGCCCTGTACGAACCGGTCTACTCCAAGTGGTTCCGGGTGGAGTGGGAGGGCTTCGAGAGGATCCCGACCGACGGCGGCGCCCTCCTGGTGGCCAACCACGCCGGCGCCATCCCCTCCGACGCCCCGGTCATCATGCACGGCATCGAGAAGTCGCTCCAGCGACCCGTCTACGGCCTGGCCGACTACTTCTTTCGCACCGTCCCGGTCGTCGGCACGCTGTGGGCGCGCTCGGGGGGCGTGTCGGCCCGGCCCGCCAACGCCTATCGGTTGCTCAAGGAGCAACAGCAACTGGCGCTCGTCTTCCCCGAGGGCACCAAGGGTCCCTCCAAGTCCTTCACCGACCGGTACCAGCTCCGGCGGTTCGGCCGCGGCGGCTTCGTGGAGATCGCCATGCGGGCCGGGGTCCCGGTGGTCCCGATCGCGGTGGTGGGATCGGAAGAGGCCATGCCGGTGCTGTTTCGACTGCCCATTTTGGCCAGGGCTCTGGGTGTCCCCTACTTTCCGGTGACCGCCAATCTCTTGACCATGGGACCTCTCGGCATCGTCATGCCCTTCCCCGCCAAGATGAAGCTCCGCGTGCTCGACCCGGTCACCTTCGACGTCCCCGCCGATCAGGAGCGCTACTCCAAGAGCCGCGTGATGGAGGAGGCAGAGGGCATCCGGGTCCAGCTGCAAGAGGCCGTCTACGACATGTTGCGCGACCGTCGCAGCGTCTGGTTCGGCTGAGGTCGGCTTCGGCATGGGTCGTCGCATTCTGGTGACGGGTGCCGACAGCTTCTGGGGCGGCCGGATGATCCAGGCGCTGGAGGCGGACCCCAGCATGGAGGTGATCCTCGGCCTGGGCACGCGCGCGCCCTCCGTCCCCTTCGAGCGGGCGGAGTTCGTGCGGGCGGACCAGGCGTACTCGATCCTCAGTCGGATCGTGAAGGCCACGCAGGTCGACACCATCCTCCACACGTTCATGGTCACCAATTCGGCCGCCGTGCCCAGTCGGTCCCTTCATGAGATCAATGTGATCGGCACCATGAACCTCCTGGCCGCGGCCGGCGCCGCCGGTTCCTGCGTGCGCCATATCGTCGTCAAGTCCTCCACCTTGGTCTATGGCTCCTCCGCCCGCGACCCGAACACGTTCCGGGAGGACTCGCCCCGCGCCGCGCCGGCCCGGGGCGCCGTCGAGCGCGCCTTGATCGAGGCCGAGGGCCTGGTGCGCGACTTCTCCGAGGACAATCCCGCCACGCTGGTCAGCGTGCTCCGGTTCGCCAATGTGCTCGGGCCCCACCTCACCACGCCCATCAGCCGCAACTTGGCCCGCCCGCTCTGCCCCGCCATCTTCGGATTCGATCCGCTGCTGCAATTCGTCGAGGAGGACGACGTGGTCAGGGCCCTGCTCCACGTCACCCGCGGCGGCGTACCGGGCCTGTACAACGTGGCGGGTGATGGCCGCCTGCCCTGGAGCGAGGTAGCCGCCATCTGCGGGACGCACCTCCTCCCGTTGTCGCCGTTCAGCCCGCTGAAGATCCGGCCCCTTTCACGCCTCTTCGACCTGCCGCCCGAGCTCGAAGACCTCCTGCGGTACGGGCGTGGCGTCGACACCCGCCGCTTCACTGCCACCGGCTTCGACTACCAGGCCACCAGCGCCGGCGCCGTCCTGAGCTTCATCCGGGCCCTGCGGCTGCGCCGGGGAGCGGGCCGGGACCGTTCCTCCTACACCTACGAGCACGACGTCGAGCAGTTCTTCCGGCACTCGCCGTCGGTCACGGGCGTCTCGAGCGTCTCGGATCACTGACCGGGTCGGCCGTTCGGCGGCGGTGCGCCCAGCGGGTCAGCCGCCCAGCCATTCGCCCACCAATTCCGCCTCCCGGGCGCTCCATTCCTCGGAGGTGATGGCGTAGCGGATGTGGTCCTCCCACACGCCGTCGATCTCGAGGAAGCGCTGGGCGATGCCCTCCTCACGAATGCCCAGTTTCTCGACCACCCGCCGGCTGGCCGCATTCCTGGGGATGATGGAGATCTCCACCCGGTGGAGCGAGATGGCCTCGAAGGCGAACCGCAGCGTCACCACCACCGCCTCGGGGACGAAACCCCTCCCGGCCAGGGCCTCGTCGATCCAATAGCCGATGATGGCGCTCTGGAACGGTCCCCGCTGAATGGAGGACAGCGTCACCTCGCCGGCGAAGCGCTCCCCGACGAAGATCCCGAAGCCGTAACCGCTACCGAGGTGACGCTCCCGCTCGCGTATGCCGCAGCGGGCGGCAAAGCTCGGCCGGTCCTCCGACGGCACCGGGGCGCCCTTGGGGCGGGGCTCCCAGCGCAAGAGCCACGCGGCGCAGCGCGTCCGCACGGCGTGCCACTCGTCGAAGTCGTGCTCGGTCAGAGGGCGCAGGACGACTCGCTGCCCGCGCAGCTCGAGGGGCGGATGACGCAGGGCCCGCGCCGCGGTCATCGCCCGAGCACCTCGCCCAGCGCGGCCAGCAGCGTCACCACGTTGCGCCGCCGAGCCGTGTGGCCCATGCAGCCGATGCGCCACACCCTTCCCGACAGCGGGCCGGGTCCGGCACCGATCTCAATGCCGTAGCGCTCGAGGAGCAGTCGCCGGCAGTCCGCCTCGTGCATCCCGGAGGGCAGGTCGTCGGGGACCCGGACCGTCGTCAATTGCGGCAGCCGATGGCCGGCCTGGGCGAAGAGCTCGAGCCCGAGCGCTTCGAGCCCCTCCTGCAGTCGACACCCGCACTCGGCGTGCCGGTCCCATGCCGCCTCGATCCCCTCGTCGAGGACGGCGCCCAAGCCGGCATGGAGGGCGGCGATCATGGCGACGGGCGCCGTGTGGTGGTACACCCGGCCTCCCCCCGCCCCGCCCTCGACGTAGCGCGACAGGAGGTTGAGATCGAAATACCAACTCGGCGGTGTCGCCATCACCCGGGCCCGGGCGGCGTCGGACACCGTCAGCGGGGCCAGGCCGGGCGGGACGCCCAGGCATTTCTGGGTACCGCTGTACGCCACGTCCACGCCCCACTCGTCCACGGCAACCTCGATCCCGCCGAGCGACGTGACCATGTCCACCAGCAGCAGGGCATCGCCCTTGCGCGGGCCGAGTGGGGCAATGTCGTTGCGGACGCCCGTCGACGTCTCGGCGTGCACCAGGGCGATCACCGACGGGGCCGGGTGCGCGTCGAGCAGGGCCGCCGGGTCCAACGGCTCGCCCCACGGCGCGTCGACCCGGATGACCTCCCCGCCGGCGCGCCTCGCCACTTCGCACATGCGCTCGCCGAAGAGCCCGTTGACCCCGATGACCACCGGATCGCCCGGTCCCACGAAATTGACGAAGGATGCCTCCATGCCGGCGGAGCCGGTCCCGCTGACGGGAAAGGTCAGGGCATTGGCGGTGGCGAAGCAGCGTCGCAGGCGGTCGTTGGTGTCGTCGAGGAGGGCCAGGAATTCGGGATCGAGGTGCCCCAGGGTGGGACCGGCCAGGGCGAGCGCCACCTCCGGGTAGGGATTGGAGGGTCCCGGGCCCATGAGGAGGCGGTCGGAAATCGGCACCCGCGCATCGTGGCAGGTCGGCACGCTCCGGCGCCAACGCAGCCCGGAGAGCGCGGACGCTCCCCTAGAGTGCCTGCGTGGAACGGGTGCCGCCGGCTCCGGCGAGGCTTCTGTCCTCGGGCCGCTTCCCGTGAGCAGCCCGACCTCCGGGGCCGTCGCGGCGCTCGACTGTGGCACCAATTCCACCCGGCTCCTGGCGGCCCGCGCCGACGGGTCCACCCAGGTGCGCCTGATGCGGATCACCCGGCTCGGCCAAGGGGTCGATGCGTCCGGTCGGCTCGACCCGGCGGCCATCGACCGCACCGTGGGCGTGCTGCGCGAGTACCGGCGGATCATGGACGAGGCGGGGGTCACCCGGGCGCGGCTGGTCACCACCTCGGCGGTGCGTGACGCCCGCAACGGGGCTGCCTTCTTGGCGGCCGCATCGGACGCGGCCGGGGTCCCCGCCGAGCTCCTGTCGGGCGAGGAGGAGGGGCGGCTCGCCTATGCGGGAGCCACGACGGGCCTCCCGCCATCGCCCGGCGATGACCTGGTGATCGACATCGGTGGAGGCTCCACCGAGCTGGTGGTGCAGCGCGACGGTGTGGTGGCCGCGGTCTCCATGAACATCGGCTGTGTCCGTCTCACGGAGCGGTTCCTCCACCATGACCCACCCGGGGCCGGCGAGGTCGCGGCCATGGTGGCGTGCATCGACGCCGAGCTCGACTCGGCGGCGCGATCCCTGCCCGTCCTGACCACGGTCCGGGCCGGCTGCCGCCTGCTCGGCTTGGCCGGCAGCGTGACCACCCTCGCCTCACTCGATCTCGGTCTCCCCGCCTATGACAGCGACAAGATCCATCATTCGGTGCTGCGTCGAGCGGCCGTCGAGCACTGGTGTACGACCCTGGGCACTGAGACGTCGGCCGCCCGCGGCCGGCGCGGCGGCGTGGTGGCGGGGCGCGCCGACGTCATCGTCGGCGGTGCCTACGTGCTGCGGCAGGTCATGGACCACTTCGGGATCGATGCCTGTGTGGTGTCGGAGACCGACATCCTCGACGGGATCGTCCATAGTCTCTTGCGCTGACCCGGGAACCGGCGCACGCCACCACCAACGTCCGGCGCGTCGCCCGCGTCCCCTCACGGCGTGGGCGGCGGGCTCTCCCCCGGTCGCCGCAGCCCGAGGCGTTCTGCCGCCCACGCCCCGACGGGGTCGTCCCCACCGGCCAGCCACCACGCCACGTGGGCGTGGATGCACTTCACCCCGCGGTGCGTCCCCCCCACCCCCCCGCTCGGTCGCGGGCCCTGCCACCCGCGTGGCAACAGGGCATCGCGCTCCTCGGCGTATCGCCGGTGGGCCTCGGCCAGTTCCCCGGGATCGACGGCGCCCTCGGCCGCCCGGACGCCGCCCTCGGCTTCGAGCCGCCCGATGCGGGCGCGCACATCGGGATCGACCAACCAGTAGCGGGTCGGCATCGGCGTGCCGTCGAGCAGCAGCGGTTCGTCGGCGATCACCATGGGCTGCCCGTCGTGGCGGCGCACCACGACGGTGAAATGGCCCCGGGGGGGCCGGCCGAGGAGGAGCGACACCGCGTCCCGGTCGCCCGGTGCGTCGGGCACGGCGGGGTCCGCCTCGTCTGTCGTCAACGCCAGAATTCGAGCGCTTGCAGCATGCGTTGGAGAACTCCCGGTGCCGAGGCGTCGCCCGCTCTGGCCGTCGCCTGGGACCGACCGGCACGCGTCCCGGTCCCCGGCTGCGTGGTCGTGGTCACCGTGGCCGAGGGGAGCTCGGCACCGGCCGGCACGGGGGCACTCTTGCCCGGGTCGCCGGCGTACGGTGCACCGGCCGGGGAGGTGGCCGTCGGCGGGAGGACCTCGTAGACCTGCTGTCCCGGGCTGACCAGCTGGTACTGCTGCCGGGCGATCCGCCCGACCTCCGCCGGATCACTGAGGCTCTTGCGTTCCTTGCTCAGCGCGACGTCCTCCCGGTGCAGCTGTGCGAGCTCACCGTTGGCCGCAACCAGGGTCGAGCGCTGGTGGTACAGCGCGCCGGCCGGGAACCACGAAGCCAGGATCAACGCCGAGAGCACCACCGCGCCCGCCAGGAGCCATCTGGTCCGGTGCGTGTCACGTGAACGCCGGCGTTCCCGCCGGGTCGACCGCTTCTTGGCGGGTCGGGCCGACCTAGCCATGCGGCGCACCGTTCGAGCCGGCCAGTGCAGCGCGCCCGGGGAAGATGGCCGACGGTCCGAGGTCCTCCTCTATTCTGAGCAGCTGGTTGTACTTCGCCACCCGATCCGATCGCGCCGGGGCGCCCGCCTTGATCTGGCCGGCATTGACCGCCACCGAGAGATCGGCGATCGACGTGTCCTCCGTCTCGCCCGATCGGTGCGAGATCACGGACCGGTAGCCACAACGGCTGGCCAGGGCGATCGTGTCCAGTGTCTCGGTCAACGTGCCAATCTGATTGAGCTTGATCAGGATCGCGTTGGCCACCCCCTCGCGCACCCCACGTGCGAGCAGCGTGGCATTGGTGACGAAAATGTCGTCGCCGACCAGCTGGATGCGATGCCCCAGCGCCTTGGTGAGCCCGGCCCAACCGTCCCAATCCTCTTCGGCCATGCCATCCTCGAGGGATGCGATGGGAAAGCGATCGACCAGATCCACCCAATAGTCGATCATTTCGCTCGAACTCATGCGGCGGCCCTCACCGGTCAGGACGTAGGTCCCGTCCTCCCAGAATTCGCTGGCCGCGGGGTCCATCGCCAGCGCCACGTCCTCGCCCGGCACGCGACCGGCGCGCCCAATGGCCTCCACCAACACCGCGGCGGCATCCTCGTTGGTCGGCAGGTCCGGCGCGAAGCCGCCCTCGTCGCCGACGGCGGTGGCCAGGTTTCGTTCGGCCAGCACGGCGCGCAGGGCGTGGTAGATCTCGGCGCCCCAACGAAGCGCCTCGCTGAAGGAGGCAGCGCCCACCGGCATCAGCATGAACTCCTGGAAGTCGATGGAGTTGCGGGCGTGCACGCCACCGTTCAAGACGTTGAGCATGGGTACGGGCAGGACGTGGGCATTGGTCCCGCCGAGGGCCCGGAACAGGGGCAGCTGGAGCTCGTCGGCGACCGCCTTGGCATTGGCCAGCGAGACCGCGAGCATGGCATTGGCGCCCAGATTTCCCTTGTCGGGGGTTCCGTCCGCGTCGATCATGGTGAAATCGATGGCGCGCTGATCGAGGGCATCGAGACCCTCGAGAGCATCGGCGATCACGCCGTTGACGTGGGCCACCGCGTGGAGCACGCCCTTGCCGCCGAATCGGTCCTCACCGTCTGGAGCTCCACCGCTTCATGGATCCCGGTCGAGGCACCCGATGGGGCGATGGCGCGACCGCGTGCCCCCGAATCGAGAACGACCTCGGCTTCGACGGTCGGGTTGCCGCGCGAGTCGAGCACCTCTCGACCGGTCACCTGCTCAATGGTGCTCACAACGTCACTCCCTCGGCGTCGGCCCTGGCGGGACACCGAACCACAAGACTAGTGGGCGCACTCGCGGTGCTTGAGGACACCGTGCGGCGTGAGACGCCCCTGGCCACCACCGATGCGGCCACGGGCACGGGTGTGGGTCGCCGTCACTCCCGTCGCCGGCGAGCCGCCGAAGGCCCTCCACGACACCGCCACGTCGATCCCCGAGCGTTCCGGGGACGCTCAAATGGCGGGCCGGCCGCCACCACGCGGGGGAGCCGCCGACCCCGGCCCGACCGCTCCGTCCGCCGCCGCCGCCCCCGGCGCGGTCTCACGGGCCACGATGCTGTCCCGAAAGGCCAGGGCACGCGTCCGCAGCGCGCGCTCCGGATCGATCCCCATGCGCCGGAAGAGATCGGCCAGCCCGAAGAGAAGGTCACCGGCGAACCGTTCGGCGGACTCGGCATGGGCGCTCAGCGGCGCATCGGCCCCGTCGGCCCCGTCGGCCCCGTCGGGCTCGTCGGCACCGTCGGGCTCGTCGGCACCGGCCGGGGTTTCCCCCAGGGCATCGATCCACTGGGGCAAGGCCTCGGCGGCGGGACCCACGTCGGGGACACGCACGCCCACCGAGAGCGCCTTCCGTTGCAACTTGGTCGAGAGCAGGAGCGCGGGCAGGCTGCGGGGGATGCCGTCGGTCACGCTGGAGCGACCCTTCTCCTGCTTCTTGATCTCCTCCCAGTTCGACGCCACGTGCGCCGCCGTGTCGGCCACCACGTCGCCGAACACGTGGGGATGGCGGTGCACCAGCTTGGCGTGGATGCCCCGGGCCACCTCGTCCAGGGTGAACCGGCCCTCTTCCTCGGCCAGGCAGGCATGGAACACGATCTGGAAGAGGAGGTCGCCCAGCTCCTCCTGGAGGTCGGCGAAGGCCCCGGCCGGGCCCCCCGGTCCCGGTGCCGCAAGCTCGCCGAGCGCGTCGAGCACCTCGTAGGACTCCTCCAGCAGGTGGGGCATGAGCGTGGCGTGCGTCTGCGCCCGGTCCCAGGGGCACCGCTCCCGCAGCGTCCGCACCAGGTCCACCAGTCGGTCCATGTCCCCCTCCGCGGCCCGCTCGGGCGCGCCGGCGATGAAGAGCGAGGTCAGGTGGTCCGGCACGATCGTCCGGTCCATGTCCCACCAGTCGACCGGGAGGATCTGCTCGTCGTCGAGCCCGAGGTGGTGCAGGAGCACCACCTCGGGCTGGTCGGGTCGGTCCTCGGCAACGCCGGACAGCTTGATCTCGGAGAGCAGCGACGGCGACCAGCACTGCGCCACCAGGAACGGGCCGCGGTCACCGGCGGCCTGCCGGTCGAAGGCCTCGGCGTCCACCAGGCGGACACCCTGGGCCAGCGGGTCGATGCCGAGCCGTTCCCAGGCCAGATCGAGGAAGGAGAGGGCGGGGACCACGGTGAGGTCGACCCTGGGGTCGGAGCGCAGCAGCTCGACCGTCCGCTCGGCCACCAGGGGCGATCCCGGGACGGCGTAGACGACCTCCCCGGGTGCCGCCTCGGTGGCCACCGAGACGAGCTCCTCGACCATGGCGGCATAGACCTCCTCGAAGGTGTCCGCGGCGTCGTAGTGGCGATCGAGAGAGTCGACGCCCACCAGCTCCTCCGCGGCCGGGTGGCGCCGCGTGCGCACCAGGGTCCGCCGAGCGCCCGCCATGCGGTCCCGCGCCTCGCGGCTCAGGTACGGGGTGCCCGCCGGACCCAGCCCGACCACGGTGATGCGGGGGCGGGGCGAGGGGGGGCCCGGGCCGGGCCCGGGCGGACTACCCGGACGTCCCATGCGCCGGGGTCGAGCTCCCGCCCGGCGCGGTGGCCGACGTGACCGTCCCGGCCGGTTCGTTGGCCAGCGGGTTCAAGGTGTCCGGGATCGGCGGGACATTGGGGACGAGTATCTGCGCCTCCGCCGCCACCCAGGTCCCGTACCGGGGGTTGACCGCGATGAGGGCATGCTGCTCGCTGGCATCGAGCAGGGCCCGCGCCTCGTTGGCACCCGTCTGGGCCGCCGCTTCACGGACCGACGACTCGGCCTTGGCGAACGAGGTCGGCGTGCGCGAGGTGATCTGCACCAGGAGGTAGCTCCCGTTGGCGGAGATCGGCGCGGAGACCTCACCGATCTTGAGGGCCGGCAGGTCCGCCGAGGGCAGCTGCGCGGCGATACCGTAGAGGACGTCGCAGCCCTGCGGTCCGCCGCCGGACACCGCGGCGGCCACCTGGGAGAACGGGGTGCCGGCGTCCACCTTGGCCAGGGCAGCCTGCGCCGCGCTCTGGCTCGAGTACCCGGCCACCGTGAAGCACGCCGTGTCGAAGTCGGAGCGGTTCGCCTCGTAGAACTTCAGCAGGCCCGCCGTGGTGTCGTCTCCCGAGAGCGTCTCCTCGAGCACGCCCACCGTGGCGTTGAACTGCGCCAACGAGTCGACGAACGACGGGGGCAGGGTGGCCAGGACCTCGGGCCCCGTCAGCGCGGTCCCCGCCGTGCACCCCCGGATCACGCTCAGGTCCTCCGAGACCTCCGACATGGTCTGGGTGATCTCGTCGGCCAGCTGGGCCTTGGCCGTCTTGATGTCTTTGCTGGTGATGTGGAGGCCCCGCTTGGCCGCCTGGTCGGAGATGATCTGGTGGCCGATCTCGGTGCCGAGGTACTGCGAGGTGAAGGCCGTCGTCGCCGTGGGGTGCGAGCCGCCTCCCGAGGCCTGGCCGGCGCCGTTCACCGGTGGCAGTTCCTCCTGGCCGTTGGTGTCCGCGTACTCCTGGGCGTTGAGGTAACACTGGTAGTCCGGGCTGCCGGCGATGGCGGTGACGTCGGAGTTCAGCTGGCTCTGGCTGATGGAGGTGCCGTTCACCTTGGCCGCATCGGTGGGGATGGCCAGGGCCGCCCAGGCCAGTCCGCCGGCCAGGACCACCAGGAGGAGAACGAATCGCTTCACGAGCGGCGCATGCTACAAGGTGTCCCGCTCTGATTCGGCATCACCGGGCGCCACGAGGTCCTCGAGCAGCTGGCGCACCACGTCGGCGGCCCGCTCCCCCGGCGGGATGGGCACCAGCAGCTGCGCCCCGTCCTCCTTGTAGCTGGCGCCGGGGGCCAGTCGCCGCAGGCGCACCTGTGCGCTGGCCGGCAGCCGCACCGGCGTGATCCGCGCCACCGGTTGGCGCGAGCCGCTGGGCCGCACCGGGCTCTGGGTGATCTCCCGGATGCCCCGGCTCATCGCCGCGGTCCGGAGCCGGGCCAGGGCCAGCAGTCCGCCGGCCGCCTCGGGGAGAGGGCCGTAGCGATCGACCCATTCGGCCCCGATGTCCTCCACGTCGGCGTCGGACGAGGCCGACGCCAACCGCCGGTAGGCCTCGAGGCGCGCGTCCTCGGCCGCCACGTACTCCTTGGGCAGGTGGGCGTCGCCGGGGACGTCGAGGGCGACCGTGGGCGGGCTGGGCCGGGCTTCCCCCCGGGCCTCGGCCACCGCTTCGGCCACCAGTTGCACGTACAGGTCATAGCCCACGGCGGCGATGTGCCCCGACTGGTCGGCGCCGAGGAGATTGCCGGCCCCGCGGATCTCCAGGTCGCGCATGGCGATCTTGAAGCCGGACCCGAGCTCGGTGTGCTCGCCGATCGTCCGCAGGCGCTCGTAGGCCTGCTCGGACAGCACGCGGTCGGCCGGATGGAAGAGGTAGGCGTAGGCGCGCTGACCGCCCCGTCCGACCCGGCCTCGGATCTGATGGAGCTGTCCGAGGCCCAGCAGGTCGGCGCGGTCGACCACCAGCGTGTTGACCGAGGGCATGTCGATGCCCGACTCGATGATGGTGGTGCACACCAGCACGTCGTAGCGACGATCCCAGAAGTCGAGCACCACGGTCTCGAGGCTGCCCTCGTCCATCTGCCCGTGCGCCACCGCCACCCGGGCCTCGGGGACCAGGGCGCGCACCTGGTGCGCCACCCGGTCGATGTCCGCCACCCGGTTGTGGACGTAGAAGGCCTGCCCCTCGCGCAGCAGCTCGCGCCGGAGCGCCTCGCTGACCGCTGCCGGGTCGTGCTCGCCCACATAGGTGAGGATGGGGCGCCGGTCGGCGGGCGGGGTGTTGACCATGGAGAGGTCCCGGATCCCGGTCAGCGCCATCTCGAGGGTGCGCGGTATCGGGCTGGCGGTCAGGGTCAGCACGTCCACTCCCTCGGCCAGTCGTTTCACCGCCTCCTTGTGCGTCACCCCGAAGCGCTGCTCCTCGTCCACCACCAGCAGGCCGAGACGCTTGAACACGACGTCGGGCCCCAAGAGCCGATGGGTCCCGATCACCACGTCGACGCTCCCGTCGGCCAGCCCCTCGACGACCTTGCGCTGCTGGGCCGGCGACAGGAACCGGCTGAGGAGCTCCACCCGCACCGGGTAGGCGGCGAAGCGATCGGCGAAGGTCTGGGCGTGCTGGCTGGACAGCAGGGTGGTGGGTGCCAGCACGGCGGCCTGCGTGCCGTCCTGCACCGCCTTGAACACGGCGCGCACGGCCACCTCGGTCTTGCCGAAGCCGACGTCGCCGCAGACCAGTCGGTCCATCGGCCTGGGTTGCTCCATGTCCGCCTTCACGTCGGCGATGGCCTTCAGCTGGTCGTCGGTCTCGACATAGGCGAAGGACGACTCCATCTCGCCCTGCCACGGCGTGTCCGGGCCGAACGCGTGCCCCTCCACCTCCAGCCGGCGCCGGTAGAGCTTGACCAGTTCCTCGGCCACCTCGCCGGCGGCGGCGCGGGCCCTGGCCCGCGTGCGCTGCCAGTCGGCTCCCCCCATCTTCGACAGCGTGGGGGACTCGCCGCCGCTGTAGGCGGTGATGGCCTCGATCTGGTCCACCGGCAGATAGAGGCGATCGCTCCCCCGGTACTGCAGGATCAGGTAGTCACGGGTGGTCCCTCCCATGGCCCGCGACGTCACGCCTTCGAATCTGGCCACGCCGTGCTGGCGGTGCACCACGAAGCTGCCGACGGCCAGGTCGTCGAAGAACCCGTAGGTCGCCCGGGCCCGGGGGCGGGCGCGCCGGTGGGGCAGCCGCCGGCCCGTGATGTCCGATTCGGACAGCACGGCGACCCTGCAGTCGGGCAGGATGAAGCCCGAGGTGAGTGGTGCGGTCACCACCGCGGCGCCGGGGGCGGCGCTGGCCGCCGAACCGGCGGGGGCGACGACACCCTCCTCTCCCAGCACGGTCGAGAGCCGCTCCGCCCCGGGCGCGGTGGCCGCGCACAGGGTGACGGCATAGTCCCCGCCCACGAGCCGGCTCACCTGCCCGGCCAGGCGCGCCGCGTCGCCGGCCACCGGCGCGAAGCTGCGGACGGTGAGGGCGGGGGTGGACGGGCCCTCGGGGGCCGACGGCATGGAGAGCACCCCTGCCTCGCACCGTTGCAGGAGTCGCGCGAACGGGAGGTGGAGTCGGGGGAAGCCCTGGCCGGAGGGGTCCTCGGCCCCCCAGGTGGTGGCCAGGGTCTCGGCCAGCGCCGCCTCTTCGTCGAGCAGCTGGACGGCCCGGTCCCGGATGCGGCGCGGCTCGGCCAGGACGACCTGGGAGCCCGGCGGCAGCAGGTCGGGCAGCAGCACCTCGTCGGCATGGACGTAGGGCAGCCACGACTCCATGCCGTCGAAGGACTCGCCGGCGGCCAGGCGCTCCCACTGGGTGGCACCCCAGGGCTGCGTGCGCAGGAGCGACCCGGCGGCGGCACGGACGGCCGGGGTGGGGATGACCTCCCGGCAACCGAACAGGACGGCGACGTCGAGGTCCCCCGTCGACCGCTGGTCGTGCACGGCGAACGCGGTCAGCCGATCCACCTGGTCACCCCAGAGGTCGATGCGCACCGGGACGTCACCGGTCGAGGGGAACACGTCGATGATGCCGCCGCGCACCGCGATCTCCCCGCGGTGCTCGACCTGGTGCTCGCGGCGGTAGCCGGACCGGACCAGGCCGGCGATCAACTCCTCGGCGGGGATCTCCTGCCCCCGGCGCACGATGAGGGGCCCGCCGTGGTCCCGGTACGGCCCCAGCCGCTGCAGGAGGGCGCGCACGGGTGCCACCACGACCCGGGGCGCACCGCCCAGCGCCGTCGCGTCGGCGGCGTGCGTCAGCGCCCAGAGCACGGCCAGGCGCCGGCCCATGGTCTCCACCTCGGGGCTGACCCGCTCGAAGGGCAGGGTCTCCCAGGCGGGGAACACCGCCACCGCTCCGCCGTCGGGTCCCATCACGGCCCGCCCCTCCCCGTCGCCCGCAGGGCGAGGCAGGAAGCACGCCAGGTCGTCGGCCATGCGCACGGCCTCGGCCTCGCTGCTCGTGATCACCAGCAGGGGAGAGCGCTCGGTGAAACCGGCCAGCGCGGCCAGCAGAACCGGTTGGGCCGCGCCGGCGACGGCCAGGGTGGCGTCGGCCGCGCCGAGTACCACGGGCAGGGCCGGGTCGCTCCGCAGCAGGGGCGGTACGGCGCGCAGAGCGCCGTCGGACGGGGCGCTCAACGTGCGGCGGTCCCGCGGCGGGCTGCGGCGGCGCGGGTCACTTGGTCCACCCTATCCGTGCGGGTCTCCCGCCCGTCAGGGCAGCGAGTTGCACACCTGCATGGCCGCCTCGATCCCCTCGCGGGCCATGCGCTCGACCGTGTCGGCGGCCACCTCGATGGAGCCCTCGAGCACCGTGCGCACGGCCTTGGGCGGTCGCCCCAGGACATGGCCCGCCCCCTGGCGCGCGCTGGGCGGCTTGCCGATCCCGATCCGCACCCGGACGAAGTCGGTGGAGTGGAGGTGCGACTCCAGCGAGCGCAGCCCGTTGTGCCCGGCCAGCCCGCCCCCCACCTTGACCCGCACCGTGCCCGGCGACAGGTCGAGCTCGTCGTGCACGACGACCAGGGATGAGGGGTCGTCGATCCCGTAGCGCCGGACCAGCGCGCGCACGGCCGCGCCGGACTCGTTCATGTAGGTCGTCGGCACGGCCAGCGCCACCCGCCGGTCCCCCAGGGCGACGGTGACGGCGCGGGCCCGGAGCCCCTTCTCGGCCCGCAGCGACGCGCCCGCCCTGGTGGCCACCAGCTCGACCGCCGCGGCGCCCACGTTGTGCAGGGTCCCGGCGAACTCGGCTCCCGGATTGCCCAGCCCGACCACCAGCAGATCGGGTGGCGTGCCCCGACGCTCGGATCGGGGGAACAGGCGACGCAGGGCCTAGCCCTCCTCGTCGGGCGTCTCGGCGGCGTCGGTGGCAGCCTCCGCGGTGATCTCCCCCTCTTCGGCCTCCGCCGCGACTTCCTCCTCGAGGGCGATCACCCGCGGCGGCTGGCCGATGGCCACGGCCGTCTCGAGGTCGACGTCGGTCGTGACCCCGGCCGGCAGCGTGAGGTCCGACACCCGCAGCTGGGCACCGATGGTCAGCCCGCTGATGTCGACCTCGAGCGACGTGGGGATGTCGGCCGGTCGCGCCTTGATCGGCAGGGTGAACATCTGTTGGTCGACCAGGCCGTCTCCGTGGTGCACCTCGAGCGCCTCGCCGGTCAGGACGATGGGCACGTCGGCGGCGATCACCTCGTCGCGCCGGACGATCTGGAAGTCGACGTGGGTCACCGTCTGGGCGATGGGATGGCGCTGCATCTCGCGGGCCAGCGCCAGGTAGGTGCCCGACCCGGTCTCGAGCGACAGGAGCTGGTTGGCCCCCGCCTCGCCGTTGAGCGCGATCCGCAGCTCGCGGGCCACGACCGCCACCGAGACCGGATCCGTTCCGTGCCCGTAGATGACGCCGGGGATCTTCCCCTCACGACGGAGCCGGCGCGTGGCGCGCGACCCCAGGGGGCGCCCCACCTCGGCGGCAAGGGTGACATCGGCCATGGCGAATCTCCTCAGGAACGGGTCAGATCGGGGCGACGGGCCGGAGCGGCGGCCGCCGGCGAGCGGGTCACCAGCGTAGCCGCCGGCGGGAGACCGACCAACTCGGGCCCGCCCGCGGCGCCATCGGGGCGCGGGGCCGGGGGTGGCGGGAGGACGTCGGGCCTGCCCTCGGTCAAAACAGCAGGTCAGAGAGGCTAGACGAGGTTGTCGCCGCCAAAGAGCTCCGAGACCGACGTGTCCTCGAAGACGGCGTCGATGGCGTCGGCGATGATCTTGGCCACCGACAGCACTTCCAGCTTGTCGAAGTAGCGGTCCTCGCCCAGGGGCAGCGTGTCGGTGACCACCACCCGGGAGATGGGCGCCGCCTTGAGCCGGTCCACCGCCGGGTCGGACAGCACGGCATGGGTGGCCATGGCCGAGATCTCCGAGGCCCCGGCGTCGGCCAGGAGCTCTGCGGCGGCGCAGATGGTGCCGGCGGTGTCGATCATGTCGTCGATCAGCACGCAGTGCCGCCCCTCCACGTCACCGACGACGTGTCGCGCCTTGACCTCGTTGTGGCTGTCCCGCGGGCGCGTCTTGTGCACCAGGGCCAGGTCGAAGCCGAGGTGCTGGCTGTAGCGTTCGGCCACCTTGACCCGCCCGGCATCGGGCGCCACCACCACCACGTCTCCGCTGAACTTCTCCCGCATGTAGGCCTCGAGCACGGGCGCCGCCACCAGGTGGTCGAAGGGCGTGTTGAAGAAGCCCTGGATCTGCCCCGAGTGCAGGTCGACGCTCACCACCCGATCGGCACCGGCGACCGAGAACATGTCGGCCACCAGCTTGGCCGTGATGGGCTCGCGGCCGGTCGACTTGCGGTCCTGCCGCGAGTAGCCGTAGTACGGGCAGACGGCGGTGATGCGCTTGGCCGAGGCCCGCTTGGCCGCGTCGATCATGATGAGGTGCTCCATCAGCGAGTCGTTGACGGGTCCGCTGTGGGTCTGGACGATGAACACGTCACAGCCCCGGATGGAGCTGTCGTACTTGCAGTAGATCTCACCGTTGGCGAACTCGCGCAGGTTGGCTTCGCCCAGCTCGACCCCCAGGTGCTGGGCGATGTCCTGCGCCAGTTTGGGGTGGGAGCGGCCCGATATCAGTTCGAGGCGGCGGCGGGGGATGAGCTCCACTCCGTCCACGCTACAGGGCCACGACCTCAGGCGTCGCCGGCGGCGCTCACTCCAGGGTGACGGTGCTGTGCGGCGGGACCACGGCGTCGGGCAGCACCTCGGCTCCGGGCTGGACCACGCAGAACGGTCCGATGCGGGCCCCGTCCCCGATGGTGGCCCGGTCGCACGTGCTCTCGGCCACCACGGCCCGACGCCCCACCACGGTGTCGGTCAGGACGCAGTTCGGCCCGATCTCGCTCCCTTCGCCGATGACGCAGCGACCCCGCAGGATGACCCCGGGCAGGAGCGACACGTCGGGCGTGAGGTGCACCCCGGCGTCGACGTAGGTGCGCTCGGGATCCCACATGGTCACGCCCCGCCGCATCCAGCGCTCGTTGATCCGGTCCCTCAGCTCGGCTTCGGCCACGGCCAACTGCGCCCGGTCATTGACACCGGCCGCCTCCATGGCGTCGTGCAGCACCAGGGAGCAGACCCGGTACCCGGCGCTGAAGAGGACGCCCACGGCATCGGTCAGGTAGTACTCACCCTGCGCGTTGGCCGGCGTGAGCCGGCGCAGCGCCGGCGCCAGGACGCCGCGGCGAAAGCAGTAGATGGAGGTGTTGACCTCGGTGACGTACCGTTCCTCATCGGTCGCATCGGCCTCCTCGACCACCCGGCACACGACATCGTCCTTGCCGTGGATCACCCTGCCGTAGCCCCTCGGGTCCTCCACCTCGGCCGTGAGCAGCGTGGCGCCGGCGTCGGAGGCCCGGTGATGGCGCACCAGGGCGGCCAGTGTCTGGGGGCGCAGCAGCGTGGTGTCGCCCGGCAGGACGACCACGTCCTCCGTCTCGTCGTCATCGTCGGGGAGCCCGGTGAGGCCCACGGCCAGGGCATCGCCCGTGCCCGACTGCGATTCCTGCTCGACGAACTCGATCACCATGGACGGGGGCGCGTGCTGGACCAGGGTCTTGGTCACCCAATCGGCCCGGTGGCCCACCACCACGACCACCCGGGTGACGTCGATCTCCGCCATGGCGTCGAGGACGTGCAGGATCATGGGGCGACCGCAGAGCAGGTGCAGCGGCTTGGGCCGCTCCGAGCGCATGCGGGTTCCCTCGCCCGCGGCCAGGACCACAGCGGACAGTCGGCGTTCGTGCATCGGGCCATTCTTCCCTGCCCGGCGGGGGCGTGTCGGTCAACCGGGCGGATACGCTCTGTGGGCGTGATGCCGTACGACGAATTCGGGCTGTTTTCGGAGAATGCGGCCGAGTACGACCTGCCCTACGACGGTCCTCCGGCCGTGCGCCGGGTCGACGTGGAGGTCTCGCCCGGGCGCAAGGTGAGCAGCCTGGTCTGGGGGACCGCACCGCCCGAGCTGGTCCTGGTGCACGGGGGGGCGCAGAACGCCCACACCTGGGACACCGTGGCCCTCGCCCTGGACCGGCCGCTGCTGGCCGTCGACCTCCCGGGCCACGGGCACTCCGACGGCGGTCCGGACGGTTCGCTCTCGATCGCCACCAACGGGGCCGACCTGGCCCGGGTGGTGGCCGAGCTGGCCCCCGAGGCCGCCGGTGTGGTGGGCATGTCGCTGGGCGGCATCTCCTCCATCGCCCTGGCCGCGCACGCACCCGAGCTGGTCCGCGCCCTGGTCCTGGTCGACGTCACCCCGGGCGTCAACCAGGAGAGGTCCGCACCGATCACCAACTTCATCAACGGGCCCGAGAGCTTCGCCAGCTTCGACGAGCTCCTGGCCCGGACGATCGAGCACAACCCGACCCGCTCGGAGGCCTCGCTGCGCCGGGGCATCCTGCACAACGCGGTGCAACGCGAGGACGGCAGCTGGGTCTGGCGCTATGCCCGCTTCCGCTCCACCGAGACCGGTGGCCATCCCGATTTCAATGATTGGTGGCGCGCCATCTCCGACCTGCGCGTGCCGTTGATGCTCGTGCGGGGCCTGGCCTGGTCGGTGGTCGGGGACGAAGACGTGGCGGAGCTGCTCCGGCGACAGCCGACCTGCACGGTGGTGGGAGTGGAGGGCGCGGGCCACAGCATTCAAGGAGATCGGCCGCTGGAGCTGGCCTCCATCCTCTCGGACTTTCTCTTCCCCCCGGCGCGGTAGCGGCGTTGGACCGGCGCATGTGGTTCTCGCGTCGGGCCCTGCGGCTCCACGCGCTCATCGCCGTCGTCGTGCCGACGTTTGCCGCGCTCTGCGTCTGGCAGGTGCACCGCGCGCTGGGGGGCAACGAGCTGAGTTGGGCCTATGTCTTCGAGTGGCCGTTCTTCGCGGGCTATGCCGTCTACATGTGGTGGCGCTTCGTGCACGAGGCCGCGCGGGAGGAGCCGCGGGAGGTCACGCGGGAGGGCACGCGGGAGGGCACGCCGCAGGCCCCGCCGCCCGCCCACACCACGTCGGGCCACCACGACGACGAGGAGGAGGCGGAGCGGATCGCCTACAACAATTACCTGGCCCAACTGGCGGCCCAGGACAAGCGCAAGCAGTGGCGTTGACGCGTTGACGCGTTGACGCGTTGACCCGCGACCCTCGCATCGGCGGAGAAGCGGCGCCGGGGCAACGGGCTCGGGCGGCGGCGCCCCTCGCTCCGGGGGGAGGGCTCGAACCTCCAACATCCGGCTCCAAAGGCCGACGTTCTGCCGATTGAACTACCCCGGACGGCTGACCCGATCCGCTGCGGACGGAGGGCGCGAGCTAGAGGTTAGAGGTCCCGGGGCCACCCGTTCCGCGACGGTCGCACAGTAGGCTTCCCTTCTCGTGCGCATTCTGGTAGTGGACGATGATCACGCCGTCCGTCGTTCGATCGACCGCGCGTTGCGGCTCGAAGGTTACGACGTGGTCACCGTGCCCTCCGGCGGCGAGGCGCTCGAGAAGCTGGCGCTCACCCCGCCCGACGCCATCGTTCTGGACCTCGGGCTGCCCGACCTCGACGGCCTGGCCGTCTGCCGGCGCCTGCGGGCGGCGGGTGACGACACCCCCGTCCTCATGCTGACCGCACGGGACGCCGTCGACGACCGGGTCCAGGGCCTCGATGCCGGGGCCGACGACTATCTGGTCAAGCCCTTCGCGCTGGCCGAGCTCTTGGCGCGACTCCGGGCCCTGCTCCGGCGTCGATTCGAGAGCGAGGGGGGACTGCTGCGCGTCGGCGAGCTCACCTTGGACCTCTCCACCCGGGAAGCCCATCGGGGTGACCGTGCCTTCACGTTGACCCGGATCGAGTTCGACCTGCTCGAGCTCTTCTTGCGCCACCCGCGCCAGGTCCTCACCCGCGAGGTGCTCCTCCACAAGGTCTGGGGCTTCGACTTCGATTCGGGCACCAACTCACTGGCCGTCTACGTGGGCTACCTCAGGCGCAAGACCGAGGGGGGCGGCGAGACCCGCTGCATCCACACGGTGCGCGGGGTGGGCTATATCTTGCGGGACGCGTGACCTTCCGCACCCGGCTGGTGCTGGCCTCCACCACCGCCGTCGTGGTCGCCGTCCTCCTCGCCTCGACGGCCTCCTACGTCGCCGCCCGCAACACCCTCCTGAACGCGGCCGACAGCTCTCTGACGGCGGCGGCGGCGCAGATCACCCACGCCCAGAGCATCTCCAACACCAATGCCACCCAGGAGCAGGTGCTCGACCCCACGGGCGCCGTCCTCTACGGCGGCGACCTCCCGGTCACCGATCAGGTGCGCCTGGTGGCGGCCGGGGACGCTCCCACCTACTTCACCACCGTCGACGTCAACGGCAACCAGCTCCGGATGCTGACCGAGCACCTCCCGGAGGGGACGACGTTCGACGGGCAGCCCCTGCTGAACGGCGGGGCGATCCAGATCGCCACCCTGCTCAACGGGGGTCGCGAGCTGACCAACCTCGGTCTGGTGCTGGGCGCGGTCGCCCTCAGCGGCGTCCTGCTCGCCGTCCTGCTGGGCTGGCTGGTGGCCCAGACGGCTCTGGTGCCGCTCAACGCCCTCACCGACACCGTGGAGGACCTGGCCGAGACCACCGACGTCTCGCGCCGCCT
>JBKQIP010000109.1:0-5423 GCA_052148295.1 Acidimicrobiales bacterium
GGTCAGCGTGCAGAACGAGTTCTCGCCCCGGTTCCGCTCGTCCGAGGGCGAGCTGGCGCACTGCGAGAAGATCGATGTGGCCTTCATCCCCTGGAGCCCCATGGGCGGGATCGGGCGTTCCGGGCGGATCGAGGGCGACTTCTCGGCCTTTGCCGAGGTGGCGAAGGAAGTGGGGGCGACGCCACAGCAGGTCACGCTGGCCTGGATGCTGTCCAAGGGTTCGCGGGTCATCCCGATTCCGGGGAGCAGCCGCCCGGCCACGGCCACGGCGTCGGCGGCGGCGGCCGACCTCGCGCTCGACGCCGACCAGATCGCCCGCCTCGACGCCTCCTGAGGCGCACCTCGGCGCCGGGGGGCCCGGCGGGACAGGAACACCCGAGGCCCTGCCGGTGTTGCACCAGCTGATCGTGTCGTACCCGGAGCAATGCCGGGGAAACAGAGCCCAGAGAGGCCGTGCCCGGCGAAAGGAGTTTTCCCATGCCCGCAGTGACCGTTGCCGACAATCTCACCCTCGACCGCATCACCCCACCGGCCCCTGAGGCCACCATCCGACCGGTGCTCGCCGTCACCGACGCGCCGTCGGGCTTCGAAGGTGAGGGCTTCCCGGTGCGCCGGGCGTTCGCCGGCGTGTCGCTGGCCGACCTCGACCCCTTCATCCACATGGACCAGATGGGCGAGGTCGAGTACGCGCCGGGCGAGCCCAAGGGGACGCCCTGGCACCCCCACCGGGGTTTCGAGACGGTGACGTACATGATCGACGGCACCTTCCAGCACCAGGACTCCATCGGGGGCGGCGGATTGATCACCAACGGATCGACCCAGTGGATGACCGCCGGCGCCGGCATCCTGCATATCGAGCGCCCACCCGAACAGCTCATCGCCACCGGGGGCCTGTTCCACGGCATCCAGCTGTGGGTCAACCTGCCGGCGGCGGAGAAATGGGTCGACCCCCGTTACCAGGACCTCGAGGCCGAGGACAGCGTGCTGCTCACGTCCCCCGACGGCGGCGCACTGGTGCGGGTCATCGCCGGAGACGTGGCCGGGCGTCGCGGTCCGGGGACGACGCACACGCCGATCTCCCTGGTCCACGCCTCCGTGCAGCCCGGCGCGCAGCTGGTCCTGCCCTGGCCCGCCGAGTTCAACGCGCTGGTGTACGTCCTGGCCGGCCGGGGCACCGCCGGCCCGGATGGGCGACCGGTCCGCACCGGGAACCTGGTCGTCCACGGCGCGGGGGAGGCCCTGCAGATCGCGGCGGATCGGACGCAGGAGGCGCGCCATCCCGTGCTCGACGTCCTGGTGCTCGGCGGCCGGCCCATCCGGGAGCCCGTGGCGGCGCACGGACCGTTCGTGATGAACACCAGGGACGAGATCGTCCAGGCCTTCGAGGACTACCAGGCGGGCCGCTTGGGCACCGTGCCGGCCGACCACATCGGCCGGGCATGAGGGTCTGAGGCGACCGGGGAGGAACCGCCGCGGCCTGCTCCGCCGGCCGACCGGCCGGTGGGCCTGAGAGGCACGCCCCGGTTCAGCGACAGCACCGGCAGCACCGCCCCCGGCGCCACACCCGCTGCCGGACGGCGGCCAGATAGGCGGCATGGGCCGCCACCCGATCGGGCCGCAGGACCCGACCCACGGGGACGATGACGATGGCGCGCGCCCCGGAGCTCCCCAGGGCGGCCGAGGCGCTCTGCGCCCGGGCGCCGCTGACATAGGTGTCGTCGAGCAGGAGCACCCGGGCGTGGCGAACGGCCGCCTGGTCCGTCGGGGCGAAGGCCCGGGCGTGCGGGCGCATGTGCCCCACCGGGGCGCCCGAACGGCGTAGGAGCCCCGGCATCCAGTGCGCTCCGGGGCCGAAGGCGCTCACCACCAGATCGCCCAGATCCCGCACCCCTTCGAGCGAGGACCGGCCGGGCCGCGACGACGACGGGACGGGGAGCACGACGTCGATGCCCCCGCCCAGGAGCGCCCGCACGCAGGCCGCATGGTCCCCGAAGAGGGTGGCGAAGTGCTCGCCGACGAGGCGGGCGAAGCGCCGCCGCGCCGCATCGACCGGTGATTCCTTGTAGCCCATGAGGACGGTGTAGAGCCGCCCCGGCACCGCGCACAGGCGAACGGGCAGGACGGGGGTGAGCACCCGATGGAGGAGGCGGGCCACGGTCCGGCAGGCGAAGCAATGCCCGAAACCGGGGGCGGCCGGGCCGCAGCAGACCAGGCAGGTCCCCGGGCCCGGGGGCAGGACCGGATCGCCGAGCAGGCGGCCGCGGCCGAGCGAGTGGTGGTCAGGTCTGGGGGGTGGACTCGTGGCGATGCAAAAGAAAGGTCCCGGTGGACCGGCTGACGATCCCACCATCGGGGTCCCGCACCGACGCCTCGCCGTAGGCCACCTGACGGGCCATGCGGACCACGTCGCCGCGCAGCGCGTAGGTCGTCCCCTTGACGGCCGGGCGCATGGTCTCGGTCTTCAGCTCCAAGGTGGCCTTGGTCCGGTCGCGGCCGGGGAGCGCAGCATTGATGGCGAAGTTCATGCAGCCGTCGAGGAGCAGGGCGTGGACGCCGGCCTGTGTCACCCCATGGGGATTGCAGGCAAGATCCGTCGGGGTGAAGGTCCCGGCGACCCAGCCGAGATCCTCACCGTCGACGCCGTAGTCGGTGAACCCACCCCCGACCGCGCCGATGATCGCCATCCCGCCGTCGCCCAGCCAGCGGTCCATGTCCTTGCGGTGCACGGGTCAGACCCTATCGGGCACCCGCCAGGGCCCTCCGGTTGCGCCCGGCCCCGGCCCGGCCCCCAAACCGATCCCGCCGCACCGCGGGTAGAGTGTGCCCGTTCCGAAACCGGCGGGAGCCACCCGCCGGAGCTGGGAGGAGAAGCTCATGTCCACCGCAGTCATCGTCGACGCCGTGCGCACCGCCGGCGGCAAGCGCAACGGGAAGCTGCGCAACTGGCACGCCGTCGACCTGGCCTCCGAGGCGCTCCGGGCGCTCCAGGAGCGCAACGACCTCGACCCCGCTCTGGTCGACGACGTCATCTGCGGCTGCGTGATGCAGGTGTCCGAGCAGTCCCTCAACGTCGGCCGCAATGCGGTGCTGGCGGCCGGATGGCCCGAGTCGGTGCCCGCCACCACCATCGACCGCCAGTGCGGGTCATCCCAGCAGGCCCTGCACTTCGCCGCGCAGGGCGTCATGGCCGGCGCCTACGACATCGTGGTGGCCGCGGGCGTCGAGAGCATGACCCGCACGCCCATGGGCTCCTCGGTCGTGCGCGAGCTGGGTTACCCCTTCGGGCCGCGGATGATGACCCGCTACAAGGAGAAGGGCGGGCTGGTCAGCCAGGGCATCGGCGCGGAGATGATCGCCGACCAATGGGGTATCTCCCGCGAGGAGCTCGACGCCTTCTCGGCCCGCAGCCACCAGCGGGCGGCGCGGGCCACCGCCGAGGGCCGGTTCGAGAACGAGATCACCCCGGTGGCCATCCGGGACGACGAGGGCCACGACACCGAGGAGTTCTTGACGTCGGACGAGGGGATCCGCCCCGACAGCACGGTGGAGACCCTGGCCAAGCTCAAGCCCGCCTTCAAGGCCGAGGGCGGCAAAATCACCGCGGGGAACTCGTCGCAGATCACCGACGGCGCATCGGCCGTCCTCATCATGAGCGAGGAGAAGGCCAGTGCACTGGGCCTGCGCCCCCGGGCGCGCTTCCACGCCTTCGCGCTGGCCGGCGTCGACCCGATCACCATGCTCACCGGGCCGATCCCGGCGACGACCACCGTGCTCGAGCGGGCCAAGCTCACGCTGGACGACATCAGCGCCGTCGAGATCAACGAGGCCTTCGCGTCGGTGGTACTGGCGTGGGAGAAGGAGCACCACCCCAACGTGGAGCTCGTCAACCCCAACGGCGGCGCCATCGCGCTCGGGCACCCGCTCGGCGCCTCGGGAGGCAAGCTGCTGGCCACGCTGCTCAACGAGCTGGAGCGGACCGATGGTCGCTACGGGCTGCTCACCATGTGCGAGGGCGGCGGGCTGGCCAACGCAACCATCATCGAGCGGCTGGGCTGACTCCCGATTGTTCTTTTTTCGACTTGTACCGGATTCTGGATTCGGCACGACTCGAAAATTGCGTCCCGGTGCGGAGCCCGCGCCCCGGCCCCGCGACCTCAGCGGTACCGGGTCGCCATCAAGAAGCCGGCGAAGATCAGCACCAGCCCGGCGACGAGCCCCCACGGGGAACCGTGGGAGACGGCCGGTATGTGGGCGAGGTAGTTGACGACGATGATGGCCACGCCGACGATGAGCAGGGCGAGGACGAGGGCGCCGTACCACGGCGGGCTGCGCCGGACGCTCTTGGGGATGGGTCTGGTGTAGCGACCGCTCTCCTCGGCCGTCGAGGGGCGGCCGATCTTCGACGTGCTCTTCGTGGTGCCCTTGGTCGTGTTCCGACCACCTGCGGACTTCCCCTTGCGTGAGGCGCCACCCGGACCGGTTCTGGTGTTGGTTGCCACCCGCGTGACCTTAGTCAGTCGTGAACGGTCGCTCACGGCGGCTCGGTTACCATCGTCGGATGGGTGCGCGCATTCTCGTCCTCGACAACTACGACTCATTTGTCTACAACCTGGTCCAGGAGTTGGGCGAGCTCGGAGCGTCTCCAGTCGTCTTCCGCAACGACGCCATCGACGTGGCGGGCATCAGGGCCGAACGGCCTAACGCCGTGCTCATCTCGCCGGGACCGGGACGCCCCGAGGACGGGGGCGTGTCCTTGGCCGCCATCACTGAGCTGGCCGGGGAGATCCCCCTCCTGGGGGTCTGCCTCGGGCACCAGTGCATCGGGGAGGCCTTCGGCGGATCGGTCGTGGCGGCGCCGCACCTGATGCACGGCAAGACCTCGGAGATCCACCACGACGGCCAGGGCATCTTCCGCGGCCTGCCCGACCCCTTCGTGGCGACCCGGTACCACTCGCTCGTGGTCAGCCCCGATTCGGTGCCCGCCGCGTTGATGGTGACGGCCACCTCCAGCGACGGCGTGATCATGGGCTTGCGCCACCGCGAGCTGCCGATAGAAGGCGTCCAGTTCCATCCCGAGTCGGTCCTCACCGTCTCGGGACCCGCCCTGCTGGGCAACTTCCTCGCCCAGTTGGCGGGACCCCCCGTCCCCTGAGCCCGGGAGCCTTTGCGGCTTCGCCTACCCCGTCGTCGTGGTGGTGGTTCCTCCACCGCCGCCAGGTGTCGTGGTGCTGGTGGTCGTGGTGGTCGTGGGCTGCTGGCAGACAGTCATGGTGACGGTCTGCGGGAAGGGCGGGCTCAAGACCGTCCCCGCCGAGGGGCTCTCGCTCTGCACCGTGCCGACCGTTCCCCCGGTCTGGGAACAGTCCACTGGCGTGAAGGACGGCGAGAGACCAGGGGTCGCCGTTATGGCCGCACTGGCGGCG
>JBKQIP010000110.1:0-4170 GCA_052148295.1 Acidimicrobiales bacterium
CGGTGCAGTTCAAGGAAGCGCCCGGTCCACGATGAACGACCACGAGCACGACGAGCAGAACGACCGCGGGCACGAGCACGACGAGCAGGACGACCGCGAGCACGAGCACGAGCACGACGAGCAGGACGCGGTGGCGGAGCATCGGGAGCAGGTGGCGGCCGAAGCGGCGGCGCTGTGGGCCGAGACGTCGGAGGGGGCCCAGGAGCTGCTGCCCCGCGACCGCATCGGGGACAGCGAGGTCCGGCGCGAGGTCGGCGCCGTGCTCCGCCTGCCCGAGGGCAACTACGTCAACCCGGCGGACATCGACATCGAGCGCCGGGACGACCAGACCATGATCATCAACATGGGTCCGCAGCACCCGTCGACCCACGGGGTGCTGCGCCTCATGCTGGAGCTGGACGGCGAGACGGTGCTGCGCACCAAGCCCATCATCGGGTACCTGCACACCGGCATGGAGAAGACCGGCGAGGAGCTGACCTACGTCCAGGGGTCGACCAACGTGACCCGCATGGACTACCTCTCGCCGCTGACCAACGAGCTGGTGTTCTCCATGGCCACCGAGGCGCTGCTGGGGGTGGAGCTGCCGCCCCGGGCGGTGTGGATCCGCATGCTCATGGCCGAGCTCCAGCGCGTCTCGTCCCACCTGATGTGGATGGCCACCAACGGCATGGACCTCGGGTCGACCTCCATGATGATCTACGGGTTCCGCGAGCGTGAGATGGTCCTGGCTTTCTTCGAGAAGACGACCGGCCTGCGCATGAACCACAACTTCATCCGTCCCGGCGGCGTGGCGGCCGACCTGCCCGACGGGTGGGAGGACGACGTCGAGGTCATGTGCGACACCATCTGGGCCCGCACCTTCGAGTACGACGAGCTGCTCACCGGGCAGCCCATCTTCCGCGAGCGCACCGAGGCGGTGGGCAACCTGACCGCCGAGGAGGCGCTGGCGCTGTCGGTCACCGGGCCCATCCTGCGCTCCACCGGGGTGCCCTGGGACCTGCGGCGCACCATGCCGTACCTGGCCTACGACCAGATCGACTTCGACGTGATCGTCGGCACCTACGGCGACAACTTCGACCGCTACTCGGTGCGCCTCAACGAGATCCGGGAGTCGATCAAGATGATCCGCCAGATCGCCGGCCGCATGCCGCCGGGCGACTACCGGGTGCAGGATCGCAAGGTCACCCCGCCGCCCCGGGCCCGCATCGACGAGAGCATGGAGGCGCTCATCCACCACTTCAAGGTGTTCACCGAGGGCTTCCGCGTGCCCGAGGGCGAGGTCTACGTCGCCATCGAGTCACCCCGGGGGGAGCTGGGCTGCTACATGGTCTCCGACGGGACCTCCAAGCCCTACCGGATGCACATCCGGGGCCCGAGCTTCGTCAACCTGCAGGCGCTCCCGCTGCTCCTGCGGGGCGGCCTCATGGCCGACGCGGTGGCCGTCATCTCCTCGGTGGACCCGGTCATGGGAGAGGTCGACCGGTGAGCCATCTCACGGCCGATCTGCTGGCCCGGGCCAGGTCCACCGTCGCGCTCTACCCCGAGCCGCGCTCGGCCCTCATCCCCCTGTGCCACCTGGCCCAGGAGCAGGACGGGTGGCTGCGCCCCGAGGCCATGAGCGAGATCGCCGACCTGGTCGGGGTCACCCCGGCCGAGGTGCGGGGGACGGCGACCTTCTACGACATGCTGCACACCGAGCCGGTGGGGACCTACGTCCTCTCGGTCTGCACCAACATCGCCTGCCTGCTCGACGGCGCCGCCGAGCTCCTCGAACACGCCGAGTCGCGGCTCGGGGTGCGGGCGGGGGGGACCACGGCGGACGGGGTCTTCACCCTCGAGGAGTCCGAGTGCCTGGCCGACTGCGATCGCACGCCGTGCGTGCAGGTCAACCACCGCTTCGTCGGGGGCCAGACCCCGGCCTCCTTCGACCAGTTGCTGGAGGACCTGCGCAGCGGCTCGCGCGCCGACACCATCCCGCCCCACGGCACGCTGGTGCGGGTGCGCCGCAGCGTGGGCCTGGTGGCCGACCCGCAGGCGGTGGCGGCCGAACGCGCCGCCATGGCCGAGGCCCAGGCTGCCCGCGCCGCGGCCGATGGAGGGGGCGCCTGATGGCCGTCACCGACGCCCCCAAGATCGTCACCGCCCGCCTCGGGTTCGACGACTCGCACACCCTGGAGCGCTACCTGGCCACCGGGGGCTACGAAGGGCTGCGCCGGGCCCTGGCCATGACGCCGGAGGCGGTGGCGGCCGAGGTGGACGCGGCCAGCCTGCTCGGCCGGGGCGGGGCCGGCTTTCCGGCCGGACGCAAGTGGTCGATGCTGCGCCGCAACCCCGTCACCTATCTGGTCGTCAACGGGGACGAGAGCGAGCCGGCCACCTTCAAGGACCACCTCCTGATCGAGGGTGATCCCCACCAGATCCTCGAAGGGGTGCTGATCTCCGCCTATGCGCTGCAGGTCTCGCAGGCCTTCATCTACCTGCGCGGCGAATTCGCCCTCGGGCTGGAGCGCCTGCAGGAGGCGTTGAACGACGCCTACGCCCACGGCGCGGTGGGGGCCGACATCTTCGGATCGGGCTTCTCCGTCGACGTCGTGGTCCATCCGGGCGCGGGGGCCTACATCTGCGGCGAGGAGACGGCGCTGCTCGAATCGCTCGAGGGCAAGCGGGGCTTCCCGCGGATCAAGCCCCCGTTCTTCCCCGCCGCCTACGGGCTCTACAACGAGCCCACCGTGGTCAACAACGTGGAGACCATGGCCAACATCCCGTGGATCGTCACCCACGGCGGGGCGGCCTTTGCCGCCCTGGGTGCCGGCCGCTCGACCGGCACCCGCCTCTTCGCCCTGGCCGGGAAGGTGCGCAACCCGGGCACCTACGAGCTGGAGATGGTCAAGACCACCTTCCGGGACCTCATCTACGCCCCCGTGCTCGGGGGCGGGATCCCCGGCGGCCACGAATTGAAGGCCTTCATCCCCGGCGGCGTGTCGGCACCGTGGTTCGGGCCCGACCAGGTCGACCTCCCACTGGGCCAGGACGAGGTGGGCGACGCCGGCTCCATGCTGGGCTCGGGCTCGGTGGTGGTGATGGACTCGTCGACCTGCGCGGTGCGCGCGGCGTGGCGCATCACCAAGTTCTTCGCCCGCGAATCGTGCGGCCAGTGCACGCCGTGCCGGGAGGGCTCGGGGTGGCTGGAGCGCATCCTCCACCGGATCGAGAACGGGGCCGGGCGCGAGGAGGACCTCGACCTGCTCATGGACCTGTGCGACAACATCTCGCCCGGGGTGGCCTGGCCCCCCCAGCAGACGACCATCTGCGTGCTCGGCCCGAGCATCCCCTCCTCCATCGCCTCGGGCATACGCATGTACCGCGACGAGTTCCTCGTCCACGTCAAGGACGGGGGGTGCCCCTTTGCCTGAGCCCGGGTCAGCGCCCGCGGGGCCGCAGTCGGTCTCGTTCACCCTCGACGGCCGCACGGTGGCGGCCCGGCCGGGCGAGATGCTCATCGCCGCCGCCGAGCGGGCCGGGACCTACATCCCGCGTTTCTGCTACCACCCGCGCATGGAGCCGGTGGGCATGTGCCGGATGTGCCTGGTGGAGGTGGACAGCCCTCGTGGCGCCACCCTGCAGCCGTCCTGCTTCATCGCGGTCACCGAGGGCATGGCGGTCGACACCACCTCGGAGAAGGTCAAGAAGGCCCAGGACGGCGTGCTGGAATTCCTCCTGGCCAATCACCCGCTCGACTGCCCCGTCTGCGACAAGGGCGGTGAGTGCCCGCTGCAGGACCAGACGCTGGCCTACGGCCCGGGGGAGAGCCGGTTCATCGAGGAGAAGCGGCACTTCGAGAAGCCGATCGCCATCTCGGACCTGGTGCTGCTGGACCGGGAGCGCTGCATCCAGTGCGCCCGGTGCACCCGCTTCGCCTCCGAGGTGGCCGGGGAGGCCCAGATCGACTTCGCCGGCCGGGGCGAGCTGGTCGAGGTGGCCACCTTCCCGACCGAGCCCTTCTCCTCCTACTTCAGCGGCAACACCGTGCAGATCTGCCCGGTCGGCGCCCTGACGGCCACGCCCTACCGGTTCACCGCCCGGCCCTGGGACCTCGACCAGGTGGAGTCCACCTGCACGACCTGCTCGGTGGGATGCCGCGTCGCCGTGCAGTCCTCGTCCAACCGCCTG
>JBKQIP010000111.1:0-6510 GCA_052148295.1 Acidimicrobiales bacterium
CGTCATGGAGGGGAGCAGCGCCAGGCCGAGCGTGATACTCCCGAGCCATCTCCTTCCCCGTCTCAAAGGGGGTAGGGGGCGGGCGAGGACGCACACCGGCGCTCTGCATGCTCCCTTCATGGCATGATCACCGTCGCGTCCTCTCACTGCGCCGCGTCCCCCCGAGAACTGTCCTCAGAGGATAAACTGGTCGTGCGACGGATCTGCGTCAGACACTGCGGTCTCTTTCCCACCGTGGACGTCTGAGCTAAGACGTCTGGGCTGATTGGAAGTCGCCGGCGGCCGTCGCGCTTATTCCGGGCACTCGACGGACCCCACTTGCCAGGCCGGTCGGTCAGGTGCGACTGCTCAGCCGGGCTGGGTCGAGCGAAGGGCCTCCTCGAAGCCGGTGATGTGCAGCGCCGTGATCCGCGCGCCGTCGGTCTCGAACACGTCGCACACGGTGCGATCGTCCCCGCCCAGCCGGACATCGATCCGCACCGAGACCCGGTTCCCGGCCACCTGGAGGGGGCCCGGGTCGGGTCGGAAATCCGGGTAGGTGAACGTGTTCTCCGTGTAGTAGCCGAGGACGGCATCGCGCCCCTCCCGGCGGACCTCCCCGCTGACCAGGACCGCGGTGGGCGAGAACAGCGAACGGAGCAGGTCGACATCGTGGGCGGTGACGGCGGCGAAGTACTCGTGAATGATCGCGGCGGGGCCCTCGTGATGCGGCGGGAGGTGGTAGAGCCGGCGTGCATTGAGGCCGAGCACCCGCACCTGGGTGGCCGTCGGGCACGGGGCCACCGTCCGTCGTATGGCGTCGACGGCTCCGGGGAACGTGGCGTCGTGATGCGGGTAGTCGCTGCCCCACACGATCCGGTCGGCCCCCACGTACGGAGCCAACGCGGGGAGCGTGTGCTCATCGACCTCGAAGCTGATGGCGCACTGACGAGCGAAGTACTCCGACGGCGCCAGCACCATGTCCGGGCAGAAAGCACCGAAGGAGTGGGCCTGCTCATCCAGCCGCTCCAACCAGAACGGGGCCCATCCGCCCGAGGACTCGAGGAAGATGCAGTGCAACTGCGGGTGGCGTTCCAGGACCCCGAAGGCGATCAGTTGGGCGCACGCCAGCATCTGCTCGAACGAGTGGGACACGGCATGGAGGACGAGGGGATTGAAGGGGCGGTCCGACCCGAGCGTGGGGACGATGACCGAGCTTCCCTCGTGGATCCCCAGGGTCACCCCGCATTCCTCGGCGGCGTCCCACACGGGTTCGTAGGCCGGGTCCGAGAGGACACGCCCCATGGTGGGATTGGGCCGCACGAAGGCGGCCGGGAATCCCAACTCGGCGACGGCGCGCCGGAGCTCGGCCGCCGCCGCGGCAGGATCCTGCAACGGGAGCATGGCCGCGCCGAAGAGCCGTCGGGGCGCGGCGGCGCAGTAGGAGGCCAGCCAATCGTTGTAGGCCCGGGCCACGGCGACGGCGGCGGGAGGATCGGTCAGCGCGGCGGCATACAGACCGATCGACGGGTACAGGACGGCCTGGTCGATGCCTTCGGTGTCCATGTCACGCAACCGGGCCCACGGGTCCGACCCCCCGGGTTGGGCGTCGTCGAGGGTGCGGAACTCCGACGGCCGGTCGAAGGTCGACCCGGGACGGGCCAGGGTCCCCAGCGGCACGGCCAGGATCTCCCGGTCGCCCACGACGACGTGCTCGTACCCTGAGCGGTCGAGATGGATGCGTGGACGGTGGGCGTCGGGAAGTCCGGCCCACGCCGCCACCGGCTCGACCACGTGCCCATCGGCGTCGACGATGGGCCCGGCCCGAGGCGGGAGCGGCGGGTCGGTCACGGGACCTCGTCCCGCCAGTCGTCCCGCTCGGGCAGCCGGTGCCGGAACAGACGCGCCGCATTGCCTCCCCCGATGGCGCGCAGCTCGTGGTCGGGCAGCCCGCCCCAGGTGTCGGCGAAGACGACCTGCGTGTCGGGCCACGACGAGTCGGCGTGGGGATAGTCGCTCTCCACCATGATGTGATCGACGCCGATGACTCCGCGCATGGCCACGGCGGAAGGGTCGTCGATGGAGCAGAACCAGAAGTTCCGCCGCAGGATCTCGCTCGGTCGCAGGGCCGACGGCCAGGCGGTGCTCTCGTTCCCCGAGGCGGAGTGGCTCAGGACGTAGTCCACCCGGTCCATCAGCATGGGGACCCAGCCGATGCCACCCTCGGACATGGCGATGGCCAGGTTCGGGAAGCGCAAGGGCACCCCCGACCACAGCCATTCCCCGGCCGCCACGAGGGCATTGACCGGGAACAGCGTCGGGAGGAGCTCGAAGGGCGGGTCGGGGGACGGGAGCGGAGCCCAGGCCGACGCGCCGGTGTGCAGACAGACCACCGTCCCGGTCTCCTCGCAGGCGGCGAAGAAGGGATCCCATTGGCCGCTGAAGATGGACGGCAGCTTCAGCTGGGTCGGGAATTCGGGAAAGCTCACGGCCTTGAAGCCCCGGGCGGCGTTGTGCATCACCTCATCGACCGCGACGGACACATCGGCCAGGTACGGCAACTGGAGCGGGATGATGCGGTCGGGATGCGGGCCGGCCCAGACCTCGTGGTGCCAGTCATTGAAGGCGCGCAGGCAGGCCAGCCCCAGGTCCTTGTCGTTCGCCCGCGAGTAGACCGCGCCGCAGAATCCCGAGACCAGGGACGGGAAGCAGAGCGAGGCCCAGATGCCGGCCCGATCCATGTCGGCGATGCGCTGCTCGATGTCGTAGCAACCCGGCCGCATCTGGTCGAACCGCGCCGGCTCCATGCTCCACTCGGCCCGCGGCCGCCCCACCACGGCGTTGAGGCCGACGTTGGGATAGCGGTTGGACTCGAAGACCCAGCTCTGGGTGCCCGAGGCATCCTCCACGACGTGGGGCGCTTCGGCTTGGAGGGCGTGCGGAAGACGGTCGACGAAGAGATCGGGCGGCTCGATCAGGTGGTCGTCGACCGAAATGATGGGCACGGTGATGGTTCGGGCATCCGGATCGGGCAGCATCGTGGCCGTTCCGTCGGTTCCAGCGGTCCCCACGAACGGATCACACTATCTTGGAGCGCGGGGCCGAACCCGGGGGAGCCATGGGAAAGGCAGTGGACGAGGTGGCAGCGATGGGACTGGTCATTGACGGCGCAGTCGTGTCCGGTGCCGCCCTTCCCAAGGCAAGTGGGGAGGCGTCGCCGTGACCGTTGCCATCAGGGGCGGCACCGTGGTCGATGGCACAGGCGCACCGCCACAGCGGGCGGATGTCCTGATCGACGATGGGCGCATCGCGGCGATCGCCCCGCAGGTCCCAAAGGCCGATCTGGTGATCGACGCCACCGACCTGTTGGTCACGCCCGGATTCGTCGACCTGCACACCCACTACGACGCCCAGCTCTTCTGGGACCCTCATGCCAGCCCGTCGCCGCTGCACGGCGTGACCACCGTGTTGGGCGGCAATTGCGGGTTCTCCCTGGCTCCGTGCGCTCCCGACCAGGTCGACTACATCTCGCGCATGATGGCGCGTGTAGAAGGCATGCCCCTGGCGGCGCTCCAACAGGGATTGCCATGGGACTGGACCTCGTTCGGGCAATGGCTCGGTCAGCTGGAGGGGCGGTTGGCTGTCAACGCCGGCTTCCTGGTCGGACACTCCACGTTGCGTCGGCTGGTCATGGGAGACCGCTCTGGCACGGAGGCCACCGAGGAGGACATGACGGCCATGGTGGCGGCCCTCCACGCGGCGCTCACCGAGGGCGCACTCGGCTTCTCCACCTCGCAGGTGCACACCCACAACGACGGGGACGGTCGACCCGTCCCGTCCCGGGCCGCCACCAGGACCGAGCTCGAGCGGTTGGCCTCGGCCGTGCGGGACCACGAGGGCACCACGGTCGAGCTCATCGTCGCCGGCTGTCTCAACGGCTTCAGCGACGAGGAGATCGACCTGCTGACCAGCATCTCGCTGCTGGCGGACCGCCCGGTCAACTGGAACGTCCTGGGCGTCTCCGCCATGAACCCCGATGGGGTGTGGAACCAGCTGGCCGCCAGTACCGCCGCGGCCAGCCGGGGCGCCACGGTGGTGGCCCTGACGCTGCCCCACACCATGCAATTGCGCCTCAGCTTCGCCACGGGTGCCATCCTCGACGGTCTCCCCGGATGGCGCGAGGTCTTCGCCTTGCCGATCGCCGAGCGAGTGAAGGCGCTGAGCGATCCCCAGACCCGTCGCCGCCTGGACGCCGGCGCCCAGTCCGACGAGGCGGGGATCCTGCGGCACCTGGCCGTGTGGGAGCGCCTGGTGATCGACGAGACGTTCGCCGAGGAGAACCGCTCGTTCGAAGGCCGGTCGGTGGGGGAGATCGCCCGCGCCCGGGGTGTCACGTCGTTCGATGCCCTGTTGGACGTGGTGGTGGCGGACGAGCTCCGCACCGGAATGCACCCGCCAATCCCCGAGTCCGAGGAGGACTGGGTGCTCCGGGGCGAGACCTGGCTCGATCCCCGGGTCATCGTCGGCGGTTCCGATGCCGGCGCGCACCTCGACACCATGTGCGGCGCCGTCTACTCCACCTCCCTCCTGGGTGACGGCGTCCGGCAGCGTTCGCTGGTGAGCTGGGAGGAAGGGGTGCGGCAGCTCACCGACATCCCGGCCCGCCTCTACGGGCTGCGCGGTCGCGGGCGCCTCGTTCCCGGCGGATGGGCCGACGTCGTGGTTCTCGATCCCACTACCATCGGCCACGGACCGGTGCGGACTCGCGACGATCTGCCCGGTGGCGCCAGCCGTCTCTACGCGGAGGCGACGGGCATCGCGCACGTCCTGGTGAACGGGAGCGAGATCGTGCGGGAGGGGTCGTTCACCGATGCCCGACCCGGCACGCTCCTCCACTCGGGTGTCGACACGGTCACGGTGGGCGCGGGTTCGGACTGGATCGACGCGTCACCGTGATCGGGCTGCGATTTGTTCAGCCTACAAGGTTGATGAATCGCCTGAATTTGTCGTACTTTCGGTTACCGGCATTTCACCCCGGTCACCCCGGCTTGCGCGCGACGATCCAATAACGGATCTGATCTTCTTGGGGAAATCCAACAAAGGTCGAATCGAATGCGCGGACGTCGACAAATTTCTGCGCTTCCATCATAGAGATGCCATCTTGGGGCGGTACCTCGCATCCAAGCCACGTGTCAATGTCTCCCTGAACCGGCATGACCCCCAACCTTCGCAGCACCGCTCCCGAGGCGATACGTAGCGACCGGGGCATGGCGCGCAATGCTGCCTGACGTTTCGAGTCGCTGGTATTGCGCAGTTGCGCCAGCAACGTACCACCCGGACGTAGTACTCGCCATGATTCGTCCAGGTAGGAACGAATGATCGATTGTCGGGGAATGTGCTCGAACACTTCATACGAAAGAACGTGGTCAACCGATTCATCATCGACACCAGTAAGGGAGGTCCCGTCGCCGATCAGCCAAGTTGCATTCGCATGGCAGTTATTCCGCCCTTGCTCAATCATGCTGGCAGAGATATCGAGCCCCCAAACTTCCTCGAAGCGCTCCGCCAGGCCGACGAAGAGCCGCCCCATGCCGCAGCCGATCTCAAGGACGCGTAGCCCTCTTGGGTTGACATTCAAGATCCTGAGTGCCGGATCGACAATCTCTTCGACCAATTCTGGACCTCGGGCGTAGAACTCGTCAATGTCCCACTCTCTGCGGTGAGCATCAATCGCATAGAGGGGGTTCGAGTCTGCTCGTGCTTCCCAAGATCGGCGCATGCTCTCAGCGTCATCGTCATTGAAGTGGGCACTCTCCATGGCTGGCACGCTACCTCGATTGGCGCGGCTCACACTCCACCATGCAGAACTCTCGTGGGCTACGCCCGGGCTAATGGCGAGATAGTTCGTTGGCCGACTCGGCTTCAATCCGTCGTGGTCGCCCCATTTGAGTTGGATACTCGGGGAGGAGCCAAGATCGCACTCGTGAAGGGGAATGGTTGGAAGGCCGGGGACTCGAAAGAATCGATTTCCGGCTGGTCGGCAAATCGAGGCGTTGTTCTTGTACCGCACATGGCGCGAGGCCTTCATCTGAACAGGAATGTTTGAATTTCGTTCAAGGGCCCCGGCCCTCGACGACCAGACTTTCAGCTGCTCGGTACTCGCTGTCGATTGCAAGGTCCGGTAGAGCCGAAGAGCCAAACTCTCTGCGGACTACGGATTCGAAATTACAGCTACGGAGGAGGGCGGAAAGCGTCTCGTAGTCATATGAGAATAGGTGTTGTCCGCTCTGTCGAAAATGGAAATTGACCACCTCCATCTTGGTCCGAAAGGGGACTATCTCTCCCAATGGACTGAAAGGACGATCATCGCTCTGAGTGTTCATGGACACTAATGGGCTGAACTCCCCCATTGACGACAGGTCCCCATCGCAATAGGCACGCAGATATTTCGATCCATCTGGCACAATGATACGGAGAATGCCCTCCGGTTGGAGGACGCGACGGCATTCGTTTAGAAATAGGGGAGCCTCT
>JBKQIP010000112.1:0-6547 GCA_052148295.1 Acidimicrobiales bacterium
GCCGTCTTCTCCCCCACCCCGGGCACGCCGGGCAGGTTGTCGGAGGGATCACCCCGCAGCGCGGCCAGCTGCACGTACTGCGAGGGCGGCACACCGCACCGCTCGACGATTCCCGCCTCGTCGTACAGGGAGTAGTCGGTGACGCCGCGGCGGTTGTAGAGCACCCGCACGTGCGGATCCTCGATGAGCTGGAAGTTGTCCCGGTCACCGGTCACCACCACCACGTCACAGTCGCGGTCCCGGGCCTCGGTGGCCAGGGTGGCGAGGACGTCGTCGGCCTCGTATCCGGGGGCCTCGACCACCGGGATGCCCAACGCCTCCATGACCTGGCGGATCATCTCGAACTGGGGCGGCAGCGCATCGGGGGTCTCGGCCCGCCCCGCCTTGTAGCCCTCGACCATGTCGTCGCGGAAGGTCTCCCCGGGCAGGTCGAAGGCGACGGCCAGCGCCCCGGGGTGATGGTCCTTGACGATGTACGCCACCATGGAGACGAACCCGTTCAGGGCGTTGGTCACCTCTCCGGTGGACGTGGACAACGTGTCGGGCAGGGCGAAGAAGGCGCGGAAGGCCAGTGACATGCCGTCGAGCAGGAACAGCGGGCCCGATCGTTCCTCCACCGGCGGCACCTACTGCTCGAGGATGCCGTCGACGATCTGCCGGGACACGTCGGCCATGCGGGTGCGATTCTGCATGGCGGTCTGCTGGATGAAGCTGAACGCCTCCTCCTCGGTGAGGTCGTTGCGGTCCATCAGCACCGTCTTGGCCTCATCGACCAGCCGCCGGGTGGCGATCTTGTCCTCGGAGGCCTGCGCCGCGTCTTCGGCCGCGATGGCCCACTCCTCGCGCGCCTTGGACAGGGCCACGGAGATGGCCGGCAGCAGCTCGCGAGGCTGGAACGGCTTGACCAGGTAGGCCGCCACACCGGAATCGCGCGCCTCCTCGATCAGGTCGCGTTGGCTGAAGGCCGTGAGCAGCAACACGGCCACCTGGTGGTTGGTGGTGATCTCGCGGGCCGCCCGCAACCCGTCCATACCGGGCATCTTGATGTCCAGAATGGCCAGATCGGGCTGGTGCTCCTCGACCAGCTGCACCGCCTCGTCGCCCCGTCCGGTCTCGCCCACCACGTCGTAGCCGGCCGAGGTCAGGACCTCTTTGAGGTCGAGCCGGATGATGGCCTCGTCCTCGGCGATGACGACGCGCACCGCCCCCGTACCCGCGGCGTCGCCGGCCGGGCCGCCCGCGGTCTTGCTGCTCCCCCCGCTCTTGGTCACGATCGACCGGTGCTCACATCCGCCAGCAACTCGTCCTGTCGCCGTTCGAGCTCGTCGACCAGGTTGGCCTGGGCGGCCCGGGCCCTGACCATGGCATCGGCGTGGCGCTTGGCCTCGCTGTGCTCGTGCGCCGCCAGGGGCGTCTCGGAGACCAGGGAGCGTACTCGGGCCTCCTCGGCGGTCTCGAGGACGACGTCCAGCTGCTCGTCGAGCACGGCCAGCTCTTCGCGCGCCCGCACCAGGCGGGAGTGCACGTCGCGTATTCGTCGCTCGAGGAGGGCGCGATGCATGGAGCGTCAAGTGTACGTGGCCGGGAACCAGCGACGCTGCACCGCCAGCTGGGCCAGGCGATCCGCCTGCGGGGGCGGCCCGACGCCGGCGTGGACGGGCACCGTGACCCAGCCCAGCCGCACGGCCGGATAGCCGCACGGGTCGATCGCCAGGTACGACGACGGGTCACCCAGGTCGCCGACCAGCCCGACCGCCTGCTGCGCCAGGCTGGCCGCCAGGGCCAAATTGGCGGCGCGGCCCAGTCCCGCCTCGAAGAAGCCGCCGACGAAGACCGGGACGCCGGCGTCGACACAGGCGGCATGGGCCTGGCGGGCCGCCCCCAGGCCGCCGAGGCGCCCCGGTTTGAGGCAGGCCACCTGGCAGGCCCCGTACCGCAGCGCATCGAGCACCCGCCGGGGTGAGGTGAGCGACTCGTCGAGGCAGATCGGCACGCCCAGACGCCGGCCGAGCTCGGCGTGGGCCGCCAGGTCGGCCGGCGGCAGGGGCTGCTCCACACACAGCACCCCCCAGTCGGCCAGCCGGGCCAGGCCGTCGGCCGAGGCCGGGTCATCGACCCCGCCCCCGCCGCTGCCCCTCCCGCTCCCGGTCCCCAGGCGGTACGAGCCGTTGGCGTCGACCTGGAGCGCCAGCTCGGGGCACATCTCCCGCACCGTGCGGACGGGCTCCATGTCCCACCCCGGGGCGATCTTCAGGCGCAGCCTCGAGCACCCGAGGGCCACCTGGCCCGCCACCGCGTGGCGCAACAGCCCGAGGTCGCGGCCCTCGGGTATGCCGACGGCCGCCCCCACCGGCATGGCTTCGAAGCCGGGCCCGACCCCCAATCCCTCGGCCAGCGAGCGCCCGGCCCGGCGGAGCTCGGCGTCCAGCACAGCCATCTCGAAGGTGGCCCCCATCATCCGATCGACCGGCGTGGTCCCGAAGAGCGGCACGATCTCTCCGGCGGCCGGTAGCTCCCCGCCCCGGGCGGCGCTGGCGTCGCACAGGCGCCGTATCCCCCGCTGCGCCATGGCCCGCTCGACGTCGTCCACGCCCGGATCGACCAGGGTCCCCGCGCTCATGGCGGCACTCTCGCCCCACCCCTCCCCCTCGGTGGTCTCGATGCGAGCGAAGAGCAGCGACCGGTTCCGGTGCACGCCCGCCGCCGTGCCGATCTCGCGGTGGAAGGGCACCTCCACCCGGATCAATTCGACGCCGGACAACTTCACCGCACGCCACCGTCCACCCCCTCACCGTAGATCGCACCTGTAGGATCGGCGCTCCGGCCCGGATGGCGGAATCGGCAGACGCGGCGGCCTCAAAAGCCGTTGTTCGAAAGGACGTGCGGGTTCGAGTCCCGCTCCGGGCACGGCCAGAATTCGACATTCGTGCAGGTCAAGGGTGTAGATTGCCAGCCCTCGCGACGGTAAGACAATGCTGGCAGGAGGGCGTCGGCGATGACCACCGAGAACGTGGCGGTCCTGTTCACCGATGTGGTGAGTTCCACGGAGCTGTCCCAACAGCTCTCACCCGAAGCTGCAGATGAGGTCCGTCGCGGGCACTTCTCGATTTTGCGCCAGGCCTTGGCCGAGACGGGGGGCACCGAGGTGAAGAACCTGGGTGATGGACTCATGGTGGTGTTCGACTCCGCTTCCGCTGCGTTGGCCTGCGGGGTCTCCATGCAACAGGGCGTCGAACGAGACAATCGTGGGCGCGAGTTGGCGATCGGCCTTCGGGTTGGATTGAGCCAAGGCGAGGTCACCAGAGAGGGCGACGACTACTTTGGCGATCCCGTCATCGAGGCGGCCCGGCTCTGTGCCACCTGTGCGGGGGGGCAGGTCCTGGCTGCCCACGTGGTGCGTTTGATGGCCGGTCGGCGCAACCGCCACCAGTGCCGCACCCTAGGTGAGCTCCGTCTGAAGGGCCTGTCGGACCCGGTCGAGACTGTCGAGGTGCTCTGGGAACCGATCAGGGTGATGGACTCGAGCATCTCCATCCCGCTCCCCGGCCGTCTTGCCGTGCGACCCACGGTGGGTGTGGTCGGACGAGAGACGGAGACACAGGCGATCGCCGACGCCCACAAGCGCGTGCTCGGAGAACAGGTGCGTGAGGCCCTCTTGATCTCGGGTGAGGCCGGTATCGGCAAGACGGCGCTCGTGGCCGAGGCGGCGCGGGCCGCATTTGAAGATGGGGCCTGTGTCCTCTTCGGACACTGCGAAGAAGACCTCGCAACCCCGTACCAACTCTTCGCCGAGGCCCTGAACCACTACGTCACCCACGCCCCCGAGGACCAGTTCGTCACTGATGTCGAAGAGTATGGAGCGGATCTGGTTCGACTGGCCCCGGCCCTTTCGAGGAGGTTCCCTGAACTCCCTCTCTCGAAGGCCACCGACGCCGACACCGAGCGCTTCCTGCTCTTCACCGCAGTGGTCCGCCTCTTGGCGAAAGCATCAGAAGACCGGCCTGTCGTCCTTGTACTTGAGGACCTGCAATGGGCCGACAAGGGAAGCCTGCTGCTTCTGCGGCACCTCATCGCGGCCGAGCAAGCTATGCGGGTGTTGGTCATCGCGACATATCGCGATAGTGAATTGTCGCGGACCCACCCCCTCGTTGAAACCCTCGCCGCGCTGCATCGACAGAATGGAGTCTCACGCATCGATATGGCCGGGCTCGATGACACTGGGGTGCTCTCTCTCATGGAGGCCGCCGCCGGTCAGGCTATGGATGACGCCGGGGTGGCGCTCGCTCACGCTGTCCATAACGAGACGGACGGCAACCCATTCTTCGTGAGCGAGGTTCTTCGACACCTCTCAGAGATCGGTGCCATTTACCAGGACAGCGCCGGACGATGGACGGCGTCGGGCCCCCCCGAGCAAATCGCCCTGCCCGAAAGTGTCCGCATGGTGATCGGTGCCCGAGTTGGGCGACTGGGACCAGCGGCCGAACACGTACTCTCCATAGCGGCGGTCATCGGTCGGGATTTCGACCTCGAAGTTCTGGCCCGGGCCACCGGGAATACCGAAGAGGAACTGCTCGACATCCTCGACGCGGCGGGAGCGATCGCGCTGGTACGGGAGCTTGCCAATACTGCAGGTCGCTACATCTTCGCCCACGCCCTCATACAGCACACTCTGTACGAGGACCTTGGTCCAACCCGCCGAGCTCGTGCGCACCGCCAGGTCGCAGAAGCTTTGGAGGAACTCTGCGGCGAACGGCCAGGAGCGCGCGTCGGCGAACTTGCCCGCCACTGGTTCAATGCCACTCAGCCCGTGGACCTAATGAAGGCGATCGACTACTCACGCCAAGCCGCCGATGCGGCGCTGATTGGGTTAGCTCCTGACGATGCACTCCGCTATTACTCGCAAGCACTCGATATCTGTGCACGCGTCAGCGATCCGGATGAGGAGCTTGGGCTCGATCTTCGCATTGGATTAGGGACCGCTCAACGTCAGACCGGAGATCCCGAGTTTCGCGACACTCTTCTCGGCGCTGCGCGACGAGCTGCCGATATTGGCGACACCGATCGACTGGTCGCTGCAACACTGGCCAATGACCGGGGAACATTCAGCACTGTCGATACCATTGATGCCGAGAAGGTCGAGGTGTTGGAGATCGCTCTCGATCGACTCATCACCGAGCGTCCAGAGCGGGCGCTTCTGCTTGCCATGTTGTGTTCAGAGCTCACAATTGGGAGCCCACTTGATCGCCGCAAGGATCTCGCAGACGAAGCGATCGCTATTGCAGAGGACAGTGGCGATGATGTCACCATCGTGCGAGTTCTCAACCACGTCTCCCTCCCGCTCGCGGTGCCGTCCCTGCTTCCGTGGTCTTCGGCTCGTACAGCTGACGCTCTCGTCCGTGCCCAACGCATCGGCGATCCCCTCCTGCTGTGTTCCGCTGCGAGTGGTCGTCGGTTCACGGCCGCATGTTCGGGAGACATTGTTGAGATGGACCGCTGTTTTGAAATAAAGACTCCTCTCGTCGAGCAGCTCGACCAACCCTTCCTGACCTGGGTGCACACCCTCCAGCGCGCCACGAGGGCTCTGATCGCTGGCGACACCGATGAGGCGGAAAAGTGGGCGATGGAGGCCCTCCAGATCGGGATGGATGGCGGTCAGCCGGACGCTGCTGTCATCTTCGGTGCGCAGTTCATTATGGTGAGTCTGTGGCGGGGAACGTTGAGTGATCTGATCCCGATGATCTTGCAGGCAATAGATGACAATCCCGGTTTACCGGTGTTCGTCGCTGCTCTCGCTCTGGCCCATTCGGAGGCCGACCATGCTGAGGAGTCCCGGCAGCTATTGCAGGGATTTGCGACCGCCGGGTTCGATCTGCCACAGGACCCAACATGGCTCACCGGGATGATCGCTTACGCCGACGCGGCCGTTGAACTCCACGAGCCCGAGTTCGTCGGTCCCATGCTCGAATGCCTGTCGCCCTTCGCGGACCAGTGGCTCTACACCGACGTCGCCACATATGGCCCGATCAGTCGCACGCTCGGTGGCCTGGCCACGGTCCTTGGTCGATTTAGCGAGGCGGAATCATATTTCTCGCATTCTGCCGCGATGAGCGAGGGGGTCGGCGCGAATTTCTTTGCGGCCCGGTCTGACCTCTCCTGGGGAAGAATGCTGTTGGAACGCCGTGGTTCGGGCGACCTCGAGAGGGCACGGGAGCTGCTCACCAGAGCGCAGGCTGCAGCAACGACGCACGGGTACGGGACGGTCGCACGTCGCGCTGCATCGGCTCTTGCCGATCTGGACTGAGCGAGGAATACAGTTCCATCTGGAACATAGAGGCTCTTTGCATCGGGTCTACTCGGGGCCTTGCGTGGTGTCGCCATCGGCGAGAGCCGAATGACTTCAGTCCTTTCGCCCCCGGCTACGAGTACCACCCCTCGACGTCGACCACGACGTTGGTGCTGCCGGCGCTGTTGTCGATGATGATCTGCCCCGAGGCGTTCAGCGTGGCCACGACCAGGTTGGCCCTGGTCTGGCCGGGGGACAGGTTGA